>JANKMX010000014.1:20245-43918 GCA_024649995.1 Gudongella sp. | reverse complement strand
AATCGGAGAACAGGGACCTGTTGAATATAATAGGCAAGACGGATTATCTGAAAAATGAATTGGAGCTTGAAAGATCCACAGAACTTGACCTGACAAAAGGTAAGGTAATTGGAAAGGAGCCAGGAAACTGGTTTGACAGGTTCACCATAAATCTGGGCTCAGATGATGGTATCATAAAAGGTGCCACAGTAGTACAGGGAGTGGAGGTTGAACAGGAGCTGTATCAGGAGGGTTTGGTTGGCAGGGTTGTAGATGTTGGAGACAATTGGGCCAAGATAACCACTGTTATTGATGAACTGAGCAGCGTTTCCTTTAAGATAATCAGAACTCAGGATGGCGGAGTTCTTTCAGGTAGTGTGGATAGTCTGCTTGAAGGATATCTCTTTGATTTTGAAGCGGATGTCATTGTGGGAGACAAGCTTTATACATCTGGACTTGGTGGTGTCTATACCGAGGGAGTTTATATAGGAGAAGTTACAGAAATCAGGACAAGTCAGGAAGAGTTGACCAAAACAATTGTTGTTGCACCAGCGGTGGACTTTAAGAAGCTTTACAATGTGTTTGTAATAGTAAATTGAATGAGGGATCCAATTGACCATTCTGATCATTACCATGTCTATAATACTTAATATAATTATCCAGGCTACTCTGATACCCCATATCGGAGTTTTTGGCGTTGTTCCAAATACTGCCATAGTTTTGGTTGTGATGATAGCATTGAAAAAGGGTCGAATATTTGGATCCGTTTTTGGACTATTGGCGGGGCTCTTGCAGGATGTACTCTTCTCCATTACATTAGGCGTCAATGCATTTATACTATTCTTCATAGGTTATTTTGTGGGCTTTGCATACGATAGCTTGACAAAGGAATCTGGAGTTAATCATTTCATCTTCACTGCATTGTCTACGGTATTCTACAACGCCCTTTTTTCCTTGTTTCAGTTTTTCCTTTCAAGGGACATAAATTTTGTTGAAGCTGTTAGGAGTGTTTTTTCCTTTGAAGTAATCTACAATGGTATTATTGCTGTTTTGTTATTTATGCTTGTTCAAAGGATATTCATACAGCCAAACCTAAGATTTGGCAGGAGGTAGAGAGGTATGAAGCTTAGAGATAAACTTTTCAATAGGTACAGCCTGATGATATATTTTCTTGTGCTGATAGTTACGATGCTGGTTTTCAGGCTTGCTACACTGACAATTGCACAGGGGGACTACTACCGTGACCTGTCAGACAATAAAAGAGTCAAGGAAGTTTACACCACTGCGCCTAGAGGTGAAATTCGTGACAGACACGGGAGACTGTTGGCCGGGAATGTACCTACCTTTACTGTACAGCTATTGAAGGATGAACTGAACATTGGAGATCGTTCCGTTCGGAATGAAAGTCTCCTGCGGCTTGTAAGACTCCTCGAAACCGATGGAGCCGAATATGTAAATGACTATCCTGTGGAGTTGAACTACATTAAGTACAGTTCAACTGAGTCATATCTGGCCAATGAGGATGATCCCATGGATAAGCTGGTGAAGCTCATACTTGAGAATGATCTGTTGAACGAGTTTCTGAAAATGGAATTCTCAAGACCCTACAATGATCATTTTGGCATTACAATATTTAGAAGGGCCCAGGATGTCTTAAGCGAAAAGAATCCTGAAATATATTCACTGGACAGTAGTATTCCAGAGGATGTTTCAAGTATTTCAGGAATACTAAAGGATGACAAGGTGAACACCAGGAAAATAGTTGACCATCCAGTTGCCAGGCTTATGGCATATGAGCTTCTCCGGAAATACGATCTTCAGGGGGATTTAGTCATTGATGATTATGCTCTTGTATACCATGAGGATTATATTCAACAAAAGACAGAACTGATGGCAGACTATCCCTTCATTACAATTGAAACTACGGGAGAAGAGGATTTTATCAATCTGTTCAACGAAGTTGGCCTGTATTCATTTCTAAATAGAGTAATCCCTTTGGGTGATGAAACAGAGGAGTATCTGATTCCAGGAGAGGTTCTCATTGAAATTCTGGAAGAAAACGGAATTAGCTCTCCGGTACAGATAAGAATGAGTGATCAGGGCACTGATCTGCTTTACAGCTTTGTAGATACCACCGGCATATCAGATCAGGATCCCTTGGAGCAATTGATTATAACAGCAAGGGATAATGTTATCCTACCACAGTTTGTAAAGGATGAAAGAATAAGATATGAAGCTCAGTCCCACTTGATAAGCAGTGGTGTAAATCCAAGGATTTCTGTTGCTGGGGATATTGAATATGTTCATATAAATAACTTGAACAATTGGTATGAGGCAAATAAGGTTGATAAGGAAACACCCCTTGAGGAAGCATTTGAATCGGTTAAGGAAAATTATTCCATTGATAAGAACTTATCCCGCTACGAGTCAAGATCATTGCTGGGATTGATAAATCAGTTGAATATTCAGGGATATCTGGCATATCAACCAATAAATATCGCATATGGAATCAAGGATGAAACCGTAGCAAAAATTGAGGAAGGCCTTTCAGGAATTCCGGGAATCAATGTATCCATTGAACCTGTGAGAATCTATCCTGAAGGGACAACAGCTTCCCACATACTAGGTTATATCGGCAAAATCAGTCAACCCTTTGAAATTGAAAAATATATTAGGGAGGAGGGCTACTCTCCAGGAACCCTAATAGGGAAAACAGGGATTGAGGAGAGCTTTGAACTTCAATTGAATGGAGAGAGTGGCATTAAGAAGGTAGAGGTGGATGTAGTTGGCAACACAACCAATGTCATAGAGGAGATAAGCCCTGTACCAGGAGACAACATCTATCTTTCAATTGACCTCCAGCTGCAAAAGACTGCAGAGGAGGCCATGGAACACACACTGGATCAATTAAGCAAAGGTGGAACCTTCAGAAGCCAATGGGGAGATTATACCTTCGGCACCCATCGTCGGAAGGGGCGACCCTATATCAATGCAAATTCAGGTGCAGTAGTGGTGCTTGATGTAAAGACTGGAGAAACACTTGCAATGGTAAGCTACCCATCCTTTGACCCGAATCTATTCTCAACTGGAATAAACAATACAGATTGGTTAAGTTTGTTTCCCGAGGATTCGGATAATCCTTTGGCAGCCAGACCCTTGTACAACATAGCCACTCAGACGGCCGTACAGCCCGGCTCAACCTTTAAGATGGTAACTGGTCTTACTGCTCTGGAAAAGGGCTTAAATCCCCTTCTGAGGATCAGAGACATGGGCTATGTAACCGTGGGGGACAAGAGATTCCATTGCCTAATATACACCAACACCGGAGGTACTCACGGCTATGAGAATTTCTATGAGGCATTGAGTGATTCCTGCAACTACTATTTCTATACACTGGCCCTCGGAAGAAACCAAAGGACGGGACAGGAGATAGGGGTTAAGATAGAGATTGAGGATATTGTGGACATGTCAAAGAAGCTGGGCCTCAATGACAAAACGGGAATCGAGATAAACGTACCATCTGAAGTATCAGGAGGAGTGCCGGACCCCCAAAGAAAAATAATCACCACCAAATACCTACTAAAGCAAATGCTCCAAAGAAGCATTGAAGGTTATCTGATGGAGGACCTAGAAATCAGCGACGAGGACATTCAAGTTGCAATAGAAGAGATAATTGGTTGGACAGAACTGGAAGAGACTCTGTCCAGGGCTGAGGTTGTAAGAAGACTTTATGACATGGGTATAGAGCCTGAGATGAGGCTTTCCGGTGAGCGTGAAGGGCTGGCGGACAAGATCAAGTACACCTATCTAAACCAGGCTGGATGGAATATCTCAGATACCCTCAATGTTACCATAGGCCAGGGACAAAGCGCATATACTCCAATACAGATGGCAAATTACATTGCTACAATAGCCAATGGAGGTTATCTCAACAAGGTGACCTTGATTGATAGCATACGAAACTACAATAATGTTTCGGTACTTTACGAGCATGAAGCTCAGTCAGAAAGGATCGAAATGAATGATTATGAGAATCTGGAGCACGTAAAACAGGGTATGGAAAAGGTTGCAGACGACGGAACTGCAAGATGGATATTCCAGAACTTTCCGATTAAGGTCGGAGTAAAGACTGGAACTGCTGAACGAAGTGGTATCAATCCATCTACAGGTGATACCTTTGATGACTTCGCATGGTTTGTGGGCTTTGCGCCCTACGACGATCCGGAAATCGCTGTTGCTGCAGTGCTGTTCCAGGGAGGTTCAGGTGGATACGCTGCACCTATGGTAAGGGAGATAATAGCTGAATATCTTGGACTCAATGATGTGGGGCAAATTGACACCTTGCCCATAGAGAATTCAATAACATTTGATTAGCCAAAATAAAAAACTAAAACTCTGGATTTTTATTCCATAAACTAGTAGAATTAGAATAAGGCTTTAATTTGGAGGTAGCACATGAGAAAAGATGTTGTTTCAATCAAGGGCGTGGCAGACGGAATATATTTGAATGTTGAAGGCAATGACCTTGAGCTTATAAAATCCGAGCTTGAAAGCAAGATGAAGACTGCTTCAAATTTCTTCAGGGGCAGTAGATTCCTTGGTGTTAGGGGAGAGGAGCTCAGTGAGGAAAATAGGACTGAAATCATGCTGCTTCTTAAGTACAGATATGATTTTGAAGTACAGATTGAAAGGGTGCCTGAAGAAATTGCATCCGTAGATTACGAGCCCATCAAGGAAATTGTTGTATCTGAGTCTGAAGTTGTGCAGGAAGGAATGACCAGATTTGTACATGGAACACTACGCTCCGGCCAGGAGGTATCCTATAATGGCAATATTGTCGTTATAGGGGATGTAAACCCAGGAGCTCTCTTGAAGGCAAAGGGAAACATCGTGGTGCTGGGATCTTTAAGAGGTGTTGCACAGGCAGGCGTTGGAGGGAATAGATATGCTGTTGTTGCAGCTTACAGTCTTTTGCCTACACAGCTTAGAATAGCAGATTATATAGTAAGACCACCGGAGGATGATATACAGTACAAATATCCTGAAATAGCAAGAGTGGTTGATGGAGCAGTTGTAATAGAGCCGTATTTACCTAATAAATAAAAGGGAGGAACATAAATGGCTAAAGAGAAAATGGGAACAGCTATTGTTATTACATCCGGTAAAGGTGGAGTTGGAAAGACGACAACCAGTGCAAATATTGGAACCGGATTGGCAAGAATGGGTTATTCGGTTGTAGTTCTTGATGCGGATATTGGACTTAGAAATCTTGATGTTGTAATGGGTCTTGAAAATAGAATAGTATACGATATCGTTGACGTTGTTGAAAAAAACTGTAAGCTTAAACAGGCACTTATCAAGGATAAGAGACATGAGAAGCTGTATTTGTTACCGGCTGCACAAACCAAGGATAAGACTGCAGTGAGCCCTGAGCAGATGATTGAGCTGGTAAATGAACTCAAGAAGAGTCATGATTACATAATAATCGACTCACCAGCAGGTATTGAACAGGGATTCCAGTATTCAATAGCTGGGGCAGATCGAGGAATAATTGTAACTACACCTGAAATATCAGCTGTAAGGGATGCGGACAGAGTAATAGGCATTCTTGAAGCCAATGAGCTTCATGATCCAGAGCTTATAATCAATCGTATCAGGCCTGATATGGTAAAAAGAGGGGATATGATGAATATCGATGATATTATTGACATCCTGGCCATTGATCTGATTGGAATAGTACCTGATGACGAGTCAATAGTAATTTCCACAAACAAGGGTGAGCCTGTTGTTATGGATGAAAAGGCCTTGGCAGGAAAGGCTTACAGAAACATTGTAAGGAGAATCACTGGTGAGGAAGTGGAGCTGCTGAATCTTGAGGAAAATGATGAAAGCAAGTTCAGCAAGGTTCTTAAGCTTATATTTGGAAAGTAAAGGAGGCGAACGGTTTGGATTTTTTCAAAATGTTTACTAGAAAAAAGGAAAACAGCAAGAATGTGGCAAAAGAAAGACTGAAATTGGTATTGGTTCATGATCGCTCCGACCTGTCTCCTAGATTTCTTGAAATGATCAAGGGTGATATTGTCAAGGTGATTTCGCAATATGCAGAAATAGATGAAGCTGAAATTGAAATCAAGATGACCAAGATGAAGAAGGAGGGCAATAAATCTCCTGTATCAGCACTGGTTGCCAACATCCCCATTGTTAATGTAAAAGACAAGAAGAAGTGATTGCTCTAACCTTGGTTAGAGCTTTTCTTTGCCTGCGAGAAACCATTATCACAAGGGCAAGCAAAACGATTGAAAGGTGAATGGAATGATTAATAAATATAAATTGGATAAAGTTTTGATGAAGGTTGAGAAGCCTTCCAGATATATAGGGATGGAGCAAAACATGGTACCAAAAAACCCTGATGAGGTTGACGTTCGTTTTGCTTTTTCATTCCCGGATGTTTACGAGGTTGGAATGTCACACCTTGGGATGCACATACTCTATAACCTTATCAACAAGGAACCAAGATACTCCTGTGAGAGAGTTTTCGCACCTTGGGTTGATATGGAAGACCAGATGAGGAAGGAGTCCATTCCTCTTTTTGCAATTGAGTCCAAGGATGAGGTCAGAAGCTTTGATTTTCTGGGCTTCACCCTGCAGTATGAAATGAGCTATACCAACATACTGAACATCCTGGACCTTGCAGGGATACCAATCCACTCCAGTGACAGGGAAGAGGACTTTCCATTGGTCATTGCAGGTGGTCCATGCGCATACAATCCTGAACCATTGTGGGAATTCATAGACCTGTTTGTCATAGGTGAGGGTGAAGAGGTTACCCTGGAACTTATTAAAATATATGACAGGCATAAGAAGAAAGGCTACAATAAAAGAAAATTCCTCGAAGAAGTTCAGGCTACAATGGAGGGTATATATGTACCATCCCTGTACGATGTGAGCTATAATGACGATGGAACAATCAAGGATAGATTCCCCTTGATTTCAGGATTGCCTGAAACAATAGAGAAAAGAATGATCAGGGACCTTGATGGCATGTTCTCCCCAGAGACCATGATTGTACCCTACATGGAGACCGTTCATGACAGGATATCCATGGAGCTTTTCAGGGGATGTACCCATGGTTGCAGGTTCTGTCAGGCGGGTATGATCTATAGACCCATAAGGGAAAAGTCTGTTGACAGATTGCTGGAGTTGGCAGAGAAGCTTGTGGATTCTACGGGATATGAAAACATATCGCTGTCTTCATTGAGCTCCTGTGACTATTCTCAGCTGCATCTTTTGATATCGAGCCTGATGGACAGGTTTGAGGATCGGAAGGTTGGAGTGTCCTTGCCTTCTTTAAGGCTGGATTCTGTAAGTATTGATATTCTGAAGGAAATTGAGAAAGTAAGGAAAACCGGATTGACCTTTGCTCCAGAAGCTGGAAGTCAGAGGCTGAGAGATGTTATAAATAAGGGTGTAGACGAGGAGGATCTTGTCAATGCTGTAAGCTATGCATTTAGGGAAGGCTGGTCAAGAATAAAGCTCTATTTCATGATTGGTCTCCCAACCGAGACAGATGAGGATGTTATGGGTATCAAGGAGCTGGCATATCTTGTGAAGGACCTGTTCTTCAACAGACCACCGGAAGAGAGAAAGGGTAATTTTTCAGTTACTGCAAGTGCATCCTGCTTTGTTCCAAAGCCCTTCACCCCTTTTCAATGGCATGGGCAGGATACAATAGAGGAGTTTCATTCTAAGATTGATCTTGTAAAGGGAAGCATAAAGGACAAGAAGGTGACCTTTAATTACCATGATCCGAGGGTAAGCTACATGGAAGCCATAGTTGCAAGAGGTGATCGAAGGGTCAGCAAGGTGCTTTACAGGGCATGGGAGAAAGGCTGCAGATTTGATGGGTGGTCTGAGCATTTCAAGTATGAGACCTGGTTGGAAGCCATGAAGGAGCTTGGTATTGATGGAAGCTTCTACGCAAATAGGAATAGGGATTTTTCCGAGAATTTGCCATGGGATTTCATAAATCCAGGACCCAGCAAGAAATACCTTCAGACTGAGTACACCAAGGCCATAAAGGGTGAAACCACAAGGGACTGCAGGCTTGGTTGTACCGGATGCGGGATTAAGGACTGTGCTATGTGGGGGGTATTCAATTGATTTTAAGAACTAGATTTACTAAAGTCGGGTATTTGAAATACCTTTCCCATCTGGATATGGTACGGTTGTTCACAAGGACATTTTCAAAGGCTGGAATACCCATCAAGTTTTCAGAGGGATATAATCCTCATCCAAAATTCTCAATAGGAAATCCTCTGCCATTGGGCACTGAAAGCCTCGCTGAGTACATGGACGTGGAGCTGGCTTATTGGATGGACCCGGAGACTTTCATTGAAAGGATGAATAAGTCTTTGCCACAGGGAATTCAACTTATTGAAAGCAAAATGGTTGAAAAGAGAGCATCTCTAACATCAATGATCTCCTGGTCCCACTATGAGATAAGGTTCATGTCTGATAAACTTGATGAAGAAGATGATTTTGAGGAAGCACTCTCCAAATGGAACAGCCTTTCTCAGGTGAATATAACCAAGAAAAGGAAGAAGGGGAAGAAAAAGGTTGAAAGGCAGCTTGATATCAAGCCCCTTATAGGAAATATAACATACAAGGGTAAGGACAATGAAGACTTTCATGTTTTAAGTGCATTGTTGAAATCAGGAGAGTCTGGAAACTTAAAGCCAATAGAGCTAATGGAGGCCATGGAAAGGGAACTGGATCTTAAGGTCGATCTTGATATGGTCATGATAAAACGTCTTGATGTTTTTACAGATGAGGATGGAGAAATCAAGGAACTTGCATAGGGGTGCAGCCAATGAATACAATCTACATAGATTCAAGGGATGGAATCAACAGAATATGTATTGTAGAGGATGGCAGGCTTGTTGAGTATTACAAGGAGGACACCGGTAGGCACAGATTGCTTGGTAACGTGTACAGGGGCAGGGTGGTGAACATTCTTCAGGGGATGGAGGCTGCCTTTATTGACATTGGCGAGGAGAAGAATGCCTATCTGAACATTAAGGATGCCCTTGGCAGGGAAATGATGTACTCAAGGGAAAAATTGACAATAGACAAGGTACTCAAGCACGGTGAGGATATAATGGTACAGGTGGTGAAGGAGCCATTGGGAAGCAAGGGACCCAAGGTTACAACGCACCTCTCAATACCAGGAAGATATATGGTGCTTACTCCCTACTCCAACAGGGTCAACATATCAAAAAAAATTAGAGCTCAGGAAGAGATTGAGAGATTGAAAACAGTGGGTAAGGAGCTTGAGAGAAATGACATGGGCATGATATTCAGAACTGTTTCCCAGGGAGTGGATTCAGAGCTTCTTAAAGAGGAATATAATGAGTTGGTTGGAATATTCGAAAGGATTGAAGGTGAGAGAAACTATCTTCCCACACCAAAGCTTATATACAGTGAACCGGTTTTGGTCCTTCAGATACTAAGGGATTATTTTGACGAGTCAAAGACTGATGTGGTCACCAACAGCAAGGATATATTTGACTATCTGAAGACAACAACCAAGCTCAGTGACTATAATCTCAAGGAAAAACTGACATATGATCCACAATACAACATGGATTACCATATGAGCATACAAATGGATATGAAGGAAGCACTTTCCAGGAGGGTTGAGCTTAAAAGTGGTGGGTATATAGTCATTGATGAGACGGAAGCGCTGACTGCCATAGATGTAAATACCGGGAAATATGTAGGTAACCTTACCTTAAGTGATACAATAGTCAGGACCAACATTGAAGCAGCTGTTGAAATTGCAAGACAGATAAGGCTAAGGGACATTGGTGGCATAATCATCATTGATTTTATTGATATGAAAAATCAGGATAATATAGATATTGTACTGGGGAAGCTTGACAAGGAGTTCAGAAAGGACAAGAACAAGCCCTATGTGATGGGAATGACCAAACTGAACCTGGTGGAAGTGGTTAGAAAGAGAAACAGACCTACACTTGACAAGGAAACCACCATAGTGTGTCCGACCTGCAATGGTAGAGGCCGAATAAGGAAAAATGAAGCTTGACAACAAGGGTTTATTTTGTTAAACTATTTTAGGTGTAGAGCCGCTCAATATGGGTTTTAAGCATAGTCACCTGATATTGGCGAGACTAGGTAAGAGGAGGTGCAGTAAATGTACGCAATTATTGAAACAGGCGGTAAGCAATACAAGGTTCAGGAAGGCGATGTAGTTTTTGTAGAGAAGCTAAACGCTGAAGAGGGCGACGCAGTTAATTTTGACAAGGTTCTTTTAATGTCAACTGATTCAGGAGTGACTCCTGGAAAGCCATTCGTAGAAGGAGCTAAGGTTGAGGGAACAGTTCTTGCTCAAGGCAAAGCAAAGAAAATTGTAGTGTTCAAGTATAAGCCTAAGAAGAACATTAGAAAGAAGCAGGGACATAGACAACCATTTACTAAGGTTCAAATTGACAAGATTGTAGGTTAATTATGATCAAGGTAATAATCTGGACTGACAAATCAGGGAGGATAACAAGCTTTGAGATGTCAGGACATGCGGAATATGGACCATACGGAGAAGATATTGTATGTGCGGCTGCATCGGTTTTGGGATACACGGCTCTAAGAGCCATCGTTGAGATAGCTGGTGTGGACGAAGAAAGCCTTGATTACAAGGTTGACGATGATATGGGCTATATGATGGTAAATCTGGGAACAGAATTGGAAAATGGTAATTTATCCGACAGCCAGGTGATATTAAGAACCTACGAGGTCGGAATCAGATCAATGATAGAAAGTTACCCTAAATATATCACTCTTGAATATAGGGGAGGTGGAAATCGTGTTTAAATTGAATTTACAATTGTTTGCTTCTAAAAAGGGAGTAGGTAGTTCAAAGAACGGTAGAGACAGTGAGTCTAAAAGACTGGGTGTCAAAAGAGGAGATGGACAGTTTGTATTGGCAGGTAATATCTTGGTAAGACAAAGAGGAACTAAAATCCATCCAGGTAACAACGTTCAAATAGGTGGGGATGATACATTATTTGCCACAGTTGATGGTGTTGTTAAATATGAAAGAAAAGGTCGCGACAAGAAACAAGTTAGCGTCTATCCTCGAGAAGAATTAGCGTAAATTTTAAGCTTACCGTCTGGTAAGCTTTAATTTTTTTGTGTGGGACCTATGTTGCCTGAGAACGGTGTTAAAGGCGTTTTTTGGGGTAACTAGTAATAGATGGCTAAAAACCAGATTGTATAAATAATGTAAATGAGGATGATGGTAATGTTTATTGATGTTGCGAAAATATCTGTAAAGGCAGGAAAAGGCGGTAATGGAATAGTCGCATGGAGAAGAGAGAAGTATGAGCCATCAGGTGGACCCTATGGTGGAGATGGGGGCAAAGGTGGCTCCATAATTCTTTATGCTGATGAAGGAATAAGGACACTAATGGATTTTAGATACAAGAGGTCCTACGTGGGAGAAAACGGTGAAGATGGTAGGGCAAAGAAGCAGTTTGGCAAGGATGGTTCAGACACTTACCTTAAGGTGCCGGTGGGGACTCTAATTAAGGATGAGGAGACTGGAAAGGTCATAGTCGACCTGAAGGAGCCCGGACAGGAATTTGTAATTGCCAGGGGCGGTAAGGGCGGACGCGGGAATGCAAGATTTGCCACGGCCACACGACAGGCACCGGGTTTTGCCGAGGCAGGAACCAAGGGGCAGGAGAGAAAGATCGTTCTGGAGCTGAAGCTTCTGGCAGATGTTGGCTTGATTGGGTTTCCAAATGTTGGAAAATCAACAATTCTGTCAACTATATCAGCAGCAAAGCCAAAGATAGCAAACTATCATTTTACAACACTTAAACCTAATCTTGGAGTGGTAAGGGTAGGGGAAGAAAAAAGCTTTGTGATAGCAGATATTCCCGGACTTATAGAAGGTGCTTCACAGGGAGCAGGCCTTGGGCATGACTTCCTAAGACACATCGAAAGAACCAGGGTCCTGGTCCATGTCCTCGATTCATCAGGAAGCGAAGGAAGAAATCCAATTGATGATTTCCATAAAATCAATGAAGAGCTATTTCAATACAATGAAAAGCTTAAGGATAAGCCTCAGATCATAGTTGCCAACAAGATAGACCTACCTTCATCGGAGGAATGGGTTGTAAGGATAAAAGAAGAATTTCTACCAAAGGGACATCAGGTTCTCGAGGTTTCAGCGGCGACAAAGGAAGGTATCCAGGAGCTGGTTTATGCAATTTGGAATCTTCTGGAGAATACTGAAACATCCTATGAAACATATGATGAGGAGTATGTTGAAATCATTGCTCCGAGAAAAGATGAGATAATAGTACGAAAAGAGGATGAAAGATTCATCGTGGAGGGAGATTTCATGGAAAGGCTCTTGGGCTCCACATATATGGATGATTCCGACTCCCTGAGATATTTTCAGGAGATGCTGAGAAAGAAAGGCGTCATAGATAGATTGAAGGAGCTAGGAATTACAGAGGGAGATTCAGTATTTATCTGTGACTACGAATTTGAATTTTTTGAATAAAAGAGGAAGTGAAAAAGTGCTGACAGGAAAACAGAGAAGTTATTTAAAGAGCATTGCACACAATTTGGATCCAATATTTCAGCTGGGCAAGAATGGCTTGACGGACAATTTTGTCAAGCAGGTGGACGACGCTCTAAATGCAAGAGAGATTGTTAAGGTAAGTGTATTGAAGAACAGTGTTCTTGATCCAACTGATGTTGCGGTGGAGCTGGTGGAAACACTCAATGCAGAATTTGTGCAAAGTATTGGAAGAAGATTTGTAATCTACAGAGAATCAAAGGACAACAAGAAAATAGTGCTTCCCTAGGGATGGTGGACTTCAGATATATCTGAAGTCCTGTGTCATCTGGGAGAAGGAGGGATATAATGGCTATTGGACTGATTGGCGGAACATTTAACCCAATTCATATGGGTCACCTGCTAATAGGAGAATATATCCGTGAAGAGTGGGATCTCGATAGGATAATCTATATACCGTCTGCCAATCCACCCCATAAAACTGGCGGGGATGTTATGGAGGCCGGCTATAGAATGAAGCTTGTGGAACTGGCGATCAGGGACAATCCAAATTTCCGGCTTAGCGATATTGAGTTCAGAAGGGAAGGGTATTCCTATACAATTGACACAATCAGGCAGATGAGTATAGAATATCCATATGAGAAGCTGTATTTCATAATAGGTACAGACACTCTCTTCGAGCTGGAAACTTGGAAGCGATTTAAGGAAATCGCAAAAGAGATTGAATTCATAATGTATGGCAGAGGTACCCATTCGGCGAAGGATGTTGATGATAAGCTAAGGTACCTGAGGGATAAATATGAATTTAGAATCTACAGGAGTAGAGGGCCAGAGGTTGAAATATCATCAACCCAAATTAGAGATAGAATCAGAAGAGGTCTATCGATCAAATATATGGTTCCGGATGCTCTTATGGAAGAGATTAAGAAGGAATCCTTATTCAAAGGGGAATGAAATGGACAGAATAATAGAAGTTTTAAAAGAGAGAATTGGAGAAAAGAGACTGGACCATACACTAAGTGTAGTGGATGAGGCACTTGGATTGGCTAAAAGGCACAAGGCACCAGAGGATAAGGTGAAAATTGCAGCCCTTTTACATGATTTTGCAAAGAACCTAAGCCTGGAAGAATCCTTGAGACTGACGAGGGAATACAAACTTGAGCTTGATGATGTTACAATCACAAACACAGAGCTTATTCATGGACCCTTGGGAGCAAGGATGGTAAAGGAATACTTCAATATAGGAGATCAGGAAATCCTAAATGCCATTACATATCACACAACGGGACGAGCTAACATGACAACTGTTGAAAAGATTGTTTTTTTGGCTGATTTCATCGAGCCTGGGAGAGAGTTTGAGGGAATTCAGATCATCAGAGCAAAAGCTTTGGTGAATCTGGACGAAGCTATTCTAATGGCATTGGACAGCACCATAGAATATCTTCTGAAGAAAGGAAGCATCATCCATGTTAATACGGTACATGCAAGGAATTTTCTTCTGAGAATAGGTGTGGGGGAGAGTTAGCATGAAAAAACGAAAAAAGAAGAATGTGTTTTTTAGAGTGTTTATAATATCATTTCTGATTTTCCTTTCTTTGATGTTCCTGGCTGGAGGCTTCCTGGGTTCAGATGAGAATCATGTACGATTCCTACTTCTTGGCATAGACTCCAAGGATTATCAAGAGATTTCAAGCGTCAGATCTGATACAATTATGCTAGTGGATATGAATATCTCTTCAGGAGAAATAAACATAGTTTCAATACCAAGAGATACAAGAGCAGCAATAGATGGAAGGAAAAATCCAGAAAAAATAAATCATTCATTTGCCTATGGAGGACCAGACCTTGCCCTTAGCACAGTTCGCAACCTTCTTGACATAGAACTGGATCAGTATGTTTTGGCTGATTATAAGCTTGTAAGGGAGTTTGTTGACCTTGTGGGTGGTGTAGATATTTACGTACCCATGGATATGAAGTATTCTGATCCAGTGGCTGACCCACCGCTTCATATTGATCTGAAGGAGGGAGAACAGACACTGGATGGCGAGAAGGCTCTTCAGTACCTAAGATTTAGAAAAGGCTACAAGGATGCAGATCTGGGAAGGGTAAGAGCACAGCAGGAGTTCATGAAGGAGCTTCTAAGCCAGAGCGTAAAAATGGGAAATATAACCAAAATTCCTGGGATGATAGGCATATACAAAGATAATATGGAAACAAACATCTCATTTATGAAAATGCTTGTTTACGGTGTACAGAGCTTCAGCCTGGATACGGACATGATTAATGGACATACCTTGCCTGGAAGCGCCAAAATGATGGATGGACTTTCATATTTCATCCACAATCAGGATGAAACTGAGCAACTTTTGAAGGATATGGGGATTAAATAAAACAAAGGGGGTCAATTATATAATGACTGAAACGAACAAAAAGCTGGAGATAATCCAGAAGGCAATTGATGACAAGAAGGGCTATGATATTGAGACCATGGAAGTTGGTAAATTGACTACAATAGCTGATTATTTTGTGATAGCAAGCGGAAATTCTTCCAATCAGGTAACATCAATTGCTGATGAGGTGGAAGATAAAATGGAGGAGGCCGGATTTCATACATTAACAACCAAAGAGGGATATGGTAGTGCGAGATGGATTATCCTGGATTATGAGGATGTCATTGTTCACCTGTTTCATAGGGATGAGAGGGAGTATTACAATCTGGAAAGATTGTGGTCAGAATATGAGAAAATTTCAAAGGAGGAGAAGTAATGAACATAACAACAATAGCCACAGAAAAAGCGCCTGCAGCCGTCGGACCTTATTCACAGGGAATAAAGGCGGGAGATTTTGTCTACACATCTGGACAGCTGCCAATTGATCCGGAAACAGGTCAGCTGGTGCAGGACGACATCCAGGAGGCAACAAGGGTTGCTTTAGGTAATGTCAAGGCAGTTCTTGAGCAAGGCGGAGCATCATTGGAAACGGTTGTAAAGGTAACTGTTTTCGTTAAGGACATGAATAATTTTGGGGCAATAAACGAGGTTTATGCAGAATTCTTCACAGACCACAAGCCAGCTAGAAGTCTTGTTGAAGTAGCGAGACTCCCTAAGGATGGAGTAATAGAAATAGAGGCTGTTGCAATAGCAAAGTAGAATAAAGATTGGCCAGGACATGAGTCCTGGCCAATTTATATAACTATTTGGGTGCGTAGGGAACTCTATACATGGATTGCCTGCTTTTTCTGCTGGATCTTCTTCTCTTCTTTTTCCTCTGTAGTATCATTACCCGCATGACGAAATATGCTCCAAATACAAGAAGATACCATCTACTCAACAGCTTGCCTGGCATTACTGTCAGTGGATCAACCTCAACTGATGCTGTGGAGATTATATTTCCACCTCCAACAACCTTTCCATCCACGAGGTATTCAACCTGACCCAGGATTTGACCCTTATCTATAGGCGCATTCAGATTTTCATTCAGAGTGATCTTCTGCTCTATCATGTTTGAGTTTGACTCTGAAACCGGATAGGTTATGTCCCTGTCCAAAACTCCGGCAATGAAGGGTGCGTCTCCATCGGTTATACCTATATTTTCAATAAATTCATTGGTGGTTGCAATTACGGTATTGCTGTAATTTTCAAATCCGTAGTCCAGAAGCTTCTGGCTGTCTGAATAGACCATGTTTCCGTCAGCTTTCAGGACCACTGCTATCAGGCGCTGGTCATTCTTTTCAGCGAATGAAACCAGACAGTTCATAGCTTGGGATGTGTAGCCTGTTTTAACTCCCGAGGCGGCTTCATAACGGGCTGGGACAAGCTCCCCTTCCTTGTCGATCAATTCTGAACTGAACAATAGCTTATTGGTTATTTTAAAATATCTGGTTTCTGTTTTAATGTTTGTTGGTGGGATTTCATATGTAACCTTGTCAACTATGCTTCTTATGACTTCGCTGTTCATGGCATATCTTCCAATTAGAGCCAGATCGTATGCTGATGACACATGCCTGTCGTCGTGCAAACCATTTGGATTAACAAAGTTGGTGTCCAACGCTCCCAATTCATTGGCCTTCTGATTCATCATTGTTACAAAGTTTTCTATGGAACCGCCAACATGCTTGGCTATGGCCAGGGCAGCATCATTTGCAGATGGTAGGAGCAGTGCATGGAGCATCTGTTCCATCGTCAGGACTTCCCCGGGTTCAAGGGCTATATGACTACCCTTTGTCAGGCTGACTATTTCCTGGTCAACTGTGACCAGCTCATTGAGGGAGGAATGTTCAACGGCAAGAATTGCGGTCATCATTTTCGTAGTACTTGCCGGGTAAAGCTTAAGATGACTGTTTTTCTGGAAGAGTATTTCCCCGGTATCATAATCAATCAGAATTGCAGCTTGTCCGTCTATATCAAGTGTTTCAGCATAAGAAATCGAGCTTGAAACAACAATTAAAGTCATACATAGAAATATAAATATTTTTTTCAAATCAAACCACCTCGCCCATATTTTGCATTACCTGCTGACTATATAATTATACCAGAAAAAGATGGATAATTTAAGCTCTAGAATTTCAAAAAAAGAAGGAATTTCATAAAACAAGTCGAATATAATAATATACTATACTATTTTCTGGAGGTATTGGACATATGGAATTCTTTACAAAAAGAGAACAAATAGCTATACTTAGTGTAGCCGTAGTGATCCTGGGTTTACTTGGAGCCAGGATTATTTTTAAGGACAATGAGCCGGAAATGGCAGATGTAAGGAGTTTGCCTGAGGTTGAAGCACTGGATGACGATACCGTCAATGAGGAAATCAGGCCAAAGGTAATAATGGTTCATATCAGCGGTCAGGTTTACCATCCTGGAATATTCGAACTAATCCAGGGAGACAGGGTTGTGGATGCAGTTGAGCTGGCGGGAGGTTTGACCAAACAGGCAGATTTGGATAGAATAAACTTAGCGAAGAAGCTTGTAGATGAGGACAAGATATATATACCAGCCATTGATGAAGCTGTAGCCGCTGGGATTGAAGCAATAAGCTCCAATGGAGGGAGTGGCCTGTTGAACATCAATAGCTGTACTCAGGCAGACCTTGAGAGCCTGCCGGGGATAGGAGAGGTTATTGCAGGCAGGGTAGTGGAATACAGAAATAAGAACAAGTTTGCTAGGCCTGAGGATATCATGAAGGTATCGGGAATAGGTGAAGCAAAATATGAGCAGATAAAGGATTTGATTACAGTTAACTGATAGGAGGATTTAAGTTGGATAATAGATTGACTCAAATGACAAAAAGCTCTGGATGAGCGGCTAAAATAGGACCGGATGTCCTGGCACAGGTTCTGTGCCATTTACCAAAACCTGATGATAATAATTTATTGATTGGAATTGAATCATCAGATGATGCTGCAGTGTATAGAATAAATGATGATTTGGCAATGATCCAAACACTGGATTTTTTCACTCCAGTTGTGGATGACCCCTACATTTTCGGTCAGATTGCCGCCGCCAACTCCCTTAGCGATATCTACGCAATGGGTGGTGAACCTAAGCTGGCTTTGAATATTGTGTGTTTCCCTGATTGCTTGGACCCTGAAGTTCTCACCCAAATAATGAAGGGTGGACACGACAAGGTTTCTGAAGCAGGTGCCATTTTGGTGGGAGGCCATAGTGTGTCCGATGATGAACCAAAATACGGGCTTTCAGTTACAGGCTTTGTACATCCTGAAAAGGTAAAAGCCAACAATACCGCTAAGCCTGGAGATTTGCTTGTGCTGACCAAGCCCCTGGGAATAGGAATAATAACCACTGCAATAAAGGGTGAGTTAGCTGATCAAAACGCCCAGGATAAGGCCATACTTTCAATGTCAACCTTGAACATCTATGGAAAGAATGCAATTGATGCCACAGAAAATGTTCACTCCGTAACTGACATCACAGGCTTCGGTCTTTTGGGACATTGTCTTGAGATGGCAGAGGGAAGCGGTGTGACAATTAAAATTTACGGAAGCAGTGTACCCTATATAGAGGAAGCCAAGGAATATTCACAAATGGGCTTGATTCCCGAGGGCGCATACAACAACAGAAAATTCATTGGAGACAAGGTAAGGATTGACGAATCCGTTCCCGAATATCTAAGGGACATTCTATATGATCCACAAACATCAGGCGGACTTTTGATATCAGTCGCCAGGGAAAATGTGGATGAGCTGTTGGAAGGTCTCTCCAGCTCACCAGTGGAATATGGGGTAATTGGAGAAGTAATACAGAAAGATGAAAAACAATTGATTGTGGAATAAAGGATTGGTGAGAAATGAACGAAATTAATCTATTTAAGATGATACCCAAAGTAGATGAGCTTTTGGAAGATGAGCTTATAAAGAGTCTGGATGGCAAGGTGCCCAGGAAGACAATTGTGGATTCAATTCGACTTGCCACAGAAAATATAAGAGCAGCCATCAAGGATGGGAAGAACCATGATGAGGTCAGGGCAATGCTTAGGGAACTTGGAGATACTATAGTCAAAATGGCAGAGAAGAAGAATTCCTTTCAGCTTAGACCTGTTATTAACGCAACAGGGGTTGTTATCCATACCAATCTTGGAAGATCTCCTGTAAGTCCTGAAATACTTGATCATCTGAAGGAGGTTGCCAAAGGATATTCAAACCTTGAATACGACCTGGAAAAGGGCAGCAGAGGATCACGCTATTCTCATCTTGAGGATGTTGTCGCTGAGATAACAGGTGCCGAGTCCGCCATGGTGGTTAACAACAACGCCGCAGCTGTACTACTTGTATTGAGTACACTGGCTAGAGGAAAGGAAGTAATTGTATCAAGGGGAGAATTGATTGAAATAGGAGGAGCATTCAGGGTTCCCGATGTAATGGCTCAAAGCGGTGCAAGGCTTATGGAGGTAGGTACCACCAATAAAACCCATAAGAGGGATTATGAAGCCGCAATCTCTGATGAAACCGGTGCAATCATGAAGGTCCATACATCCAATTACAGAATTATGGGGTTCACTTCAGCTGTGGAGGCTTCAGACCTTAAGAATGTTTCGGAGAGGAACAATATTCCTCTTATAGAGGATTTGGGCAGTGGAGTTCTGATAGACCTTTCGAAATACGGGATTACCTATGAGCCCACTGTAATGGATAGCCTGAAAAGCGGGGTAGACGTTGTGACCTTCAGCGGCGACAAGCTTCTTGGGGGACCACAGGCTGGCATAATAGTGGGTAAGAAGGAATATATCGACATGATGAAGAAGAACCCTCTTACCAGAGCATTCAGGGTAGACAAGTTCACAATTTCAGCACTTGAAGCAACCTTCAGATATTATTTGGACATGGACTCCTCCGTATCAAGGATACCAACCTTGAGAATGTTGACATACCCATTGGAGGTTCTGGAGGAAAAGGCTCAAAGGCTCATGGAGAAGTTGGAAGGGGAAGGTCTTCTGGGAAGAGTGGGATTAACCATACAGGATGATTTTTCCGAGGTGGGTGGAGGATCATTGCCCATGGAGAAGCTTCCAACTAAATGCGTAGTGATTGAACTTGAGGAAGGAAGCACAGCCAGATTCGAGGAGCTCCTCAGAACCAATTGCATTCCGGTTATAGCCAGAATATACAAGGATAGAGTATATCTTGACCTTAGGACAATAGATGATACTGAAATGGATATAGTGTCCAAAGCTGTCCTGAGGGCGATTGACGGACTGGGGGAGTGTAAGAAATGAAGCATCTGATTATTGGAACAGCCGGCCACATAGACCATGGAAAGACAACCCTTATAAAGGCATTGACTGGAAGAGAAACTGACAGGCTGAAAGAGGAGAAGGACAGAGGGATTTCCATCGAACTGGGCTTCACCTATTTTGATCTTCCCAATGGGCAGAGAGCAGGAATCATTGATGTTCCAGGCCATGAAAAGTTCATAAGAAACATGCTGGCTGGAGTTGTGGGAATAGATATAGTTATGCTGGTAGTTGCAGCGGACGAGGGAATTATGCCACAAACAGCAGAGCACCTTGCCATTCTTGATATGGCAGGAGTGAAAAAGGGATTTGTTGTAATAACAAAGGCAGACATGGTTGAAGAGGAATGGATTGAATTGGTCAAGGAGGAGGTTTGGGAGGCAGTTGAAGGAACCTTTCTTGAAGGGAGTCCAATCATACCGGTATCATCAACTAAAAAGACCGGAATTGACAAGGTAATCAGTCTGATTCAGGATATGGCTGTTGAGCTGGAGGATAAGAATGTAAACGATATGCCAAGGCTACCAATAGACAGGGTATTCACAATTTCAGGATTTGGGACTGTTGTTACTGGCACCCTGCTTGCTGGCAAGTTTTCAGTGGGAGACGAGGTAGAGATATATCCTTCTGGAATCAAATCCAGGATACGATCCATCCAGGTTCATGACCAGGATGCAAAGGAAGCATTTGGTGGTCAGAGGGTGGCCATGAACCTTGCAAATGTAAAGAAGGATGAAATTGAAAGGGGTAACGTCGTAGCACCAATCAATGCCATGGTCAGTACCATGATGCTGGACGTGAAGGTAAAACTACTCAAGAGTCTTGACAAGGTAATTGAAAACCGTACACGACTTAAGTTATATTTGGGTACCGAAGAGATCCTTTGCAGAATTGTTCTACTTGACAAGGAAGCTCTTGAGCCTGGTGAGGAGGCATATGCCCAGCTAAGGCTTGAAGCTGAAACTGTTGCCAAGAGAGGGGATAGGTTTATACTTAGATTCTATTCACCTATGTTTACAATAGGTGGGGGTGAGATTCTTGAACCCAATCCAGCCAAGCGAAAGAGATTTGACGATGATGATATCCAGGAACTGAAAATAAAGGATGAAGGGGATTTTGGGGACATAGTTGAGCATATGATTCTGGACAAGGCTAAGCTTTACCTATCAGTAAAGGAAATGGCCAGAGAAACCTCAATGCTTGAGGAGAACATCCTTGAAGAAATCCGGAATCTTCAAAAGGCAGGGAAGATAACCTTATATGAGCTTAGCAAGGACATCTATCCTGTTCATATGGAGCACATAGCCAATCTAGTTGAATCCATGGAGAAGGTTCTTCGGGTGTTTCACAGTAAATATCCATTAAGAGCTGGAGCTTCAAAGGAAGAGATGAGAAGCAGGTTCCTCCAGAAAGCTAAACCAAAGCTTGCTGAGGGCATTATTGAGGATCTAGTCCAAAAAGGACATTTCAAGCAGGAAAAGGACCTGATTTCGCTTCAGGATTTCAAACCGGAATATTCAGATGAACAGCTTAATATAAAGAATAAAATCCTGGAGCTTTTCAATGGTGATGCTTTCATGCCACCTAAGAAAGAGGATTTGATAAAGTCTGATTTGGGTAAAAACGAAGATATAGAGGAAATCATTATGGATATGCTCAACAGACAAGAACTGATCAAGATAAGTGAAGATTTGATTTTGACTCCTGAAAATCTTCAAAAATCAAAATTGGAACTGATTAACCATATTGAAGAATTTGGTGGGGTATCTGTAGCTGAGTATAGAGATCTGTTAAATACAAATAGAAAGAATGCGATCGGTCTGCTTGAGTACTTTGATCAGATTAAGATCACAAGAAGAGATGGCGAGAAGAGAGTGCTTGTAAATTGACGTTGAGGTGGTGTAGGTATGAGCGGTAGAATACTGATTATAGACAATGACCGGTCATTTGTGAAGGGGCTTCGATACAGCCTTGAGCAGGATGACTATCGCATAGATATACTTTCCGAGGGAAAGGATAGCCTGGACCACATATCTAGGAAGGACTATGATATGGTCCTTTTGGAGACGGAGCTGCCAGACATAAATGGACTTACACTATGTCAGGATATCAGGAACATTTCTTCAGTGCCGATTATTTTCATAACCTCGGTGAATGAGGA
Source organism: Gudongella sp. (assembly GCA_024649995.1). Taxonomy (GTDB): domain Bacteria; phylum Bacillota; class Clostridia; order Tissierellales; family Tissierellaceae; genus Gudongella. Next base: position 21,422 of record JANKMX010000014.1, on the reverse strand, counting down.
TATCAAGAAAATTCTCGCTTTGGAGTATGGAGCAGATGATTACTTGGTGAAGCCATTCAACATATTGGAGCTAAAGGCTAGAATCAAGGCTGTTCTACGAAGGATAAACCACAAGGTCTCAGACAATGACAGCAATGTTGTTGAAATCAAGGATTTGAGAATCAATTCCGTGGGGAGGAAGGTAACAAGAAATGACAAGAATATTTCCCTGACCGGGAAGGAGTTTGACCTTCTGTATGTGCTTGCATCCAATCCTGGGAAGGTGTTCACAAGAGAGGAACTGCTGGAGAAGGTGTGGGGATATGCTTATTACGGAGACTTGAGGACAGTGGATGTGCATATCCGTAGAATAAGGGAAAAAATCGAGAAGGACCCCAAGGCAGCTGAGTATGTTCTTACAAAATGGGGTGTGGGTTACTTTTTCAAGGAAAATTAGGATTGAAATCCCATGAGATTTATTATATAATGGCTCTTGTAGCCATATGGGGGTAGAGGAGTCCTGGTGGGCTCTCTGGTCTTCAAAACCAGCGCGGGGCGTTAGGAGCGTCCTGGGTGAGTTCGATTCTCACATACTCCCGCCATAATTAAAAGCACCTGCAAAGGTGCTTTTTTAGCATTAATTTTCAATTATCCTTCGGCCCTGATCATTTGAGTGATAATTTCCCTGGACCTTTGGAGTAGTTTATCCAAATTATCTGTTGGAACCGAGCCCTGTACAGTATTGGGGTTCCCTCCTCCCTTAAGCTTGAATTCTAAAGATAATTGTTTGTACAAATTTCCAAGATCAAGACTGATGTCCTTTGACCTGCTTATTATGAACTGGCCAAGCCCATCATTGGATATTCCATATATCTGTACAACCATTTCATAATTGTTGGAAATATGACTTCCCAATTGGCTCAGGGCTTTAAAATCATAGTTATCATAGATCTTTTTAATCACTCTTACACCATCCAGCTTTTCGGAGTCATCCACAAGCAGGGAGCTTCTTGCGGAAATCAGCTCTTCTCTGCCAGATCTGACTTCCCTTTCAAGATCTGCCTTGTCCTTGAATAATTTTTCGACCTTCACAGCTATATCATCATCAGATGAGGACAAGAGATTTGAAATTGATCTGATGGACTTGAATTTGGAGCTATAATCCATAAAGGCTCTTTGACCAGTCAGAAACTGAATC
>JANKMX010000014.1:9733-20235 GCA_024649995.1 Gudongella sp. | reverse complement strand
CCTTTGTAATGCTCCCACTTGGTAATTTTCAATACACCAAGCTCACCCGTATGGTTCACATGGGTACCACCACATGGAGAATAGTCAAAGCCGTCAATCTCAACCATTCTTATGTTGCTGGCAACTGAAGGAGCCTTTCTGACCGGAAGGAGCTTCAGTTTTTCATGATCCACAAAGTAGTTCTTTACCTGGAAATTTGATTGAATGATCTTGTTGCACAGGGCTTCTGCATTATCCACTTCTTCACGCTCCAAATCTGAGAGGGTAACATCAATTGCAGAATAGTCCTTGCCCAGGTGAAAGCTTATTGTCTCACCTCCAAAAAGGTTGTACAGGACCCCTGATAGAAGATGCTGTCCGCTATGCTGCTGCATCATATCGAATCTATGACCTGATTGTATGAAGAGCTTGACCTTTGGGCCTGTAACATCAGCTTTGAGTACATGGGTCAGATTATCTCCATTTTCAATCGTTTCAATAACCGTTTCACCGTTGATGGTTCCAATATCACCAGGTTGACCACCTGACATATCAGGATAGAATATTGTCCTGTCCAGAGTTATATGAAATCTGCCTTCCTTTTTTTCCTTTTTGATTATGGAAGCCTCCGTTTCATGCAAATAAGGATTCTCCCAATAAAGCTTTCTTGTCATAAAAGCACCACCTTCAAATTTGTAATTTTAAATATTTAAAGAGAAAATAACCAGTTCTGTGATATAATTGGTTTTATTATATAACAATGAACCACAAATATAAAGTGCTGAGGAGATAATAAATGAAGCGACCTGCTTTGATTCCCGCTCTTTTTTTAACCTTGGGAATACTTATAGCCTATTATTTCAGTATTTCATCAACTGCTACAATATTCTTGTCACTTTTTGTCCTGACCATATGTATAGGGTGCATATATGCAGGCAGGAAAACGGGGAGGCTGTTAATGCTACTCCTTTTTCTCCTATCCATACTCTATACGAATTATCGCCACATGTCACTTCTGGAAAAGTATTACAATCAGGATGTTTATATTCTTGGGACGGTACATAAGGAGTACAAAAGGGAAGGCTACAATACCTACGACATAGTAATGGAAAATATAAATGGTGAGGGCATTAGGGAAAAAGTACGAACCAATATATATGATGGGACCCCAATGTATCCTGGTACAAGGGTAATTTTTCATGGACAATTGCATAAGCCCATGGAAAATACAAATCCAAAGCTGTTCAACCACAGACAATACCTGCTGACAAAAAACATAAAGTACATGCTGAGAACAGAAGATCATTCCACACAAAATATAAATGGCACAATTGAGCTTGGTTATGAAATGCAGAATTCCTTTAGGGGCAGGTTGGACGAGATATATGACAATGGATTATCCAGAGATAATGCTGGCTTCATAAAGGCCCTGCTAACAGGGGATAAAGACTCATTGCAGCAGGAGGAATATGGGCTTTACAAAGAGATGGGGATAGCACATATATTGGCTATTTCAGGTCTTCATATAGGAATTTTGACTGCTTTCATTCTATTTCTTATGTCCAGGATAGGCATAAAAAGGAATTTGGCTATCCCTGTTGCACTCTTATTTATCTGGGGATTCACTTATCTGGTTGGATTTCCTGAATCAGCCCTTAGGGCTTCAGTTATGCTGACCTTTGTTTTGATATCCAAAATCCTGCATAGACCATATGATCCAGTAAACATATTGGCTGCTTCTTACATCATTTGTCTTATGATCAACCCCTTCTGGATTTTCAGCATAGGATTTCAGCTATCCTATGGGGCTACACTATCCCTGGTTGCCTTAGCGCCCTGGATAATTAGGAGGGTGTATCCGGCAAGAGGAAGGATTGCCATGTCAATGGCATCAGTCATTTCAGTTAATATTGGAATTCTACCATTACAAAGCTACTACTTCAATCAGCTGCCAATAATGACCTTACTCTCAAATCTTTTGATCGTACCCGTAGCTACGGGAAATCTAATTCTGGGATTTATTACTATTGCAGTACCATCATTGACCCCAATATTGGATTGGCTATTGGATATTCAAAGGCTTATGATAGACCTGCTTTCATTCCTTAAAATAGAGGCACTTAGGGTAGCTTCACCCAATCTTCATGGCATTGTCCTATACTTCTTTATCTTGATAGTAGCTATAAGGTGGAGGGATATTTCATACCTTGATATGAGGATGAGAAAGGTTATTGTGGTCTATCTTTTATTTGTTTCTGCAATAGGTATGGTGAAGAACCTTGAAGCTCCCAATACTGAAATCCACTTTATCGATGTGGGACAGGGAGATTCTGCACTAATAAGGGTCGAGGGCAGGGACTATCTGATTGACACTGGTGGGTCCATATTTGGAAGCTTTGACCCAGGCGAATCCATAACTTTACCATATCTTCAGAAGCTTGGTGTTAAAAGACTTGATGGTGTTTTCATAAGTCACTTCCATGAGGATCATTACAAGGGATTGTTACCGATAATTGATGATTTGAAGATTGACGCACTGTACATAAACAAGACCATACCTGATATGGACTTGAAGCTTGAACTTAAAAGGAAAAATGTACCTGTCCTAATGCTTATGGAAGGTAGTGGCATCAACCTGTCTGACAACAGCAGCATTGAATGCATATTTTCATCAGGTGGATCCTATATCAATGAAAACAACAACTCACTGGTTCTTCTCTTGAAAAGCAAAGGGAGGAGTGCTCTTTTTACAGGTGATATTGAGGCGGAGGTTGAAGAAAGGATTCCAGAGTATGATGTGGACATATTGAAGGTTGCACATCATGGAAGCAGCACTTCATCATCTGAGAATCACATCTCGGGATTAATGCCGGAAATTAGTGTCATTTCAGCGGGAAGAGACAATCCCTATGGGCATCCCCATGAGTTGGTACTGGAAACCCTGCACAAAGTTGGCTCCAAGGTGTACCGCACGGATGAAGTAGGGCAGATCCTGGTGGTTATAAGTGATGAAGGCATGGATGTGCTTCCTTACTATGGCCCCTTATATCAAGCTGATCTCATGGGTTTCTTGAATAATCATGGCTATTGGTTGAGCTGGATGTTTGTTTATTGTATACTATCCTATATATCAATATTAACCTATGTGAAAATGGAGGAGAATCATTATGAAATACATTGAATTCCAAGCTTCAATCAAGAAAGGGAACATTAATCCAACGTATATATTCACTGGAGAGGAAACCTATCTACTTGATAGAGCCCTGGAACTCATGATTGGATTATTCATGACTCCGGAAGGAAGAACTATCAATTTGGAAAACCTGGATGGGAGGACATCAGGGTTGGATGATCTGAAGGCCAGCTGCGAAACACTACCATTCATGTCGGAAAGGCGTGTAACAATTCTACGGGGTGCTGATGCCTTGCTTGACAAGGAGTCAGTATCGGATGAACTGCTGAAGTATGTAAAAAGCCTTGGAGACCATCAGGTACTACTTATAAATGACAGGGATGGGAAGATCAAAAAGAATTCAAAGCTCTACAGGTATCTTAATAAGGCTGGTGCTACAGTGGTCTTTGAGAAGCTAAAGGGTAAGGAGCTCATGGATTGGGTTAAGGGGAAATTGACTGAAGGGGGCAAGAGTATTTCATATGCTGATTTGAACTATTTTATACAGCAAAGCAGCTATAACAGCAGAAACATTAGCACCACCCTTTATGATCTGGATAATGAGATCAAGAAGCTATCTGATTTTGCCTCAGGTAAAAACATTGATCGTACAACACTGGATCAGGTCTTGATAAAACCCTTGGACAAGAATATTTTTGATTTTCTGGGGGCTGTTGGAAAGAATGATACCGATAGGGCAATGGAGGTCTTCAACGAAATCTACCTAATGAATGAACCTGTGCCTCGAATCCTATACATGATAAGCAGACAATTCAGGCTGCTGCTGGGGTATGTAACCTATAGGGAGAAGGGTTACGGCTCTGGAGAAATACAGGAGAAATTGAGAATAAAGCCATATGAGTTCGGGAAAATTGCTGCTCAGGGAAATGGAATGGATCAGTACAGACTCAGGGGTGTTCTTGAGGAAATTCTCCAAACTGACAGAAATATCAAGACAACCTCCTCTGACCAGAGACTTGAAATGGAAATCCTCATAGTAAAGCTGACAGCTGGTGGAAAGATGTTGGATAATTAATGCAAAAAAGAAAAAAACTTCGGTTTGGCCGAAGTTTTTGTTACATTGCTTTATTAAGTGCCTTAGTCAGACGACTAACTTTTCTAGCAGCAGCATTCATATGAACTACATTTTTGTGTGCCGCTCTCTTAAGCTTCTTATCAATGACCTTCAACAATGCTCTCGCCTCGTCGAAATTTTCGTTGGCTACAGCACTCTCGAATTTCTTAATATATGTCTTAATTTCAGTTTTCTTACTCTTATTCAAGGCAGTTTTTTTAGCGGTTACAAGAATTCTTTTTTCAGCTGATTTGATATTTGCCACGATTTCACCTCCTCTAATCTAACAAAGGATATTGTACCATGTCATAAATCAAATTGCAAGAGAAAAATCACTCCATGTACTGGTATTTATGACTTCCCTGTAGTATTATTATTCTACTTGCCATTGATTTAAGGCTTATTAATGGTATAATATTCTTGGATATAAATCAAGTATTTTAAAAAAATAACGGAGCAAAATCAGGAGGCACTGCAATGACTGAAGATACCGAAAAAAAGAAAGAAAAAAGCGAGGCAATGGAGTGGGTCAAAAGTATAGTGGCCGCAATTGCCATAGCCCTAATAATAAAAACCTTTGTTTTCAATACAACCTATGTTCTAGGGAACTCCATGTATCCTACCCTGCATGAACAGGATAGGTTGTTTGCCCTTAAGGTTCCCCTATATTTCCATGGTCCTGAGAGAGGGGACGTGATAGTCCTTGAAGCGCCGGATAGTCCCGGAAAGGATTATATAAAAAGGGTGATAGGAATATCAGGTGATAAAATTGAAATAAGTGAAGGAAAGGTATATGTGAACGATATTCTTCTTGTGGAGGATTATCTTACGGGAGATCAACACACCCATACCTACCAGGAAAACATATGGATTGTCCCTGAGGGAGACGTCTTTGTATTGGGGGATAATCGTGCAGAGGGTGCAAGCAAGGACAGCAGATACTTTGGAACCATATCCCTGGACAAGGTCAAGGGAATAACACAATTCAGATACTATCCAATCGATGATAGATTCGGTAGGATAGAGTAGCCCCCATTGTGGAGGCTTAATGGGAAATTAGACACTAGGAGGAAAAGAATGCATATAAAACAGGAAAACATAAGGAATTTTTCCATAATTGCCCACATAGATCACGGCAAGTCAACTCTTGCCGACAGACTTATTGAGATGACAGGGATGTTGACATCCAGAGAAATGCAGGAGCAGGTATTGGATAAGATGGACCTTGAGAGAGAGAGGGGCATCACAATCAAGCTTAAGGCAGTGAGGCTGGTCTACAAGGCCAGAGATGGGCAGGAGTACGTGTTCAATCTAATTGATACTCCAGGTCATGTTGACTTCAACTACGAGGTCTCACGGTCGCTGGCGGCCTGTGAAGGGGCTGTTCTGGTAGTGGATGCCACCCAGGGAGTTGAGGCTCAGACCTTAGCCAATGTGTACCTTGCCATTGACCAGGATCTGGAAATATTGCCTGTTATTAACAAAATCGACCTACCAAGCGCCAGACCAGAAGAGATAAAGGATGAAATAGAGGATATCATAGGTATTGAAAGCCACGATGCTCCACTAATTTCTGCCAAGGACGGTTTGAATGTTGAACAGGTGCTTGAAGAGATAGTAAAGAAGGTTCCGGCACCTAAGGGTGACCCGAAGGCACCCTTGAAGGCATTGATATTTGATTCCTACTATGACAGCTACAAGGGAGTCACCTGCTACATAAGAGTTTTTGAAGGCCAGGTAAAGCCTGGTATGATGGTAAAGATGATGGCAACGGGCAAAAGCTTTGAGGTTACTGAGGTAGGAGTGAATACCTCAAAACATATACCATTGGACAGCCTGAGTGCTGGTGAGGTCGGCTATCTGACTGCAAGCATAAAGAACGTCAAGGAAGCAAGGGTAGGTGACACAATAACAGATACCAAGCATCCAACAGCAGAACCTCTACCAGGGTATAAAAAGGTAATACCAATGGTCTACTGTGGAATTTACCCTGCAGAGGGAGAGGATTTCAACACCGTCAGGGATGCTCTTGAAAAGCTTCAGGTTAATGATGCTGCCCTGGTATTTGAGCCTGAGACTTCAGTTGCCCTTGGATTTGGATTCAGATGTGGCTTTCTGGGTCTTCTGCACATGGAAATAATTCAGGAGAGACTGGAAAGGGAATTTGATCTTAACATAATAACAACAGCACCCAGTGTAATCTACCGTGTTACAAAAACAAGTGGAGAGGTGATGGAGATACAGAACCCATCCAATCTTCCCGTGCCTGCAGAGATTGACTTTATGGAGGAGCCCATAGTTTCGGCAAACATAATGACGCCTACCGAATATGTTGGAGCAATCATGGAGCTGTGCCAGAACAAGAGGGGAACCTTCAAGAACATGGAATATCTTGAGGAAACCCGAGTTGTGCTCCACTATGACCTTCCCCTCAATGAGGTCATCTACGATTTCTTTGATGCCCTTAAATCCAAGACCAGAGGATATGCATCATTTGACTACGAACTCAAGGGATATAAGCAAAGCGAGCTGGTGAAGATGGATATACTCATAAATTCCGAGCTGGTGGATGCCTTCTCATTGATTGTTCATGAGGACAAGGCATATGAAAGAGGAAGAACCATTGCAGAAAGACTGGTGGATGTCATTCCGAGACATCAGTTTGCTGTACCAATTCAGGCTGCAATCGGCAGCAAGATCATTGCCAGGGAGACCATAAGGGCCTTGAGAAAGGATGTACTAGCCAAGTGCTATGGAGGAGACATCTCAAGGAAGAGAAAGCTTCTTGAGAAACAGAAGGAAGGTAAGAAGAGGATGAGACAGATTGGATCTGTGGAGGTTCCGCAGGAGGCTTTCCTGACTGTACTGAAATACGATGAAAAATAATGGATTATAAAGGAAAAGTCACAAGGGCTTTTCCTTTATTCAAGTTGAAATACCAGGAGGATATCATGGAGAAGGCTGGTTTATATATTCACATACCATTTTGCGAAAGAAAATGTCATTATTGTGACTTCACATCCATTCCCGGGAACAAGGATCTCAAGGATAGGTACGAGGAATATCTCATTAGGGAAATATTATTGGCCTCATCCATTTATGGGAACCTCAAGATTGAAACGGTCTTCATCGGAGGAGGGACCCCCTCTGTAATCCATGAAAATAGTATAAGAAGAATTATGAATACTATCAGAAGGTGTTTCACCCTTGATTCTGATGCAGAAGTAACCATAGAGATAAATCCTGGAACCCTTACAGTTGACAAGGCAAAAATCTACAGGGAATCAGGAATCAATAGAGCCAGTGTGGGGATTCAGTCAATGGATGATGGAATTCTTAAGAGAATCGGCAGAATCCATAACGAGCAACAGGTGAAAGATACATTAAAGATTCTCAGATTGGCAGGCTTTGAAAATATCAATGGAGACCTTATGTTCGGACTTCCGCACCAGTCGTTGAAGGACTTTATGGAGACACTTGAAAAGACCATGCTCCTGGATTTGGAACACATATCCATGTATGGACTTATCCTGGAGGAGGAGACGCTTCTCTATAACTGGTACAACAGGGGTCTTGTATCAATGCCAACTGAAGATGAGGAAAGGGACATGTACCATACGGGGATTGATTTTCTAGAGAGTAAAGGCTTTAGACAATATGAGATTTCAAATCTTTCCAGGGAGGGCTTTGAATGCAGGCATAATTTGGGATATTGGAGGTTGGAATCATATATAGGACTGGGTCTGTCTAGCCACTCATCAATGGGAGGCAGGAGATATTGGAACCATTCAGGCTTCAGCAATTATTTCAATAAACTGGATGCTGGTGATCTTCCCATAGAAGGTGAGGAGATCATTTCCAATGACCTTCTTGAGGCAGAATACCTTATTCTTGGGATCAGATTGAAGGAGGGTTTATCAATAGAGGATTATGAAAAAAGATTTAAGCTTTCATTTATGGGCAAATATGGAGAAGTGATCCATAGGCATGAAGCTTCGGGTTTGATTGAATTGATTGATGGAAGAATAAAGCTAACCCGAAAAGGTATGGATCTCAGTAACCAGGTGGAGATTGATTTTCTCCCATAAGGGTCAAAAAGTATTGACAAATACCTGTAAGGATGGTAATTTATATATAGGATTAGCACTCGGCGATGTTGAGTGCTAACAATCATCCAGGAGAATTTAGAGGTGATACTATGTTGGATGAAAGAAAAATGAGAGTTTTATACGCCATAATTGACAGCTATATATCTACGGCTGAACCAATCGGTTCAAGAACAATTTCCAAGGCCTATGACCTTGGGGTAAGCTCTGCCACAATCAGAAATGAGATGTCGGATCTTGAGGAATTGGGTTATTTGAACAAGACACATACATCATCCGGAAGAGTGCCATCAGACAAGGCATACAGACTTTATGTGGACAGCTTCATTAAGCTGGACAAGGACTCAATAAACAAAAAACAAAAGACTGAGATAAAAAGTGCACTTGAAAGAGAAAGCAAGGAGCTTGATCAGCTTATTCAGAATTCAGCCAGACTACTTTCCCAGATTACAAGCTATACGGCTTTGGCCTTGTCACCACAGATTAAGGAAACAAGGATTAAGTATGTCCAATTGCTGCCAATAGATGATTATCAGGTGCTGCTGATACTGGTTAATGAAAATGGCTTGGTCAAGAATGCCGTTTTCAAGACAGAGCAGTCCATCCCGGAAAATCAGCTTATGGCAATTACCAATATGCTGAATGAGAGGCTAAGAAACAAATCATTCAATCAACTGAACAATGAATCAATGAAGGATATGTTCAACCAGTTCTATAGATACAAGAATGAAATTGAAAGACTTATGCCTATAATTAACAAGTCCGTTGAAAGCATGGAGGATATAGACCTTTATGCAGATGGAATAGGTAGACTTTTGAATTTTCCTGAATATAAGGATATTGACAAGGTCAAGTCCATAATGTCCTTTATTGAGGACAAGGATCAGCTTTTGAATATCCTGCTTTTGGATTCGATATCAAGGGATATACACATAAGCATAGGTCAGGAGAATATATATGCTCCCCTTAAGGATTGCAGCATTATAACAGCAACCTACAAGCTGGAGGGTGAAACCGTGGGGAAGATTGGAATCATCGGTCCAACCAGAATGGATTACCTGCGACTTATAAAAATCTTGAAAATTTTCTCGGATAATATTTCCGAGATTATTAATAACTACAATGGAAGTGTTAAGAGGTGATTGTAAATGACAAAAGATGACAAAAATATCAGGGAGGATGAACAGGACCTGCTGGAGGAAGAATCCACTGGGACAGAAATTCCTCAGGAGGAAGAGGAGGATGATCCCATTTTTAAATCTAAGGCAATCCTGGAAAAAAAAGAAAATGAAATCATTGATCTGAACAACAAGCTGACCAGATTGCAGGCTGATTTTCAGAATTTCAAGCGTAGAACTGAGAAAGACAGGGAAAATTCAATAACCTATGGTATTGAAGCAATAATTCTGGACCTTCTTCCTGTAATTGACAATTTTCAGCGGGCAATTGCAGCTCAGGATGAAAAGGAGGACAGCTTCTATAAGGGAATCTCAATGATTGAGAAACAGTTTATAGATGTTTTGGAAAGAAATTCAGTCAAGGAAATTGAGGCCTTGGGAAATGAATTTGACCCCAATCTACACCATGCCGTATCAGCAGTTGAAAGTGAAGAGGAACAAGGCAAGGTAATTGAGGTTTTACAGAAAGGTTATCTGCTAAAGGATAAAGTTATCAGACCAAGCATGGTCGTTGTAGCAAAATAATTTAAGGAGGAATATATAATGAGTAAGATAATTGGAATTGACCTGGGTACTACAAACTCAGCAGTCGCCGTCATGGAGGGTGGAGAAGCTGTAATAATACCTAATGTGGAAGGCAACAGAACGACACCTTCAGTTGTTGCTTTCACAAAGGATGGGGAAAGACTTGTTGGAGAAACTGCAAAAAGACAGGCAATAACAAACCCAGAAAGAACAATTTTGTCAATCAAGAGACATATGGGAAGCGACCACAAGGAAGAGGTGGATGGCAAATCCTACAGCCCCGAAGAAATATCTGCAATGATTCTTCAAAAAATCAAGGCTGATGCAGAAAGCTATCTTGGAGAAACTGTAACAGATGCTGTTATCACAGTACCTGCATATTTTACAGATAGCCAAAGACAGGCAACAAAGGATGCAGGAAAGATAGCAGGACTTAATGTTAAGAGGATAATAAACGAACCAACTGC
>JANKMX010000014.1:9431-9723 GCA_024649995.1 Gudongella sp. | reverse complement strand
CTTGTCCTATGGTTTGGACAAGGAGCAGGGACAACATAAGATAATGGTATTTGACTTGGGTGGTGGAACCTTTGACGTTTCCATTCTAGAACTTGGAGATGGAGTATTCGAGGTACTTGCCACAAGGGGAAACAATCACCTTGGTGGAGACGATTTTGACGATAAGCTGATCGACTATATAGCAGACCAGTTCAAAAGGGAAAATGGAGTCGACCTGAAATCAGATAAGATGGCTCTTCAGAGATTGAAGGAAGCTTCCGAGAAGGCCAAGAAAGAGCTTTCAACAACCAAG
>JANKMX010000014.1:5498-9421 GCA_024649995.1 Gudongella sp. | reverse complement strand
AAACATCAACCTTCCATTCATAACTGCTACAGCTTCGGGACCTCTACACCTGAATATGGACATTACAAGAGCGAAGTTTGACGAGCTTACATCCGGTCTTGTTGATATGACCATAGAGCCTGTCAAGGCAGCTCTTAAGGATGCTGGCTTGGGTGCTTCAGACATTGAGAAGGTATTGCTTGTGGGTGGATCAACCAGAATACCTGCAGTTCAGGATGCCGTTAAGAAGCTTATTGGCAAGGATCCTCAGAAGGACATCAACCCAGATGAAAGTGTTGCTCTGGGAGCTGCAATTCAGGGAGGAGTACTAAGTGGAGAGGTCAAGGACCTGCTTCTTCTTGATGTGACACCACTATCATTGGGAATAGAGACTCTTGGAGGAGTTACAACCAAGCTTATTGAACGAAACACAACAATACCAACCAAGAAATCACAGGTGTTTACAACTGCATCTGACAGCCAGACATCAGTTGATATTCATGTTCTTCAGGGTGAGCGTCAAATGGCAAGTGACAACGTAACACTGGGTAGATTCCAGTTGACCGGTATACCACCAGCACCAAGGGGAGTCCCACAAATTGAGGTGACATTTGACATAGATGCCAACGGTATCGTAAATGTCAGTGCAAAGGACCTTGGGACAGGCAAGGAGCAGAAGATAACCATAACAGCCTCAACAAAGCTCAGTGAAGATGAGATAAATGAGAAGGTTAAGGAAGCGGAAAGATTCGCTGAGGAAGACAAGCTGAAGAAGGAAAAGATAGAGGTAAGAAACAACGGAGACTCAATAGTATATCAAACTGAAAAAACCCTGAAGGACCTGGAGGGCAAGCTTGAGGCTGATGAAAAAGCCAAGGTTGAAGAAAAGCTTGAGGCTCTTAAGAAGGCGCTTGAGGGTGATGACATTGAGGATATCAAGACCAAGACAGAAGAACTGACAAACGAGTTCCACGCTATTTCCCAAAAATTGTATGAAACAGCTCAGGGTCAGGGAGGAGAGCAGCAAGAGGCTCCACAGGATGACGATGTTGTCGATGCTGACTACGAAGTGGTTGACGAAGACTAAATTATGAAATAGTATATTGTGGGAGTCATTGATGACTTTTCAAAAATCAAAGCTAAACCAGACGGTTTAGCTTTGATTAATGATTTTTAATGGAAGTTGGTGTATGGCAGTGAGGGATTTTTACGAAATACTTGAAATATCAAAAGATGCAACACAGGATGACATAAAAAGGGCCTACAGAAAGTTAGCAAAAAAGTACCATCCTGACTTGAATCCAAATGATGCTGAAGCTGAGCAGAACTTCAAGGAAGTAAATGCGGCCTATGAAATTCTCAGTGATCAGGAGAAGCGGTCCCGTTACGACAGGTTTGGCCACGCGGGCGTAGATCCACAGGCTGGAGCAGGAGACTTTGGAGGTTTTGGAGACATATTCGACGATATCTTTGATGTTTTCGGCGGATTTGGTGGAAGAAGTACAGGTCGAAGAAGATCTGGACCTGCAAGGGGAGCTGATATACAACAAAGTGTAACATTGGAGTTCAAGGAAGCCGTTTTCGGAGTTGAGAAAGAGGTTCAGGTGAGGAGATACGAAGCCTGCGGTACATGTGAGGGTACAGGCGCAAAGCCTGGGACTGACAAAAAAACCTGTTCAAAGTGCCATGGCTCAGGAGAGGTTAGATATACTCAACAGACTCCATTTGGACAGTTTGTTCAGGTTGGGGTGTGTGACCAATGTAACGGCACCGGTGAAATTTTTGAAGAAAAGTGTGATGTCTGCGATGGTAGCGGCAAAGAGATCAAAACCAGAAGGATAAATGTCAATATCCCGGCTGGAGTTGACAATGATTCAGTTATGACTGTTAGAGGTGAGGGACACAGTGGAGAAAAGGGTGGGCCGTCTGGAGACCTTTATCTCTATATTTCCGTCAAGGAAGACCCTGTATTCACAAGACGGGGAACAAACCTCTATGTCACGGTTCCAATAACATTTGCCCAGGCGACCTTGGGTTCGGAAATAGAGATACCGACCCTGGAGGGAACTGAACGCTATACAATACCAGCTGCAACTCCTTCAGGAAGCAGGTTCAAGCTAAGGAACAAGGGAGTGGCAAATGTTAGAGGTCTAGGCAAGGGTGACTTGATTTTCACTGTTGAGGTAATTATACCAAAGGACCTTACGGACAGGCAGAGAGAGCTTCTACTGGAGTATTCCAAGGAAATGGGAGAGAATTATCAGGTTCCTGAAAAAAAAGGTTTTTTCAAAAAGGTTAAGGACGCTTTTCAGTAGTAGCATGCTACAATTACTATGTCTTAATGCAAGTCGAGGGCAACCATTCTGATGGTTGCTTTTTGCATACTGGAAAAGTGTAGATTTTTAGGGTATAATATGTTGAATAATAGATAAGGATGTGATCCGATGAACTGGCTTGAGGTTATAATTAAGACTAAACCGGAAAATGAGGACCTGGTAAGCAGTATTCTATATGATAACGGTGCTACTGGCTTGACAATCGAGGATCCCAATGACATAGTTGAGCTTGACAAGGCCAAGGGAGCATGGGATTTCATCGAGCCGGAGCTTCTGGAAAACAAGGAGGAAGGCATTATAATAAAGGCATACTACTCCGAGGCTGAGGACCTTGAGGCCATCTTGGATGATATATCGGAAAAAATCCGTAGGCATGGCTTGGGAGAAATCCTGACAAGCAAGGTAGATGAGAGTGATTGGGCTGAAAATTGGAAGATTCATTACAAGACAACCAAGGTAGGAGATAATATAGTCATAAAGCCTTCCTGGGAGGAATATGAACCGACTGGTGAAGACATAGTCATAGAGCTTGATCCTGGAATGGCCTTTGGAACCGGATCCCATGAAACAACCGTTATGTGTGCAAAGGCACTTGAGAGAAATGTGAGCCCAACCTCAACAGTGTTTGATGTAGGCTGTGGTAGCGGAATACTTGGAATTATAGCTGCAAAGTTGGGTGCTGGAAGGGTACTGGCAATAGATTTGGATCCAATGTGCGTTAAGGTAACCAAGGAAAATGCTGTTATAAATCAGGTGGATGAAACAATACAGGTGGAGGAAGGGAACCTTCTCCATATGGTTGAAGAGAAGGCTGATGTCATTGTCGCCAATATCATTGCTGAGATAATTATTGACCTGGTACCTGGCCTAAGGAACCATCTTAAGGCAAAAGGTGTTTTCATAGCATCAGGAATCATTGAGAGTAAGCTGGAGAGGGTTAAGGAAGCCCTGCTGGGTAATGGGTATGAAATTATGGATGTTGAAGTCATGAATGGTTGGGCTGCAATTACCTCAAAGATGGTGATCTGATGCATAGGTTTTTTACCGAAAATAAAATTGATGAAAGAGGAAATATAGAAATACAAGGACCAGATGTCAAGCATGCAAGAGATGCACTGAGAATGGTATCAGGTGACAGGCTGGAAGTGGTTGTTGAAGGGGAGGCATACCTTTGTACCATAAAGGAGATCACAAAGAATCTTATGGTGTCAGAGGTGATCAAGCCTTTGGAGAGAGGTCATGAGTCTTCAATCAGCATCAACTTGTTTCAGGGTCTGCCCAAGAGCTCAAAGATGGAAACCATTCTACAGAAAGGTACAGAGCTGGGTGTAGCTTCCTTCTATCCCTTGATCACCGCCAGAACGGTCGTAAGACTGAAGGATGACAAAAAACAGGATAAGAAGCTTGAGAGATGGGAATCCGTTGTCCAGGAGGCTGCAAAGCAGTCTAAACGTGACTTGATTCCAAGGGTCCATCAAGTGGTTGAGATGAACCAAATTGGTGAGTTGCTTAAGGAGGGCTTGACAATAGTTCCCTACGAGGCCTCGGATGAAAATGGAATAAAGGAGATTCTAAGAGCCTTGGATCCACCCAAAATAGTGAACATTG
>JANKMX010000014.1:0-5488 GCA_024649995.1 Gudongella sp. | reverse complement strand
CTGAAGGTGGCTTTGAGGAGGAAGAAATAGACAGATTGACAGATCTGGGTGCAAAGATTGTATCGCTGGGACCGAGGATACTTAGAACCGAAACGGCAGGTATAGTGGCCTCTGCCATTGTACAGTATGAATATGGAGATTTAGGAGTGATTTAATGAATTCAGTGGCATTCCATACCTTGGGTTGTAAGGTTAATCAATATGAGACCGAGGCTATGGAGGAAATGTTTGAAAAAAAAGGCTATGGTATTGTGGGAGAGGATGACTACTCAGATATATATGTGATCAATACCTGTACCGTGACAAATCTTTCAGATAGAAAATCCAGACAATTTATCAGAAAATCAAAGAAAAACAACCCTGCCGCCATCGTAGCAGTAGTAGGGTGCTATTCTCAGGTTTCTCCAGACGAGATTGAAACCATAGAAGGTGTTGATGTAATAATTGGAACAAGTGAAAGAAATAGGATTGTTGAGCTTTGTGAGGAGGCTGCAAGGACCAAGCGAAGAATAAACATAGTGAGGCCTGTACAGACCTACAAGGAATTTGAAAAGATAAACATTGATGAAGTGAAGTCAAGAACCAGAGCCTTCGTAAAGATTCAGGACGGCTGCAACCAATTCTGCAGCTATTGTATAATACCCTATGCCCGAGGCCCAATTAGAAGCCGGGAATTTTCGGATATTGAAGAAGAGGTTGAGAAGCTTGCCAAGGCCGGTTTCAAGGAAGTTGTGCTCACAGGAATTCATGTTGCATCCTATGGGAAGGATCTCAAGAAGGAATCCCTGGCTGAAGTAATTGATAAAATCAGCCTGATTGAGGGTATTGATAGAATAAGGCTTAGTTCCCTGGAGCCTACTCTTATAGATGAAGGCTTTATGGAAGTCATGACGAAAAGTCCCAAGATATGTGATCATTTTCACCTATCTCTCCAAAGTGGATCCGATACCGTTCTGGAAAGGATGAACAGGAAATACACTTCTGGGGAGTATAGGGACAAGGTGCGGTTGATAAGGGAATATCTACCGGAGGCCGGTATTACCACTGATATAATTGTGGGATTTCCAGGTGAGACAGAGGACGAGTTTATGGAAACCTTTAGATTCGTGGAGGAAATTGGGTTTTCAAGGATTCATGTTTTCAAATATTCACCAAGAAAGGGAACGCCTGCAGCTACAATGGACAATCAGGTCCATGGAGAGGTCAAGAATAGAAGAAGTGAGCTGTTGATAGAACTTGGGGACCGATTGTCAGAGGAGTTCAACAGGAGATATCTGGAGAGTAAAAAGGATGTCTTGTATGAAGAGCATACAAAGCGGGACATAAATATCTATGAGGGTTATACTTCAAACTATATTAGAGTCAAAACACCCTCACCCTATGATATTATGGGAGAAATAAGAAATACCAGGCTTGAGGCATCAAAAGGCTCAGCCATGGAGGGAGCCTTGATCTAAATATTTCTTTTGGAATTGGAGGAGGTGTTAAGTATGGACTGTTTATTCTGTAAAATTGCTGAGAAGGAAATACCAAGCGATCTAATACATGAGGATGAATTTGTAGTGGCATTCAAGGATATAAACCCACAGGCTCCAGTACATTTTTTAATTGTTCCAAAGGTGCACATAAAATCTCTTGATCAGATAAGTGAGGAGGATGATGCTCTGATTTCACACGTTTTCAGGCTGATCCCCAAGCTTGTCAAGGAGCTGGGAATTGAAAATGGCTACAGGGTTGTCAACAATTGTGGACCCCAAGGAGGACAAACCGTAGACCACATTCATTTCCATGTTCTTGGTAAAAGGGAAATGTTGTGGCCACCAGGTTAAAAATAGTTGAAATAATTTTTGAGATAATGTATAATTATTTAGTGTGCAAGCCATACTCATGGCAGTATTGTAACACTCTTGTAGTTGAGAGGGGAGGGAAGGATCGATGACAGAAATTAAAGTTGGTGAAAACGAATCTCTTGATAACGCTCTTAAAAGATTTAAAAGATCATGTGCCAGATCAGGAGTTATAGGTGAGGTAAGGAAAAGAGAGCATTACGAAAAACCAAGTGTAAGAAGAAAAAAGAAATCTGAAGCAGCCAGAAGAAAGAAACATTCCAAGTATTAATAAGAAGGTGAACTGATGTCCCTTAAAGATAAACTCATGGAAGACCTGAAGTCATCCATGAAAAACAAGGAAACTATAAGGAAGAATACTGTCACTATGGTCAGGGCAGCTGTCAAGCAAAGGGAAGTAGATGAAAGAACCGAGCTTACAGATGAAGATATTCTTGAGATAATTTCAAAACAGCTCAAGGAAAAGAAGATGGCCATAGAGGAATTCAAGAAGGGCTCACGCCAGGATCTTGTGGATACAACAGAATCGGAAATGGAGATTTTGTTGGAATATCTGCCTGAACAATTGAATGAAGAAGAGGTGGAAAGAATAGTCAAGGAAACAATCGAAGAAATTGGAGCCACCTCGATTAAAGATATAGGTCTGGTCATGAAATCCACTATGCCCAAGGTAAAAGGAAGGGCAGACGGGAACATGGTAAATAAGGCCGTTAGAAAATTGCTAAAATAACCTGAGTTAAACTCAGGTTTTTTTGCTATCTTTTAACGATTGTGGGTATACATTTAAAGCGGAACTCAATAGGAGGTGAAAATGTGAAGAAAATAAGGTTTCTGGCATTTTTTATTATGGTTTTTGTTATTTTCATGTCATCTGGAATCGCAGATGCACAAAGCCCCGGTAAAGTGTATGTCGTGCCTATACGGGGAGAAATAAATCGTGCTACCCATAATTACGTCAGGGATGTGGTGAATGATCTGAACAATGAATCCGATGTAGAGGCAATAATATTTGAAATAGATACCTATGGAGGACTGGTTGATGAAGCGATCAAAATAAAGGATATAATAATCGGAACAAACATCCCAACAATAACCCTTGTCAACAACAAGGCAGCCTCAGCAGGTGTATTGGTGACAATAGCCGGAGAGCATATAGCAATGTCGGAGAATGCAGTGATTGGATCTGCAGAGACAATACCCAACACTGAGAAGATCCTTTCCATGTGGAGGGGCGTCCTAAGGGATACAGCCCAGTTTAGGGGAAGAGATGCCCTATTGATTGAAGCCATGGCTGACAGCGACATAGCCATTGAGGGTGTGGTTGATAGTGGAAAGCTTCTCAACCTTACTGCCCAGGAAGCTTTAGAGCTTGGACTGGCCGACATATTGTCAAGTGACTACAATGTAATACTTGAGCATTTCGGCTTCGAGTCGTCCCAGGTTGAAGTAATGGAGGAAGGACTTCAGATTAAGCTGTCAAAATATATTTCAAATCCTTATATAAGCACACTCCTTCTGACACTGGGATTTGTGGGTCTTGTCCTTGAGATACTGACTCCGGGCTTTGGATTGGGAGGAACCATTTCACTTATGGGCTTTGGACTTTACTTTGGCGGAAATATTCTTGCAGGAAACTCAAACTGGACCTCATTAATCCTCTTTGTTGTAGGTCTTGGTCTATTGGTTATTGAAGGTGTGGTACCTGGGTTTGGATTGCCAGGCATTGGCGGACTGATATTTGTACTTGCTGGTACGGTATTGGCCATGCAGGACCTGGCTGCAGCGGTATTGTCCCTAAGCATTGCTATCATAGTGACTACTTTGGTGGCGGTGGTTATGGTAAAACATGGTTATAAAAGTAAGCTTCTCAACAGAATAATATTAAGCAACAAGCTGGACAGTGAAAGAGGGTATCTCAGCACCAACACCATGAGTGATCTCATGGACAGGGAGGGAACTGCACTTTCGGAACTTCGACCTTCGGGTTTTATCGTTATAGATGGTGAGAAGTACGATGCATTGGCACAAACGGGATATATTCCAGAGAACTCAAATGTCAAGGTCGTCAAGGTTGAAGGTTCAAAAATATTTGTAAGGAGGATTTAGTATGGATCTAATTTTCACACTCGCAATTGCAATAGGTATCATAATTCTATTAATGCTGTTCTTCACCTTTGTACCAGTGGGACTCTGGGTGACTGCATTCTTTGCAGGAGTAAAGGTAAAGATAACGACATTGATAGGTATGAGACTTAGAAGAGTTGTACCAAGTAGAATTATCAATCCAATGATAAAAGCCACAAAGGCTGGATTGGATATTAAAATCGATGATCTGGAGTCACATTATCTTGCAGGCGGTAACGTAAACACCCTTGTGGATGCATTGATTGCAGCTCAAAGGGCCAACATACCATTGGTATTCGAGAGAGCAGCGGCTATAGACCTTGCTGGTAGAAATGTGCTTGAAGCTGTGCAGGTAAGTGTAAACCCCAAGGTCATTGAAACTCCTCAAATAGCGGCTGTTGCCAAGAATGGTATTGAAGTTGTTGCAAGAGCTAGGGTAACGGTTCGTGCAAACATTGAAAGGCTTGTCGGTGGAGCTGGCGAGGAAACAATAATAGCCAGAGTTGGAGAAGGTATTGTAACAACAGTAGGTAGTGCAAATTCCCACAAGGATGTTCTGGAAAACCCTGACAGCATATCAAAGACTGTTTTGGAGAAGGGACTTGATGCAGGTACTGCATTCGAGATACTTTCCATCGACATAGCGGATGTTGATGTAGGCAGAAACATCGGTGCAAAGCTTCAGATGGAGCAGGCGGAGGCAGACAAGAAAATTGCACAGGCTAAGGCAGAGGAAAGAAGAGCCATGGCTGTTGCAAGAGAGCAGGAGATGAAGGCAGAGGTTCAAGCTATGAACGCCAAGCTTGTTGAAGCTGAGGCGGACGTGCCAAAGGCACTTGCTCAGGCCTTGAGAGAAGGAAAGCTTGGGGTTATGGATTATTATAATATGAAAAATATACTTGCAGATACGGACATGAGAGATTCAATATCAAAGATAGCTGACGAAGATAAAGAAACAAAATAGGAAGTGATTAAATGGATAGTCCTATAATCATTCTGGTCTTTTGGGTAATAATCAACTTGCTTCTTAAAAGCTCTAGAGACAAGAAAAAGGCTGAACAGGCAAGAAGAAGAACCGGGCAGGGAAGTTCACAGAAAGTACAAAAACCAAGGGCTGACAGGTCTCGGATGAATACTGGTATGAAGGACTTCAGACAGGCGCTGGAAGATTACAAGGCTCAGATAGAAAAGGAGCTTAACCCGGATAAGAAAACCCCAACAAAGGCTCCTGCAACAGAATCCAAACAAAGGGTTGAAAGACCAATTGGTCGACCTGATAAGCCTAAAGCAAAAACCTTTAGGGAAGGACGATATTGGGAAGATATCACAGAGGATAAGGTTGAAGCAACCTCTGAAACAAGAACAAAGGAAACAACCCTAGCTGCTGAGCAGGCGGAGAAAAAGGCTGAAAAAAGCTCAGTTGGTTTATTTGACATTAAAAACGACATACTGAAGGGTATTGTATATTCAGAGATACTCGGCAAGCCAAAAAGCATGCAAAGAAAGAGAGGTCCTAAT
>JANKMX010000013.1:20670-48723 GCA_024649995.1 Gudongella sp. | reverse complement strand
CCTAGGCAGAAGACTTAGCATTGAATAAGGACCTTTGGATTCCAGGGAATCCAAAGGTCCTTATTCAATATACATTACTTGAAAAGCTTCTCCAGTTCATATTTCTTGATCTTATAGCCCAGGGATTGTCTGGAAATTCCCAGCAGATCAGCCAGCTCCGTCAGGTTTGATGCCTCCCTGGAGCTGGAAAGAATAAATTGCTTTTCGAAATTTTCAACTGCCTCTGGTAGGGAGTGGAAGCTATCAATTCCAGGAGCTTCAGTATTTCTATTATTAATGAACTCCGGCAGGTCTCCCAGCTCGATTGAATCTGATTGCACAAAATTGAAGGCAGCCTCCACTATATTCTTGAGCTCACGGATATTTCCAGGCCATGGATAGGCTTTGAACAGTTCATGAACTTCATGGGAAACGCCCTTGATATTTTTTTTCATGGTGCTGTTATACCCCTTTATGAAATGGGAAGTCAATATTGGGATATCTTCTTTTCTTTCCGACAGGGACGGAACTCTAAGTTGAATTCCTGCAAGTCGGTAATACAGGTCCTTTCTTGTTCGTCCTTCCTTGATGCAGACAAGTGGGTTCTCGTTCATGGCAGCAATGATTCTCACATCAAAGAATTTACTTTCACTTCCACCAATCCTTGTTACCTTTTTCTCTTCAATGGCCCTAAGAAGCTTTGCCTGCATATTCAGATCCATTGAATTCAGCTCATCAAGAAAAATAGTTCCACCTGATGCCAGTTCAAAAATTCCAGGTTTGTTTTCAGCTCCAGTGTAGCTTCCCTTTGTTGTACCAAAAAAAATGCTCTCCAGAAGTGTATGGGGTATGGCCGCACAGTTTTGGGATATAAAGGGTTTACTCCTTCTATTGCTGCTGCTGTGGATTGCCTGTGCCACCAGCTCCTTTCCCACTCCCGTGTCGCCGTGAATAAGAACGCTTGAGCTGGTTTCGCTGAGCCTGTGGATCTTGTATTTCAGATCCTGCATCACTTTGCTTTCGCCGATCAAGTCAGTTACTGTGAACATGTTATGGGTGTAGGTGCTTGTCATATTGGAGAGGTCAATAATTCCTTTTGAATCATCTGATTTGACGAATTTTGAAGTGCTCACTGCACCTATTATCCTTCCGTGTTCAATTATGGGGAAAGTATTGTCAATCACATACTCTTCGTTGCCTGATTTGTGTACAAGCCTCTGAAGCTGGTTGGTTGTTGTTTCTCCATACTTAAGTGCCCTGTAGCAGGTTGAGGTCTCTTCATCAAGATTAGGATAGACATCCATTGGTGTTCGTCCTACGGACTCCCTTTCGTTAAGAACAAATCCGCCCTGACCATACTGCTTGTTGTATCTGATGATTCCATTTTCATCTACTATCATGATCCCATCAACGTAGTTTTCTATCTTGGTAAGAATGTCATAAAAATCTTCAATCATTGAAGCCACCTCCATAGATATTATATCATCAAAATGAAAAATATTTTTCGGATTAGTAAATATTTTTGCGAGGAGCTCCAAAATGGTTTGCTGGGTACATCCGAAATTGACAACAGGTTCAAAAAAAATTACAATATTACATGAGGCTAAACGACTATGATTGGAGAATTGAAATGACCCTAATGAAAAAGGCAGCAGGTAGAGTGATATATGGAACGGGACAGGCTCTGTCCTTCATTTTTGATTTATTTATTGGAATAGCAGAGGTGACCGTAAGTCTTGTAATTGGAATAGCAAGAGGTTTTGCAGCCTTGATTGGTATGGGAGGCTGTTTGATTCTGTTTCTCTTGTTTGGTCCATTTGGACTTGTGGCCTTGCTTAATCCAATAACCATACTGGTGATTCTGTTTTTTATAATCTTCCCGATTCTTGGGCAGAAATTCATCTCCTTCCTCAAGTACTGGAGATACATAGTAACGGAATACCTTTATGATCTGGGAAGCTATCTCATGGATGGCAAGGGAGAGCACAAATCCTTCGCTGAGTACGGACACAAGTATCAGAAGATGGAGGAGGAACGCATCAGACGGGAAAGGGAAAGAAGACAGCAGCAGCAACAGCAGGAGTGGGAAGAACGGTTCAGGCAGTGGCAGAGCTACCAGAGACAGGGTGGACAGCAATGGCAGGGTCAAGGTGGCTACACAGGGCAGCAGACCTATGCCAACCCCATGACGGAATTCAAGCAGAAATACAGGAAAAGCTGTGATGTTCTTGATTTGCCCTATGACACTGACAAGTATCAGGTAAAGCTGGCATACAGGAAAAAGGCAAAGGAGTACCATCCGGATATAAATAGAGCCCCTGATGCAACAAGTAAATTTCAGGAAATAAATGATGCCTATGAGTTTCTGAGCGACGAGAATATTGACAGATACAAAGGTATGAGTTGATAGCCTGTTTCTTTCATGACCCACAAGGAGGTTGAGCCATTTGAAATACTTCAGCTACAAGAGCAAGATTGGATATCTGACCATTTCTGAAGGAGAGAGTGCAATAACAGGCGTTGAATTTGGTAAGGTGCTCCATACAGGGGGAGTGGAGGAGGAGACACCCTTGATCAAGGAAGCAATTCAACAGATAAGTGAATACCTTGAAGGAGTTAGAAGGGATTTTCAGCTGCCAATACAACCATCAGGGACCCCCTTCCAAATGAAGGTGTGGAATTCATTGAAGAATATCCCCTATGGTGAGACCAGAAGCTACAAGGATATTGCTGAGAGCATTGGAAAGCCCAAGGCCTACAGGGCAGTGGGAAATGCCAACAACAGGAATCCCATATCAATAATAATACCCTGACACAGAGTAATTGCGGCCAATGGTGATTTGGCGGGATTCGGCGGAGGACTTGACATAAAGAGGAGCTTAATTGAATTGGAAAAAACAACGACCACCTAGCGTAAAGGTGGTCGTTTCAATTAGCATTTGCTCATCATTATATCCAGTATCACAGGATCAGTATTGCTCATACCCTCGGTGGAAACCCTAGCCAGGTTTGCAATTGACTCCTCTGCAGTGGCTCCAAGAATTCCATTGTCGGGAGGTATTCTCATGCCCTGTAGTGCCATGGAGGAGGCATCCACTGCTGCATCAACCGAGATTCCAAGTTTATAGGCACAGCCAATTTTTGCCCCGTCACAGAACATGCCTGAAACACCTGCTATCATATTTACAATTGAACTTTCAATCTGTTCACTCGTGCCACCCTTAAGATATGTAATCCCGGCGCTGCATCCAAGACCAGCAGCTACGGCACAGCCACATACAGGGCTCAATGCTCCCAGCTGAACCTTTACAAATATGGTCACCAGGTGACTCAGTGCAACTGCTTTTCTGATTTTTTCATCCTCGTAATCAAGCTCCGACCCCACAATGGAGAGTGGAATAATTGCAACCAAGCCATGGTTTCCCGAACCTGCACTGCTCATCACGGGCAATGGATAGCCTGTCATTCTTGCCTCAGAGGCAGCCACTGTATAGGCCTTGGCCTTTTTGTCAATGTCATTTGCTTTTTCCATGTAGTGCTTGCCCATTCCAAGACCCAAATCCTCCATCAATCCAACCTGAGCCAGCTTAAGGTTCATATCTATACCAGTCTGGATAAATTCAAGATAATCTGCAGGTACTTCGTCTATGAACTCGATCAGGTCCCTGATGGAGTAATCCATGATACTAAACTTCAGATCATTAAGACCATTTTCACCAGCTGGATCCGTGCTGTTTCTAGTGTCCAGGACAATCCTATCATCAATTGATGCAAAAACAATGTTAGTGTGTGCATTTTCAATGATTACTTTGGAGGTTTCCATTTCACCCTTGGCAATCACCTGAATAAAAAGATTTGACTTGCTCTTGTCCAGGTCGACAATTATACTTCCCTTTTCAACAAGCCTCAATGCCTTTGAAATGCTGTCCTGGTCCACATCCTTAAATACCTCAAGACCATACTCTGACTTGGCGGCATGGATTGCTAGGGCAGCAGCAAAATCCAGACCCCTTTCCTTTGCTCCTGGAATGCCAACGCTCATGCCATTCTTGAGTATGTTGTTGTTAACAGTTATATGTAGGTCAATTACATTTTCCGTCATCAATTCCTTTGCCCGAGCAACTGCCAAGGCCACTGCTGCAGGCTCTGTACATCCCAGAGCCGGTTTAACCTGATCCTTCAGGATATCAATAAGAATGCTGTCTTTAATCATCGTATCACCTCAGGATCTAATAATTGCAAGTTCTGTGCCAAACAATATCAATAGCCTGGATGGGCATTATAGGCGGTTGTTTGGTTTGATAAGAAAATTCAGATTGTAATAGTTTCTCAATAATGATAATCTTTAACTATGAAAAAGTTAGAACAAAGGTATTATAACAATCTAGCTTGTTATCAAAAATAAGAATGAATTATCAAGAATGAGAAAGGAGACAATATGAGCCTGTTGAACAGTATAAGACCGGAGCTGCAGCACATAGTGGAGGCGATGTATTCCGTTACGAATGTGGACATAACAATTGTTGATCATGAGCTGAAAAGAGTTGTTGGAACAGGGGTTCATGGAAATGCCATAGGTATGATGGCGCCCTTGAACTCAGCATTCCACAAGTGCATAACCACTGGAGACCATTATCTTATCGAGAACCCAAGGGAGGAGCCAATTTGCCGGGATTGTGAAAACAAGGAAAACTGTGGAGAACTGGTGGAGATATGCCTTCCGATTGAGTACCATAACCAAAGGATTGGAGTACTGGGCCTTTGCGCCTTTGATGAGACTGCAAGGGCAAACCTTCTAACCAACACTGATGGCTATAGAACATTTGAAACCCAGCTAACAGGTATAATCAACACAATGCTTAAGGAAAAGGATTACGGACAGCTCCTTGAGTATAGATCCAATGAAATGTCTACGCTTATAAATTCACTTAATGAAGGTGTGGTCATCCTCGATAACAACAAGGAAATAGCATCCATGAACAGCTACATAAGGGACAGGTTTGATATTGACCTTGACATTCCCGGACTGAAGGAAATACTTCCTGAGAAGACCTTGAACCAATTGGCTGAACAGGGCTTTAATGGAGAGGTTGGACCGATTTCAGTGGGAGATGGCAATTTTTTGATTCAGAGCAATCCCATAGACGGCAACGGTATAAGACAGGGCTACATACTGATCTTCAGTGACTTCAACAAGATGAAAAAATCAGTTTTGAAATCACACAAGGATAAGGATGTTGTAACATTTGACCATATACTTGGTGAAAGTGAGGCAATCAAGCAGGCAAGAAGACAGGCTGTGCAGGTTGCCGACAGTGAGGCATCCGTCATGATAATGGGTGAAACAGGTACAGGCAAGGAGGTTTTTGCCAGAGCCATACACCATGGCGGACAGAGAGGTGACCAGGTGTTCATGGCCCTGAACTGTGGGGCAATACCTGAAAATTTAATTGAAAGTGAACTTTTCGGCTATGAGCAGGGATCCTTTACGGGAGCCAGCAAATCCGGGAGACAAGGCTATTTTGAGGCTGCGACAAAGGGAACCCTTTTTTTGGATGAAATTGGAGAGCTTCCATACCTGATGCAGGTTAAGCTCCTAAGGGCCTTGGAGGAAAAAGAGATAACCAGAATAGGTGGAAACAAGGGAATCAAGGTAAATCCAAGGATAATTTCTGCCACCCATAGAAATATTGACCTCATGGCACGGGAGGGACGCTTCAGGGAGGATCTCTTTTACCGATTGAACATAGTTCCCATACAGATACCACCCTTGAGGGATAGAGGCTATGACGTATTGATCCTTGGAAAATATTTCCTTGACCATTTTGGTCGCATTTACGGAAAGGACCTGGTTGGCTTTAGTGCAGATGCTGAGAATCTATTGCTTAAGTACAGATTCCCAGGAAACATAAGAGAGCTCAAGAACCTTATGGAGTATGCCGTAATCTTCTCAACGGGATCAAAGGTGACCTCTGAACAGTTAAAGGAAAAAATCCCCATAAATCTGATTGATGAATCAAGAACACTTGGTGAACTTACCAGACAGTATGAGCGGGAGCTTATAAAGTCCAGAATTCAAATGATGGGGGATGACTTGGAGTCCAAAAAGGCTCTTGCAAATAAGCTGGGGATAAGTATTGCTACACTTTACAGGAAGTTGGAATAAAAAAATACGCCTCCTAGGAGGCGTAGAAGAATCCAAGTATGGTTGGATAGTACAGAGCCAGAATTGCAAGTGCTGCGGATACCCAGAATATGATTTTGGTGGTTTTCCCAGCATTGTTTTTTTCAATGAGGCTATAGGATTTATATAATAGAAGCCCTGTGATAACGACAAAAATTGGCTTGTACTTGGTTAAATTAGCAAAATATGCACTGCCTACAGATCCCAGACCCAGGGATGCCAAAATAAGGCCTCCGCTTCAGCAAAGGGAAGCTGCAACAGCTGAAAATATTGATGTCACACTTATTAGTTTTTCTTTCATAAAGCACCTCCAAACCCGCAGGGGGTATTTTCGTAATGATATATTAACACAAAATCAATTAATGTTCAAATTCATCTTGATTCAATTTTCAGAATACCCCTTCCAATTGTTTTGAATCATTCAATAGTGGTAAAAGTATAGTAACAGAGTTATTGAGTGATCTTGACACGACAGTCAATTGTCGTGTGGAAATAATAATGAAAGGGGTTTATCTATGGAAAAATTAGACCTTGATGTATTAGTGGAACTGTCACAGATGGACTTAAATGGACTTGTCTCCATTTATTTACCTACTTTCAAACAAGGCCAGGAAGCAAATCAGAGCAGGATAAGATTAAAGAACCTCATTAGGGATGCTGAGGGAAGTCTTGTTGAGAAGGGGTTTTCTGAGAAGGATGCCTTAGCATTTCTTAAGCCTGCCACTAAACTGTTGGACGAGACCATTTTTTGGCAAAACCAGGAGCATGGTCTGGGAATATTTATTACACCTGAAGAAATGAGATACTACAAGCTTCCGTTTGAGGTGGAGGAATTGGCCATTGTTTCCAATCGATTCTATATAAGGCCTCTACTGAAGCTATTCACATCAATAGAAGACTTCAATGTCCTAACCCTAAGCCAGGCAGAGGTTAAGCTTTTTGAAGCAAACCCATATGGAATAGAGAAAATTGAAGTACCTGAAATAGACGAGTTGGTGGAAAACTACATTCCTGCCAATGAGCTGCGCCAGGAGGCTACAAGTCCAAAGGGAGCCGCATCAGGAGGCGGACCTGGAATGCACGGTTATAATGAAATGAGCAAGACCGAGAAAAATGAGATATCCAAGCATCTCAGAAGCATAGACAAGGAGGTTAACAGAGTTCTCAAGGATACCAAGCATCCCTTGATAGTGTATTCTGTTGATTATATTTATCCAATGTATCGTGAGGTTAGTTCATATTCAAATCTGATGGAGGAATCCATTAAGGGAAGTCCCGAAGGTATCGGGGAAAAGGAAATACACCAAAAGGCCATGGATATTTTTTCTCCTAGAGTTGAAAAAAGGCTTGAGAGGGAAGTTGATAAATTTATGACTCTCCTTAATACAGACTCCAAGCTTGGTACCGACAGTATAGAAAGAATAGTCCTTTCATCCAACAATGGGGGAGTAGATACTCTGTTCATTGCTGATGATGTTCAGAAATGGGGATTTTTCAATGAAGAGGACAACAGCCTTGAAGTGAACAACAAGGAGGATCTTGGGCATGTGGATCTGATGGATAAGGCAGCTATGCTTACGCTGTTAAATGGTGGCACCGTTCACGTTCTTAAGAGGGATAAGATGCCATCTGGAAAACCCATTGCAGCGGTGTTGAGATTCTAGAGACCTGAAACTAATGAGGGTACACTGAAAATCTTGTGTACCCTTATAATTTTTGAGAAAATACAAAAATGTGGAGGTATGGATAATGAAAAATTTTGTTACAGCAAATTGGCTCAAGGGTAATTTGAAAAGTGAAAACCTTGTAATATTTGATGTCAGGTATGAGTTGGGCAATGAAGACTATGGGATGGCAGAGTATGACAAGGGACACATAGAGGGAGCCATTTTTGTACCTATGGAGGATATCCTTACCGGAGAGGTGAAAACTCATGGCGGAAGACATCCATTGCCTGATCTTAATGACTTTGCTTCAAACATGGAAAGGTTTGGGGTTGATGACGGCAAGATCGTTGTTGTGTATGATGACGGAGAGCTTGCCATGGCTGGCAGACTCTGGTGGATGCTGAAGTACATTGGTAAGACCGAGGTATTTATACTTAAGGGTGGAATAAAGGAATGGAAGGAAAAGGGCTATGGAATGTCAATTGATAGAGTGGAGCATGTGAGGGGCAATGACTTGACCACAAGTATAAATGATGAAATGATTGCAGATGTGGAGGATATAAGAAACGCAATAACTAGGGATGACCAGGTCATTGTTGACTCCAGGACTCCAGACAGATACAGAGGAGAGATTGAACCTATAGACAGAATACCTGGACACATACCTTCAGCAGTGAACTATCCATGGACCGAGCTGGTGGAGGAGCCGGGAGATATTGACCACGAAAGACTTACCGCTCACTACAGCGGACTTGGTAAGTACGACAAGATTTTTGTGCACTGTGGATCAGGGATTACCGGTACTGTAAATATAATGTATATGAATGAAATTGGTCTTGAGCCTGTCCTTTATCTGGGAGGCTACAGTGACTGGATCAGCTATGATGAAAACGAAATAGTAAGGGAAGCAGAGGATTAAAACCAAGGAGATCCATCAACATACCATCAAGATGTTTTGTCACTTACTGATGGCATATTTGATCGGAATCATGATGTTTACAAGAAAGCCTCTTTGGGGTAATATAATACTACGTTCAAACGGTTGCACAATTATTTAAAATATAATGGGAGAAGGTGAGAAAGGTTGAAAAAAAGGGAGAGCGGCATATTGCTTTCAATTTCTTCACTGCCAGGAGAATACGGGATAGGAGATTTTGGAAAGGAAGCATATAAATTAGTTGATTTTCTATATCATTCAAAGCAAAGATATTGGCAGATTCTGCCTCTGGGAGTTACAGGCTATGGAGATTCACCCTACCAATGCATATCCTCCTTCGCAGGAAATCCATATTTCATTGATCTTGATGAGCTGGTGGGAAAAGGCTATCTGTCAAAGGAAGAGATACTCCAGGAAAAATTGAACTCCAATCCTGAAAGGGTTGACTACGGCAAGCTCTACCATGGCAAGTACAGGCTACTTCGCTTGGCCTACCAAAGAGGAAAGGGTGAGCTATGGCCTCAGCTGGAGTCCTTCTATGGGGAGAACCTAGATTGGCTTAGGGAATTTTCACTCTTTATGACCATAAAAGACCTCCAGGACAATAAGGCATGGCAGCTTTGGGATGATGATTTTAAGGACTTCAGGAGCAAGGCTGTGGAAGAGAAAGAGGAGTCTGAGAAGGATAGGGTCTTCTTTTGGGTATTCACTCAATTTTTCTTCCTGAAGCAGTGGGAACAGCTGAAGAAATATGCAAATGGTAAAGGGATTAAGATAATTGGGGACCTTCCCATATACGTATCGGCGGACAGCTCTGACCTATGGGCGAATCCGTCACTTTTCAAGCTTGACCATAACCTTGAGCCAAAGACAGTTGCAGGGGTGCCACCTGATTATTTCACGGCTACCGGGCAGCTTTGGGGCAATCCCGTTTATGATTGGGATGCCGTTGAGGCTGAGGGCTACAGCTTCTGGATTAGTAGAATCAAACATAGCTTCAGGCTATATGATACATTGAGGATTGACCACTTTAGAGGCTTTGAATCATTCTGGGAGGTTCCAGCGGGATCAGTGGATGCCGTAAATGGAAGGTGGTTAAAAGGACCGGGGATGAAGCTTTTCAACAAGATAAAAGAAGAGCTGGGAGACCTGGATATAATAGCGGAGGATCTTGGATTCCAGACAGACCAGGTGGTTAAGCTGATTAACGACACAGGATTTCCTGGAATGAAAATACTCCAGTTTGCCTTTGACCCAGAGGGTGACAGTGATTACCTTCCTCACAATCATGAGAGAAATTCAGTGGTATATACCGGTACCCATGACAACAAGACCGTCAGGGACTGGATAGATACGGCACCGGAAAAGGAAAAGAAATTTGCGGTCAAGTATCTTAAGCTTGAAGATGAGCAAGAGGGGTATAACTGGGGACTTATAAGAGGAGCCTGGTGCTCCGGAGCTTATCTGTCCATTGCCCAGATGCAGGATTTTCTTGACCTGGGAGAGGAGTCCAGAATGAACACTCCGGCAACATTGGGAAGTAACTGGACATGGAGAGTTAAGAAATCTGATCTGAATCAGAAGTTGTCCAAGAGAATCGCGGACCTGACCAGGACATACAGGAGGGGTTAATTTGTTGAATCACGAAAATTTGAAGAATAGAATAGATTTATATTCCATGACGACCTTTGGAGGTGAATTCAAGGATCTTCTGGATTCTGAAAAATACGTAGTATTGTCCAAGGCAATTATGGAAACCATTCTGCCACACTGGAACCAATCCAGAAAGAAGACTGAAACCACCAAGAAGTCCTATTATCTTTCCTCTGAGTACCTTATGGGGAGATTTTTGACAAACAACCTCATTGCCATGGACACTAAGGCTGAGGTAAAGGAAATCCTTGAGAACATGGGAGTTGACTATAATCATGTGGAGGAATCAGAGGAGGATCCAGCGCTGGGCAACGGAGGTCTGGGAAGACTTGCTGCATGCTTTCTGGATTCTGCTGCAACCCTTGGATATCCAATGGATGGGTATGGAATAAGATATGATTTTGGACTTTTCAAGCAGAAGATTGTAGATGGAGAGCAGGTAGAGGTGGCAGACAATTGGACTAAATATGGAGACCCATGGGGAATCCGAAAAATCAGCGAAAAGGTTAGGGTAACCTTCAAGGGTGGTGAGATTTACGCAATTCCTTACGATTACCCCGTAATAGGATATGACAATAGGATGATCAACACACTGAGGCTTTGGAAGGCTGAGTCACTGGATGAATTTGATTTCAGGGCCTTTAATGACCAGAATTATGACCTTGCAGTCAAGGCCAAAAATGACGCTGAAAACATCGCCAAGGTTCTATATCCAAATGATTCATACGAGGAGGGAAAGAAGCTAAGACTTAAGCAGCAGTACTTCTTTGTTTCGGCATCCCTTCAGGATATGATAAGAAGATTCAAGAACAAGAACCTGGATTTTGAGGAATTTCCACACTACCATTCAATACAGCTGAATGACACCCATCCAGCAGTGGCAATACCTGAACTTATGAGGCTTTTGACCAGAAAGGAAGGCGTGGAATGGGAAAAGGCCTGGAGAATAACAACCGCTACCTTTGCCTACACAAACCACACACTTCTGGCAGAGGCTCTGGAGCAATGGCCTGAAAGATATTACCAGGAGCTGATTCCCCAGGTGTACAAGGTAATCCTAAGGATTCACCAAATGCTTATAGATGAGCTCAAGAGCAAGGGAATACAGGATCATGACCTTAACAGATATGAAATAATCCACAATGGAAACATCAGAATGGCTTGGATGTCCATCTTTGGATCAAAATCTGTCAACGGTGTTGCAAGGCTCCATACGGATCTTTTAATAAAACAGGAGCTCAATGACTGGTATAGGCTGTATCCAGAAAAATTCAACAACAAGACCAACGGCATTACCCAGAGAAGGTGGCTGCTCCAGTCAAATCCTGAGCTGTCCGGGCTGATTACTGAACTCCTGGGGTCCCAGGAGTGGATAACAGACCTGAAGAGGCTCAAGGAGCTTGAAAAATATGCAGATGACAATGAAGTTCTGGAGAAGTTCCTGAAGATAAAATGGACGAAGAAGAAACAGCTTTCTGAATATATCTTTCAGGAGGAAGGCGAGGAAATCAATCCTGATTCCCTGTTTGACATTCAGATAAAAAGACTTCATGAATACAAAAGACAGCTGTTGAATGCCTTCCACATACTTTACCTTTACTTTGAACTTAAGGAAAATCCCGATCTTGAAAGGGTCCCAAAGACCTTCATATTCGGTGCCAAGGCAGCACCAGGATATGTTAGGGCCAAGGCAATAATAAGATTCATCAACAACATTGCTGATATGGTCAACAATGACCCTGCAATGGAGGGTAAGCTGAAGGTCGTATTTGTTCAGAACTACAGGGTATCCTACGGGGAGAAGCTATTCCCGGCAGCAGACCTTTCCGAGCAGATTTCCACTGCCGGCAAGGAGGCATCGGGTACTGGAAACATGAAGTTTATGCTTAACGGTGCACCAACAATTGGAACCTATGACGGGGCCAATATAGAGATAGTTGAAGAAGCTGGAGAGGAAAACAACTATATCTTCGGGTTGAGGGTTGAGGAGATCGAGAAGATGGGGGATTCCTACAATCCTGAGGAAACCTATCAGCATGATCCCAAGCTGAGAAGAGTGGTTGATACACTGGTGGATGGAACCTTTGAGGATAAGGACGGCTCCTATAGGGAGCTCCATAATTCACTTCTGTATGGAGCAAATTGGCACAGGGCTGATAACTATTTCGTCCTTAAGGACTTCGATGAATACAGGAAAGCCCACGAAAAAGCAGATGCTGACTTTAGAGACAGATTGGGATGGGCGAGAAAATGTTGGTTAAATATGTCAAATTCGGGTAAATTTAGTTCAGACAGAACAATTGAGCAATATGCCCAGGAAATTTGGGATATAGAAAAGATTTAGGCCAAGGGGCTTCGCCCCTTGCCCACATTAGTGGGAATTTAATTCCTCCAAAATGGATGGATTAAATTATATATTTTTGCATTCAATGCAAGCGTATGCACAAAAAAGATTAGGGGGAAGATAAGATGAAAATGAAAAAGAATTTATTCTTGGTGATGTTCCTTGTATTGGCACTTACAATAACAGCCTGTGCACCTGGAGCTGAGGAAGAGCCAGCACCACCAGAGGAACCATCAGGCGAGGCGCCTGCTGAAGGGATTTCGGCAAGCATATCTGTACAGGTTGAATCCAGCTGGAGAGAATATTACGAAGCAGCTGTTGCAAGAGTGATGGAGAACCATCCTGATGCAACAATTGAGCTAATTGAAACAGGTTCATTTGACCATCTGGATGTTCTTGATGCAACTGATGTCACAAATGAGGATGTAGCTGACGTTTTTGCAATCCCTGCAGATAGGATCTATGGACTTTCAAACAATGAAGCCCTGGCGCCTATTGACGCAATGGCCATGGCAGAAAACGTTGGTGGATTTGAAAGCTACGATGATGGACTTGGGGGAAACTTCAACATTGAGGGAGATTATCTGGCATTCCCAATGAACATTGAGACTCTTGTAAACTTTGTAAACACTGCCAACGCTGAGGCAAAGGGAATCGATCTTGAAAGTGAGATCGAGTTTACTGACCTTGGACACGTAGATATGCTGGTACCGGCATTTGATGCATGGTTTGGTGTTGCCTTCGCAAATGCAGGCGGAATTGAGCTTCTTGGACATGACGAATCAGGTCAGCTTTATTCAGACTTGACCAAGGACTTTTCTGAATTGAATGAACAGCAGCAGGCTGTTTTCTCAGCTCTTTACAACTACTGGAATGCACACTATACCGAAGGAACACCTCTTTGGGATGAAAATGCAGCATGGGGATACATGGATACTGAATTTTCAACTGGTGGACAGAATGCAATAAGACTTGAAGGGCCATGGTCAACAGGAAGTCTTTCAGCACTTGCTGGAGATGGAGAGGATCTTGACATCATACCAATCAATCAGGTTCTTGTTGAGGGATTTCCACTAGCCCACTGGAAAGGTGGCTGGGGATTGGCAATCAACTCAAGGAATGAGATGGATGCAGACAAGATGGCACTATCACAGGCAATGATCGAAGAGATCATGAACACTGACCATGCAGTTGACTTCTTCAAGGCAACTGGTAAGATCATGGAAAACGTATCAGCTGATGAGTACCTAAATTCAGACCTTTCAGAGACTGACAAGAAAGTAATCTCAGCTGTGCTTGAATCCTATGATGCAGCTCCTGCAAGACCTCTTTTCACAGAGTGGGGATCTGTATGGGATACCTGGAAGAACGGACTCCTTTCATGGTCTTCTGTAAACCCAGGTTCAGTTGAAGAGGCTTATGATGCAATGAAAGCTTCCTTTGAAGCCATGATGATGAACTACTAAATAATTTTGGGAATAGGGCTCAGGCCCTATTCCCAAAAAATTTATCAACTGGGCAAGGAGAATACAATGGGTGAAAAAAGACATCTGTCAGCAAAAAGTTTTTACATATTAATTGTTTTAGCCAGCATACTGGTATTGGCTGCTTCATTTGAAGCACTTATAATTGTCAAGGATGGAAATCTGTTCATTCAGTGGGCAACTGAAAACTTTCCAGACAGCAGACCTGACGACATATTGTTCACTCAATACGTTTCCTCAAATCTTGCCTTATACTTTCTAAAGGTTGTCATTCCTTCAACAATTGCCATTATGGCATTCGTTACTCATACAAAGGCAAAATTATCACCTCTTGTCATATACATCTGGGTGATATTATCCTTTGGAGGCTTGGCATACACAACGGCAGACATGAATTTCCAATCAGTTTTCTTTTATCTGAACGGATTCATCTATACGGCACTTATACTTTATATTTATTTCGGCGTTGGCATATCAAGGGATAACACCGGAGGTGAGAATTAGATGGCAACCTACAGCCTGTATTTAAAGGACAATATAGGAAATGAATACGAAAGAAAGAACATGTACCTTTTGGAACTAGCAAGGCTTGATGAGAAAATCAGTGAGGAAACGGACAAGGAAGAAAGGATGGCTCTTCAGAAGGAGAGGAAGAGTCTCATAGCCAACAAAAAGAAGCATCAACACAATGTCAAGCTGGAGGAATACAGAAAAAAAGAAGATGAATTTCTGAAATCCATCAAGGCTGAGGAGTCAGAGTATGAGAAAACTCTTCCTGAAGCCCTGAACAAACAGGTACGGAGTCTGAAAGCCAGAATGTTCCATCATGAGAAAAGGATGGATTTCTACAATCAATATGTCAATCTGACCTACGAAGCGGATTTCAAGTACAGGGAAAGTAGGATTCATGTGGAGCAGATTCCAGAGATCATAGGCTTCATTGAGGTAATTGAAGGGGAGCTGGCTCAGGCATTTGAGGAAAAGGACAATATAGATCCAAAAGATGACGCAAAAATGAAGGAAGAACTGAAATCCTTCAAGAGGGAAGCTAAAGAGAAGTTAGACCTGGAGATAAAGAAGGTCAAGGAAAGAAGAAGAGAAGGAATAATCTCAAGCAAGGCTGAAACCAATGCCATAAAGGAGCTTAAGAGGGAGTACAAAAATCAGCTTAAGCTTAAGGAGTACAAAATTCCTTCAATTGAAAACAAGGATCTTATAAAGGGGAAGAAAAGGGAGCTTGCCAACGGTGTCAAGAGAGGTGAAAAGATACTGAAGGCTGATGTTGCTGATACCAGAAGAAAGATCCCCGTGGAGTTTGAAAAGAACAGACCCATGGTTGCATACCTAACATCCTTGATACCAGGTTTGGGTCAGCTCATAAACGGTCAAAGGAGAAAAGCCCTGTTTTTCTTTTTGGCAACATTATTCATATATTTCATTGCCATCCCATATGCCCTTGGCTACGGAAATTATCAGGGGGAGGGTATCTCAGGACTTGTTTCCCTGGCAGAGGGAGGAGCAAGGATACACAAGTCCCTTATTTTCATGATAGAGGGTGTGGTTTCCATCTTCCTAATCTTGATTGCAATTGGGCTCTACTACGCATCCTTCAGGGATGTATTGAAGACGGAAAAGGAAATGATCAAGGGAATACGGCCATCAAACTGGTTTGAAACCAAAAGGACCATATTTCAGGAAGGCTTTCCATATGTTACATCATTTCCTGCAATGCTGGTTATTGTATTCATTGTTCTTGTTCCAGTCATAACAACACTGCTACTATCCTTCACCAACATGAACCCACAGAATCAGTCCAAATTCACCTGGGTGGGAATAGAGAACTACAGACTTATTGCTTTGGGTGAAGGTCTTGCAGGAAGCGTATTCTGGCTGATATTCACCTGGACCATAATTTGGACCCTTGTTGCAACCACATTGGCAATTCTTTTGGGATTCTTCCTTGCCCTGCTGGTAAACAACGATAGAATCAAGGGTAAGAAGTTCTTCAGGACCATATATATTCTGCCATGGGCGGTTCCGGCATTCATAACAATAATGTTTTTCAGTGTAATGGTGGCTCCCGGTGGCGTAATAACGGAAATCCTGAACTCTGTTTTCAATGCAAGGATAGAAATCAAGAACGACACTGTGATGACCAGAGCTGCCTTGATCCTGATACAGGGATGGCTTGGAAGTGCATATGTCTTCCTGCTGACCACCGGTGTTCTTCAGGCAATTCCTGGAGACCTTTACGAAGCTGCGGAAATTGACGGAGCATCATCCTTTGAGAAGCTAAGGAGGATAACGGTGCCACTGGTACTTTTCCAGATAGCCCCGCTTTTG
Organism: Gudongella sp.; assembly: GCA_024649995.1. Lineage (GTDB taxonomy): Bacteria > Bacillota > Clostridia > Tissierellales > Tissierellaceae > Gudongella. The sequence continues at coordinate 32,132 of JANKMX010000013.1, read as the reverse complement.
GTGACTCAGTACACCTTTAACTTCAATAATTTCTCTGTAATATTCCTGTTCAACAGTGGCGGTCCCTTCGATCCCCAAAGGTACGGTAACCTGGCCGGATCCTCGGACCTCCTGATATCATATGTGTACAAGCTTGCTCTGGTTAACCAGTATCAGGCTATTGCGGCAGCCATAACTATATTCATTTCCCTTGGGGTTATGTTCTTTGCATTCCTGGGCTTCAGAAGATCCAAGGGATTTAGGGAGGGGCGATTATAATGGCACTTTTCAGTGGAAAAAAGAAAAAGGATAAGGGATTGTATCTCTCCGACAAGCCTCCATTGACGGTTGCGGGGATCATAGGTCTAGTCATGTCCTACACAATTCTCATTGCCTGGGTTGTTGCAATTGTTTGGCCTCTGTTTCAAATGGTGGTATCAGCCTTTAACGGACAGCAGCAGCAGTATATTATGGGAAATGAAAATTTTGAGTTCTCCATTAGACACTTTGAGTTTCTCTACAATGAGACCTACTATCTGACATGGGTTAGGAATACCCTCTTCATAGCGATCAGCACAGCCCTTTTGACCCTTGTAATGGTATCCTTCACCGGCTATGCCTACTCAAGGTACAGATTCAAGGGAAGGAAAGCTTCACTAATGGCAATAATGTTGATCCAGACCATTCCGACCTTTGCTGGAATAACAGCATTCTTTACAATGCATTCAATTGTATCATCGGTGATTCCGGCCTTTAGCAGACAGATGATGCTAATATTGATATATGCAGGTCCTGCTATAGCATCCAATACCTTTATACTCAAAGGCTACATCGATTCCGTATCCACGGAGCTGGACGATGCTGCAAAGATTGATGGGTGTTCCAACTTTGACATATACAGGCTTATAATAATGCCAATTGCAAGACCAATGCTTACGATTATTGCACTCTGGTCATTTATCGGTCCATTTATGGACTATCTGCTGGCCAAGGTCCTACTCACAAGCCCTAGCACATACACTCTGGCTGTGGGGCTGTTTACTCTGATCAGCGATTTCAGGACCATGAATCAGCCGGCCTTTGCAGCAGGCGGTCTTTTGACTGCAATACCCATAGTGATAATGTTTATGGTATTGCAGAAGCAGCTGGTGTCTGGATTGACAAGTGGATCTGTTAAGGGATAGGAGGGAATTCCATGAAGGTAATAATGAAAAATCTAGGGAAAAAATATGAGGGAAGGGAAAACTTCACCCTAAGAAATATAAATCTGGAAATAGACGATCAGGATTTTTGTGTAATTCTGGGTCCATCAGGCTGTGGGAAGACAACCCTGTTGAGGATGATAGCGGGTCTTAATTCAATAACCGAGGGAGACCTGTATTTCGACGAAAGAAGGGTCAATACCATTCCCCCAAAGGACAGGGACATAGCGATGGTATTCCAGTCCTATGCACTGTATCCCCATATGACGGTATATGACAACATGGCATTCTCCCTGGTTATGAGAAAGGAAAGGAAGCAGCTTATTGACCAAAGGGTAAAGGAGGCGGCGGAGCTATTGCAGATAGAGGAATACCTCTATGCAAAGCCTGCGGATATTTCGGGTGGTCAGAGACAGAGGGTTGCACTGGGAAGGGCAATTGTAAGAAAGCCAAGTGTATTTCTAATGGACGAACCCCTTTCGAATCTGGATGCCAAGCTGAGGGAGCACATGAGGGTAGAGCTAGTAAGACTTCACAAGAGCCTTGGAACCACCTCCATATATGTAACACATGATCAGACTGAGGCCATGACCATGGCAACCAAGATAATCCTCTTGGATGATGGGAAGATTCAGCAGGTGGGCAAGCCTGAGGAATTTTACAACAAGCCTGAAAATATTTTTGTTGCTAGATTCATCGGATCACCAACAATTAACATCATCAAGGGGAAGTACAAGGATGGGAAATTCATTTCGGAATCTGACACAATAACCTTGACTCCATCAGAGGAAGATGCCAAATTACTCAAGGATTATGAAGGAAAGGGAATATCCATAGGAATAAGACCGGAGAGGTTTGAAAGCGGAGGCGAGTTCGGAGATACCTTTGAAGCAACCATAGACGTAATTGAAATGCTGGGCAAGGAAAAGACCCTGTTTGCAACATTGAAGGATGGTTCAGACCTTGTGATTTCCACTCCGGGACATTATGATTATAAGGAAGGGGAGACCCACACCTTCGGATTTGACATAAAGGCCATTCATTACTTTGATAGTGAAACAGGTGATAGAATAAACCGCTGATGGGAGTGTAGACATGGTCAAGAAAAGACAAAGAATAACAATAAAGGATGTAGCCAGAGAAGCTGGTGTTTCTCCATCAACAGTTTCCAGGGTGATATCAAACAACCCAAGAATAAGCAGGAAGACAACTGAAAATGTCCTCAAGCAAATGAAAAGACTGGGCTATCATCCAAATGCAATCGCAAGGAATCTTGCAAGAAATTCCTCCAGGACAATTGGACTCATTATGCCGGATCGTCCTGGAGAAGCACTTTTGAATCCATTTTTCCCCGAAGCCCTGCGGGGAATCATCAAGTCTGCCACAAAGGCATCCTATGACATTCTACTATCTTCAACCCCGCCGGGATCCGATGATTTCAGGACAGTAAGAGAGCTGGTGTCCACAGCAAAGGTGGATGGAATACTGATTATGACCAGCAAGATCGAGAACAAATCAACTCAATACCTGAGGGAAATGGAGTTTCCATTCTCGGTTATTGGGTCTCCTTACAAGGACGTTGACGACTCCAACCATGTTGACAATGATAATATGCAGGCATCCCATGAATTGACAACATATTTGTTGGAAAAGGGCTGCAGGAGACTTGCACTCATAACAGGCGGAAGGTTCCTGACAGTGACTGAGGAGAGGATAAAAGGCTTTAAGAAGGCTCTTGAGGAAAATGGAGTAGATCAGGATGACGGGGTGATTTTTGTTGGAGACTTCAATGAAGAGACTGGAAAGAAATATGCCAGGGAAATTATCCAGTCAGGCAAGGAGTTCGATGCAGTGGTTGCAACTGACGATGTGGTTGCCTATGGTGTGGTTTCAGCCTTCATGGAAGAGGGACTTAGGGTGCCGGAGGACATAATGGTTGCTGGCTTCAACAACAGTCTCCTATCCAGACAATGCACCGTTCCAATAACCTCAGTTGAAATCCATGCAGATCTGCTAGGTGCTCAGGCAGTAGAGGTAATACTTGAGAATATTCACAAGGGAGAACAACAAAAGAAGAGGATAGTTACCCATACGATCTATAAGAGGAAATCAACATTTGACTAAAAGTTGGTGTTAATTTGTCAGATTTTCTCAATTTTCTAAAATTTGCCGCTTTATTTTGATGAATCAGCTATTTTATGATTGAAAGAGCAGTCAAATAGTGGTAATATCTTATTATAGTGGATCAGTCCGCTAAATAATTCTGTACTGCGAGGGATATTATGGACCATAAGCTTATGGAGGATAATTTACAAAAAATTGAATCCGTAGTTTCCAGTAAAATTGTTTTTGGCGATGGTGACAACATCGATGAAATACATCTAGTAGCAAACGGTCACAGAGGCCCCAAGCAAATAGCAAGAGATGTCCAATCTGTTCTTCTGGCAACCTATGACATAGACGTTGATCACAAGAAGATCAGCATAGCCCAGATACCGGACGATACCCTCAAGAGAAGGTCCAGCAGGGTGAGACTGGAGGGAGTACTTAGGGAATCACGTGATTCAAGAGCTACAATAAAGGTTGCAGTATCCCTGGACGGTGAGGAGTATACAAGCTCCAGGACTGGTGTTAATTCCTCCAGAAACACCGATAGGATGCTTGTGGAGACCACCCTGGAGGTGGTTCAGCAGGCAAGCGGCTTTGAAGACATATTTCTCTTTGACGATATAAGACAGGTTCCAGTTGCAGGCACAAGTATTGTTGTCATATGTGTGACCGGTGTGATTTCCGGAACTGAACACAGACTCTGCGGTGCAAGCGTAATAAGAAATGATTATGACAAGGCTGTTGTCAAGGCTACACTTGACGCAGTGAACAGATTTATCACAAAATAGTGATAAATGCCGGCTGAACCACAATTTTTTACTTAGCGAAGCGAATATAGCATGCCAAACTAGCGAAAGGCATAGTACTCTAAAAGGAGGCTATATTCGATGAAAAAAATCGCAAGCGTTCTACTAAGCATAATGGCACTGGCTCTAGCAGCAGGCGCTAACATGTCACTAATCTAGTTCGACCAAGAATAAAAGCCGGCATTTACAATATATGCATGGAAGGGGGCTTTAAGATGGGATTAACTAAGAAGACCAAAATATTTCTAGGATTATTGGTTGCTTTGGCTTTTTGTTTATATGTATACATACTAACCCAATTTTCAATAGACAATATTGGAATGTTTTTATTCTGGGCAGTATTGGCTGTTGTAGTAGAATCTCTATTGATCCCTATGCCCAATAATACAGTGGGAGTCTCAGTTGGTTACGCCATTAACATTGCTACTATAATTATTGGCGGACCATTGCTTGCAACGACAACTGCAGGACTTGGATTCCTATTAAGAGCTCCCAAAATTGAAGGTAGAGGATATGTACACATATTTAACTTACCTCCTCACAAATCATTATTCAATGTATCTCAGAGTATTATTGTAACAGCAATTATGAGTTTATTATATTTGTCCTTAGGTGGAAAAATTGGTGAATTTGCTCTATTTACAACAATTCTTGTTATTCTGATAGGAGTTATTATCAACACTTCAATAATTTCCGCTTTTATTTCAATTTCTAATGAACTAGAATTTGTTGATACTTGGATATCAAACATAAAAGGTTTTTCTCCTAGTGCATTAGCTGTTGGAACTATTGGTATTATAATAGCCCTGGCATATATTGGCTATGGATATGGAGCAGTCATCCTATTCTTTGGACCATTGCTTCTTGCAAGATACTCCTTCAAGCTCTATATAGAAATGAGAAATCTTTACCTTTCAACAATACAGGCACTTAACAAGACTGTTGAAGCAAAGGATCCATACACAAGCGGTCATGCCAATAGGGTGGAAAAGTTCGCAGTGGATCTTGCCAAGGCATATCACCTGCCCTTTGAAAGCATTCAGAACCTTAAGACCGCATCAATACTCCATGATATTGGAAAGATTGGAATACATGATGAAATTCTGAACAAGGCATCAAGGCTGACCCAGGAGGAGTACCAGGAAATCATGAGACATCCCGCAATTGGAGCTGAGATAATCAGCAAGGTGAATTTCCTTAGTGATATAACTACAATAGTCAGACACCATCACGAAAGATATGACGGAAAGGGCTACCCAGACGGACTTTCAGGGGAGGACATACCAATAGAGGCTGCAATACTTACAATAGCCGACTCCTACGATGCCATGACATCTGACAGACCATACAGAAAGGCCATGACCCCGGAAGAGGCACTAAGTGAGCTTCAGAACAACGCAGGAACCCAGTTTCATCCAGATCTAGTCAAGGTATTTGTTTCCATTATTGATCATTAGGTGATGTCATGTTTCTTGAACCGGCAACATTGTCAATCATAATTTCAAAGCTCAGGGGTGGCAAGCTAAGAAGCCTTGAGAACGTACATATTGAAGGAATTGTGCTACTGTTTCTATCAGCCTTGACCCAGGCAAGCCTTTCCTTGGCCAAGAGGTTTGAGGTAGAGCGCCTATACATATTCCTTGAGGATTATTTCATATATGTAATGGTCCTTTCCTACGCACTATTACTTATTGCAATCATACTTAACATTGAGAAGAACTATATGAAGGTACTTTTTATTGGAGTAATGCTAAATGCGGCTGTAATTGCTGCAAATGAAGGTAAAATGCCCGTATCCATGACTGGGATTTCCGGAATTCATCAGGAGTCAGTCATTCCGGAAAGGGAAAGTGACATAAAGCATATTGGAGTAAATCATAATACAAAACTAGTTTATCTGGCGGATATCATATTAATACCACGGCCTTATCCACTGCCGAAAATACTCAGTATTGGAGACGTTTTCATAATGGCGGGAGTTTTTCTGTTTTTTCAGAAGGAGATGAAGCCCAGGTAGCGGACCAAATCCCATCACTATGTCATCAGTACTGGTAAGTGGGATTTTTTTATGGAAAAAGATTAATTGCTCTTAAGGGGGAAAGTCTAATGGCAAATAAAGCGGTTGTACTTGGAACAAATTACTACATAGGATTGAGCATAATCAGGACCCTGGGCTATGAAGGAGTTGAAACCATAGCGGTTGACTATACTGATAAGGAGCTTTACGGCTCGAGGTCGAAATACCTGGGAAGCCATATAATGGCACCTGATTTCAAGAAGGACAAGGAGGGATACCTGAAGAAGCTGATTGAGATAGGAAAGGCCGAAGAGGAGAAGCCAGTTCTATTCCCCAGCGCAGATCCCTATGCCGAGTTTGTGGATGAAAACCTTCAAGAGCTGAAGAATTACTATCTTATACCCATGGAAGACCAGGGACTGTGGACCAGGGTCATCAAAAAGGAAACCCTGAATCAGATGGCCAGAGAAAATGGAGTGTTGGTTCCTGAAACAATAATGCCAAAAGAGGACAATCTATATGAGAGGGTAAGCTCTGAGCTTGGATATCCCTGTATTGTAAAGCCAACGGATTCACCTGCATTTGTCTCTGTTTTCAGGAGAAAGATTTTCTTCTGTGAGAATGAGGAAGACCTGAAAACAGCTCTTAAAAGAGCTGAAGAGGAAAATCTCGAGGTGTTTGTGCAAAGGATAATCCCAGGCTTTGACGACCATATGTACACCTTTGACTATTATGTGGACAGATCGGGTAAGGTAACCCACTGGATGACCTGCAGAAAGCTGAGACAGTTTCCAATAAACTTTGGTGCATCTGTCTATACCGAGCAGATTCACGTACCGGAACTTGCAGAAATTGGGATACCCTTTGTGGAGAAAATCGGCTACAAGGGCTTTGGTGAAATCGAGTTCAAGAAGGATTCAGAAACCGGCAACTTCTATCTAATAGAGATAAACACCAGAACAACTTCGCTGAATGAGCTGCTGTACAAGGCGGGTATTAACTTTACATATGTGGCCTACAGAGACATGATCGGAAAACCCTTGGAACCAAAGGCAGTGGAGAAGAGCACTGGACTGGTTTTCCAGTATCTATTCGAGGATGTTCTCGCCATAAGGGAATATATTCGGAAGGGGCAGCTGACCACAGGTGGAGTAATAAAATCATTGTTCAGAAAGAAGGTACCGGCAGTTTGGAGCTTTGATGATCCTGGTCCTGGCATAAACTATGTGTCAATTGTGTTGGGAAAGATAGTGAAGAAGGTTTTTAGGTAGGAGGATAATATGAAGCTTAAAGAATTATTGAAATCACTTGATTTCATCGAAGCAAGGAACCTGGACATAGCGCTTGAGATAGAGGGGATAGCCTGCCATTCGGCCAGGGTCAGCCCCGGATTTATATACGTAGCAATAAAGGGCTACGTAACCGATGGACATATGTACATTGGGCAGGCATTGGAAGGTGGAGCCTCTGTGGTAGTCCTTGAGGAATTCAGTGATGATTTTGGGCAGGTCTGTCAGATAAGGGTCAAGGACAGCAGAAAGGCCCTGTCGAGACTAAGCAGTGAATTTTATGGGAACCCTTCCCAAAGGATGAAGGTCATAGGTGTGACTGCAACCAATGGAAAAACCACCACGACCTTTATTCTTGACCATATTTTTGAAATGGCGGGCTTCAGGACCGGTCTTATTGGAAGTGTGCTGGCAAAGACAGGAAAACGGACGGAACTGGCCAGTTTAACAACACCTGAGAGTCTTGACCTTCAGAGGATTTTCTCGGAAATGGTACAGGAAAAGATGGATAGGACAGTGATGGAGGTATCCTCTTCTGCTCTGGAGCTTTCAAGGGTAAATGACATAGATTACGACATAGTATCCTTCAACAATTTCAGCAGGGAGCATATTGACCAGCATGGGAGCTACGAAAGGTACTGGGAGGTAAAATCATCCCTGATTAGGGATGCAAAGCCTGGAGCTGTAGCTGTGCTAAATGTTGATGATGAAAGGATCAGGACCCTTGTTGACAGGACGGAGGCCCAGGTGGTTACGATATCAGTCTATGGAGAAGGTGGTATGATATCCTGTTCAAACCTTAAGCTGAACAAGGGTAGAGGGTCATTTGATGTTGTCATTGAGAAGGAAATTGTCCTTCCCCAAAGGACAATAAGCAAGGGAAGCTTTCATGTGGACCTCAGGATTCCTGGATACCATTCAGTGGAGAATGCCATGATGGCAATTGCAATTGCTCTGGTGGATGGAGTGGATACAGGTTTGATCAAAGATGCTTTGATGGACTTTGGTGGAGTGGAAAGAAGATTTGAATTCGTCTATGAAAACCAGTTCACAATAATAGATGACCATTTCGCAAATATAAAGAACATTAACAGTACCCTTGGTACCATAGCTGACATGCATAGGAACAAGGTTCATATAGCCTATGCCATAAGGGGAAACAGAGGGGTTACGGTGAACAGGGAAAATGCTGAGTCCTTGGTTAATTGGAAGGATAAGCTTGGAATAGAAGGCATAATCGCCACGAGAAGCATCGGAAGCGTCACCTGGAAGGATAAGGTTTCGGAAGAGGAGGAGCAGGTGTTCAGAGAGGTATTGGACTTGGCCGGATTGGAGTATGTAATCTATGATACTCTTGAGGAGGCAATCCAGGTTACCCTTGAAAAATCAGGGGAAGATGATATAGTTTTACTTGCAGGGTGTCAGGGAATGGATAGGGGTGCTGGAATTGCACTTGAACATATCCATAAGGCCAATCCACAGATTGATGAGGAAGAACTCTTTAAACCCTTGAAAAGGAGAGTATCTGAAGGAGGCTTTCTGCTGTAAAAAAATGTTTTTTAATAATAGCATGTATGGTAAACTATGTATGTGAGTAGAATAAATCTGCATGACAGAGGAGGAAAAATTTTGGATCTTAAGTCTAAAATTAGAGAAATTGAAGATTTTCCAATTGAAGGTGTGAGCTTCAAGGATATAACAACCCTAACCAGAGATGCTGAGGCTTTCACATCAGCTGTTTCCCTTATGGTGGAGGACCTTAAGGACAAGAATATTGACTATATAGTTGGACCTGAGGCTAGAGGATTTCTTTTTGGGGCTGCAGTGGCCTATGGGCTTGGAGTTGGCTTTGTACCCATAAGAAAGCCAGGAAAGCTTCCCGGAGATACAACCAGCTATGAATACGAGCTTGAGTATGGTACAAACACCTTGGAGATACACACAGAGTCAATTGAAAAAGGCGATAGAGTGGCCATAGTTGATGACCTTTTGGCAACAGCGGGAACGGTTTCAGCCGCCACAGCCCTTATAGAGTCATTGGGTGGAACTGTGGTTGCACTGGAATTTGTTATAGAACTTACATTCTTAAATGGAAGAGACAAGCTGAAGGACCACTATATAAATTCACTGGTGAAGTACTAGACGTCGGCTTGCTGACGTCTTTTTTTCGGTGTAGATATTCATAAGGAGGAGTAATATGTGTGGAATAGTTGGATATGTTGGTAGAAATGATGCCCAGAGCGTAATACTTGATGGACTTGAGAAGCTGGAATACAGAGGGTATGATTCAGCTGGAGTCGCTTTGATAGAAGGGGATACCCTTAAGACGAGAAAGCATGTTGGAAGGCTGAGCAATCTGGTGGACAGCCTAAAGGTAAATCCCATCAAGGGAAATGTTGGAGTTGGTCATACAAGATGGGCAACACATGGAGCGCCGTCTGATATAAATTCCCACCCCCACACCAATAAGGACAGTTCAATTGCTGTGGTTCACAACGGTATCATTGAAAATTACAGGACCCTTAAGGAAGAACTTATGGAGAAGGGCTATAGCTTCGTTTCAGAGACAGACACAGAGGTGGTTGCCCACCTTATTGATTTCTACTATGGTGGAGATCTTCTGGAAGCAGTATTTATGGCTGAAGAGAGACTTCAGGGTGCATATGCCCTGGGAGTGGTTGCAAAGACCAATCCACACGAAATAGTGGCAGTAAGGAACGAAAGTCCCTTGATACTGGGAATAGGATCAGATGAGCATTTTGTTGCATCAGATATACCTGCCATACTCAAGTACACCAACAAGGTGATATATCTTGAGAACAGGGACATTGTAAGGCTTACTGAAGATGGATATGAAATCTATACCACCGGCAGAAAGCCCGTTGAGAGGGATATCAAGGAGATACAATGGGATGTTGAGTCTGCCACCAAGGAAGGCTTTGACCATTTTATGCTTAAGGAAATCTATCAGCAGCCATCTGCAATCAGGGACACCCTAGAAAGAAGACTTGATGAAAACGGGGAAATATACCTTGAGAACATTGCCATAGATGAGGAGACCCTTAAGGATATCGACAAGATCTACATCGTGGGCTGTGGAACCGCATACCACGCAGGACTTGTTGGGAAATACCTGTTCCAGACCTTTATGAAGGTGAATGTAATAGCGGACATAGCTTCCGAATTCAGATATGGAGAACACTTCATAGACCACAAGACACTAGTGGTTATAGTAAGCCAGTCAGGAGAGACGGCGGATACTCTGGCAGCACTTAAGGATGCAAAATCAAAAGGTGCCAGAATTCTTTCCATTACAAACGTTGTGGGAAGCTCAGTGGCCAGGGAATCTGACGACATATTCTACACCTGGGCCGGACCGGAAATTGCAGTGGCTTCAACCAAAGCCTACACCACTCAGCTGGTTGCCTTCTATATGCTGGCTCTATATTTTGGAAGACTGAAGGGTACACTTCTTGATGAATGCTACAGTGAGATTCTAACAGAGCTCAGGTCACTCTCGGGTAAAGTGGAAGATTCTCTGAAGGAAAGCAACGAGAGGGCAAAGGATGTGGGAGAGCTTATCAAGGACAAGAGCTCCTTGTTCTATCTGGGAAGAGGTCTGGATTACTTCACTGCCATGGAGGGAGCCTTGAAGCTCAAGGAGATATCATACATCCACACTGAGGCTTTTCCGGCAGGGGAGCTTAAGCATGGTACCATCGCTCTTATCGAGGAAGGAACTCCAGTTATTGCATTGGCCACCCAATCAAGACTCTACGGGAAAATGGTGTCCAACATAAAGGAAGTAAAGGCCAGGGGAGCACATGTGATCGGGATAACCAGAAAGACCAACACAGATCTTGAGGAAGTGTGCGACAAGGTAATATACCTGGAGGAGACATTCGACATATTCATGCCGCTTTTGGCAGTGCTGTTCCCTCAACTGCTGTCCTACCACACATCCCTGATCAGGGGAAATGATGTAGATAAACCGAGAAATCTTGCAAAATCAGTTACAGTTGAATAAAAATCATAGCTATAAAGCCGTATTCCTTGGAAT
>JANKMX010000013.1:14605-20660 GCA_024649995.1 Gudongella sp. | reverse complement strand
CTTGGAATACGGCTTTATTTTCTCAATTGATGTTATTTTGATACAATTTCTGGGTAGATAAATAGTATCCAGATTTCTGGGATTTAATGTGGTTAATAATTAATCATTTGATAAAAAATTTAACCTCTTTCCTTTCCGGCAATGAGATTCATGTAGCCAATAATATTCTTTTTATCCTCGCTGTTAAGCTTGTGGTACATATCCAGAAGCATTTTCTCATCAGTGCTAAGGTAAGCAGGAGTTTTTTCTCTAATAATTTCTTCTGAAGGGATATCCTTTGGAAGATTGCCTGTGAGTATCCAATCTATGGAAACATTCAGCACCTGACGAAGCTGGATCAAAGTATTTGCAGATGGAGAAAACTTATCATTTTCAAGATCGCTCAGATTACCGGTGGATAGTCCGGTAAGGTCCCTTACATCCAGTAGTGATAGTTTTTTGGATTTTCTTGCAGTTCTTAGTCGTTGTCCGATGGTGGACATTATTTCACCTCCACTTGATTTGCTGTTTATATATAAACTTATCGCTTTAATGTCACAACATATATATTCTACCATATGTAAGTACATAATGTAAGTAAATAAATGCTACATATAAAGTATATATGGATTTATTGTAGGTAGTTTTATTGATGTTGATAAAAGGACGTGTTATTTATGAGGAAAAGAAATCTAACTCCATTTGGTCATAAGGTAAAGCAGCGACTGGTCGAGATAAATCTTACCCAAAAGAAACTGGCGGAAAAAATCGGAACATCTGAAGTGTATCTTAGCATGATTCTGTATGGAGAAAGGTCTGGTCACAAGTACATTCAAAAAATAAATGACTTCCTTGACATGGGTGAAAAGTCCTAAATCGAGGTATTTAGATGTTTGAGTAAATGACATAATCCCGTAATGCATTGATAAATATAAATTTAACGATATGTATTGATTACAAATCCTCCATGTGGTATAATTAGCATGTTGTTTGAACCTATAAAAATTTATGGAGGGTGAAGAATGAAAAAATTATTATCATTATTATTGGTACTTGTACTTAGCATGAGCCTACTTGCAGGTTGTACACAGCCTGCTGAGGAGCCAGCTGAGGAACCGGCAGCAGAGGAACCAGCTGTTGAAGAGCCAGCTGAAGAACCAGCTGAAGAGCCTGCAGAGGCAGGAGCAATTGTAAAGTTGGGTCTTGGACACGTAATTTCAATTGCCAAGTCAGCTGATGCAGAAGCAGACAAGACAGCACAGGCACAATCAGATGTAACAGTTATGGCTGTTGGATTTGACGCAGAAGGTAAAGTTGTAAGCGCTGAGCTTGATGTAGCTCAAACAAGAGTTGCATTCGACGAGAACATGGTAGTTTCAACTGACAAGGAAGGCGAATTCAAAACCAAGAAAGAGCTTGGAGAAGACTATGGAATGCTAAAGGCTTCAGGCATTGGCAAAGAATGGTTTGAGCAAGCGCAAGCACTTGAAGCATGGATGGTTGGAAAGACTGTGGAAGAAATCACAGGAATGGCTCTAGAAGATGGAGCACCAGCTGAAGAGGATCTTGTATCTTCTGTTACAATAGGAGTGGATGCTTACCTTGCAGCACTTGAGCAGGCATGGGCAGAGGCTATTGAGACTGAAGGCGGAGAGACTGTAGGTCTTGGAGTTAAAATTTCTATTGCCAAGTCAAAGGATGCTACTGCTGATGCAGGAGCAATGGCTCAGGTTGACAATGTGTTGGCAGCAACTGCATTCGACGCTGAAGGAAAAGTAACTGGCGCCGTAATAGATACAGCACAGGTTAAGATTCAGTACGACCTTGAAGGAAAGGTTGAAACTGACAAGGAAGCAGAGCTTAAGACTAAGAACGAGCTTGGCGAAGATTACGGAATGCTTAAGGCTTCAGAAATTGGAAAAGAGTGGTATGAGCAGGCAGCTGCATTGGCTGACTGGATGGTTGGCAAAACTGTAGATGAAATTGCAGGAATGGCTCTAGAAGATGGAGCACCAGCTGAAGAAGACCTGGTTTCATCAGTGACAGTTGGTGTAGAGGATTACATCTACGTTGTTGAAGAAGCTTACGAAGTAGCAAAATAATGTAACCAAGGCTCCCTGATGGGAGCCTTTTTGTTTGCCTGTAAACGCCATTTTTGGTATGATTAGTTAGGGTGATTTTAGATGAAGAAAATTAGTTTAATATTAATGATAGCTGTTCTGATAAATATTCTGTCAGGATGCTCAGAGGGAGTCGCATACAACAGGTACAATGATACCTTCTTTGATTCATTTGATACAGTAACTCAGGTAATTGGATACACAAAGACAGAAGAGGAGTTTGAAGTCTACATGACCCAAATTCATGACAGGATGCTCCAGCTTCATAAAATGTATGACAAGTACAATACCTACGAAGGTCTTAACAATATCAAGACAATCAATGACAACGCTGGTATTGAGCCTGTAGTGGTGGAACAGGAAATAATAGACCTGATAACATTTTCTAAGGAAATGTACTACAGCACTAACCAGAAGACAAACATAGCCTTTGGAGCTGTGCTTTCCATATGGTCAGAGTATAGGGATGATGCTGAGTTTGATCCCACCAATGCAAAGATACCTCCCATGGATAGGCTTCTTGAGGCTAAGGACCATACTGATATTGATAAGGTAATCGTGGACCAGGATAACATGACGGTCTATCTTGAAGATCCGGAAATGAGCCTTGATGTTGGAGCTGTGGCCAAGGGCTTTGCAACTGAAATAGTTGTAAGAGAACTGGTGGAGGCAGGCTTTGACTCTTGGATAATCAGTGCTGGAGGAAATATTAGATCCGTTGGTGAACCAAAGGATCCTGCCAAAGACAGATGGGGCATTGGTATACAGAATCCTGACAAGGAAATTTTTGGAGATGGATCAAACATACTTGATACAGTGTTTATGAACAATATTTCAGTTGTAAGCTCAGGGGACTATCAGAGGTATTATGTGGTGGACGAGCAGAGGATTCACCATATAATCGATCCGGAAACCCTAATGCCAGCCTCCCATTATAGAGCTGTGAACGTTGTGATTGAAGATTCCGGTCTTGCTGACTTCTACTCAACAGAGGTTTTTCTACTACCGTATCAGGAAAGTCGGGAATTGGTGGAATCGGTGGAGGGCTTGGAAGCCATCTGGGTATTTGCTGATGGAACCATTGAAATGACCGATGGTTTCAAGGCGGTTTCCAGATCAGGAGGAGCCATAGCAACAGATTGATTATATGAAGTCAGGGGGAGTATTCATGGAAAAGACATTTGTTATGATAAAGCCAGATGGAGTTAAAAGGAAGCTTATTGGAGAAATTTTAGGGAGAATTGAAAGAAAGGGCTTGGCTGTAGAAAAAATCATGATGACAAGTCCCAACCTGGCCACATTGGAGGAACACTACAGGGAGCACAGTGAAAAAGGCTTCTATAAGGACCTGATTCATTTTATGACCAGCGGTAAGGTGGTGGCACTTCAGGTTGAGGGGAAGGATTCAATAGCAATTATGAGAAATCTGATTGGAGAAACTGACCCCACTTGCGCATCCCCCGGTACAATAAGGGGAGACCTTGCAAATTCCAAGACTGAGAATCTCGTGCATGCATCAGATTCTGAAGAAGCTGCCCTCCGGGAGCTTCAGCTCTGGTTCGGGGAGGAATAGGATGAAAAAGACCATTGGAATAATCGGGGGAATGGGTCCCTTGGCTACAGTGAAGCTATTTGAGAAAATAGTCCTTTACACAAGGGCAGATGTGGATCAGGATCACCCCCACACAATAATTGACAGTAACACCAGGATCCCTGACAGGACAAGATACATCCTTCAGGGAGGAGAGAGCCCGCTAGTGGAGCTAAAAAAATCTGCAGTGAGACTTCAGGAAGCGGGTTCAGATTTTTTGGTGATGCCCTGCAATACGGCACATTACTTCTATGATGAGATCAGGGATTCTGTGGATATACCCTTTATAGACATGATCAGGGAGACTGTTAACACCATAAAAAAAGACTTTCCTGATACGAAGGTTGGACTACTCTCCACCACCGGAACAATTTCGTCTGGGGTCTACGGTAATGAGCTTAATAAGCAGGGGATTGAATATGTAACACCTTCAGAAGCTCATCAGGATGCAGTTATGGAGCTGATCTACAATATCAAGATGGGCAAGTTGGACAATGACCTTACAGCTTTTAGAAGCGCCATAGGGGATTTGGAAGCCCAGGGTGCAAAAGCTGTGATAATGGGCTGTACTGAGCTTTCCGTTGCCAATGACCTGTACAATTTGCCAAATGTGGTTAACTATGTGGATGCACTTCAGGTTCTTGCAAAGGAAGCCATTATTCAATCAGGCTGTGATATTAATACCTAACCTGGGTATCTATTAACCGAGGTGAAAAACTATGAAAAAATGGATATCAACTTTATTGATAGTATTGGGAGCAGCTCTTATCGCCTATCAGTTTTTGCCTGAGTTTTTAATAAAGCGACAGGTTGAAAAAGGCGCTTCAGTGGTTGAAGAAATAACTGAGGAGCAAATCCGTGAGAATAATGAGCGTGAAGCAGAGTATGATTTCGCTGCAATAGAGGATGTGTCGGCCACCAACGCTGTTGCCGGGGTTAGACAATTCAAGAATGAAAATGTAATTGGACTTCTGACCATAGATGATTTAGGTATTGATTTACCAATTTTGAAGGGTGTTTCAGATGCAAATCTAATGGCTGGAGCTGGGACAATGGTACCGGATATAAGAATGGGAGAAGGTAATTTTCCCCTTGCGTCCCATTATATGAAGGATCCAAGTTTGCTATTTGGAAACCTTCTAAATGCAGAACCGGGTATGCAGGTGAGGATAACCGACAAGATAAACGTGTATGAGTATGAAATATATGAGACACTTCTTGTGCCTGAGACAGCGCTGTACATGCTGGACCATGAACGGGCCGATGAGAGAGGGAAGCCAATCATTTCTCTTATGACCTGCTACTACACATCGAAGAATGGCAAGAGGTTCTTTGCATTGGGTGAGCTGGTGGACTCATATCCCTACAGACAGAAGACAGTGGACTAAAGGTCCCATTTTGGGGAACATATAGATAATATTCAAAATGAAGTTGTAATATAGACTGATTAATGGTAGAATCAGTCTATGAGGTTTGATAAAAATATATCGATATGGGAGGTTGAAGTATGGGATTTGGAAGACTGGGAATGCCTGAGCTAATATTGATTCTGGCAATAGCCTTGGTTATATTTGGGCCGTCAAAGCTACCTGAGATAGGTAAATCTTTAGGTAAGGCATTAAAGGAGTTCAAGGCTGGAGCAGATAAAGATTCTAACGAGAAGGAAGAAGCTGATGAGAAGGAAGACAAGTGAAAATGATGGTAAGAACCTTACATTGACAGAGCATCTTGAGGAGCTTCGAAAGAGGCTGATTTACTCCGCGGTGTTCTTCATAGCAGCAGCCCTTCTGTGCTATACCTTTGCAGAGAGAATTATCAGGGATATGGTGGACCTGGCTGGAGATATTGAATTTGTGTTCATATCACCTGCAGAGCTCCTTCTGGCAAACGTTAAGCTGGCCATGATCGGAGGGCTAATTATTGCGGCACCCTTTCTCATAATCCAGGTATGGCTGTTTGTTAGTCCTGGACTTAATTCAAAGGAAAGGAAGCTTGTTGCTGCAGCAATATCAATGGGGGGGCTTTTCTTCATTGCAGGAACGGTTTTTGCATATTTTATGGTAATACCAATAGTTCTGGTTTTTTTCATGGGGTTTCAGATGGATATAATCTCTCCCATGATTAGCTTTAACAGCTACATGAGTTTTGTACTTAGTACGGTGGTGGCATTCGGAGCCATATTCGAACTGCCTATACTGATGATATTGCTGACGAGATTTGGAATAGTCAAGGTTAGCTTTATCAAGAAAAACAGAAAATATATGGTTCTAGGCATATTTGTTCTGGCTGCAATCATAACGCCTCCAGACATAATATCTCAGCTGCTGCTTGGACTGCCCATGCTGGTGCTGATGGAGCTTGGAAT
>JANKMX010000013.1:0-14595 GCA_024649995.1 Gudongella sp. | reverse complement strand
CCTTTCTGGATTGTTTGCAAAAAAAGAAGATAAAGAATAAAAAAATCCCTTGTCGGGCTGACCGATAAGGGATTTTTAATATCTATCTATTTTATTACTCAGCGCTTTCAAGGGCGGCGTTTACTGCTTCTATGATACCATCGCTTGTGTATGTAGCACCAGATACTGTATCAACATCAGTTGAGTTTGCCGCAACTATTGCTGCAGGTACTTCTTCAATTGCTGGATCACTGATTCCGTCTGACTCACTATGCTCAACTACTTCCACATTTGTTATAGTTTCGCCTTCTAGAGTAACTTCAACTGTAATGTCTCCACCAAAGCCTTCACCTACACCAGTAAGAACTACAGGCTCGCCACCTTCAGCTGCTGGTTCTTCTCCTCCTCCACAAGCTGCAAGGCTCATTGCCATAGCAAGTGTCAAAAGGATAACCAAAAACTTCTTCATGGTTTTCATCTCCTTTCCTATTAATGTACTTATAAATTATACACTCTCGTCTTAAAAAAATCAAGTTTGTGTAGACCACTTGTATGTTCAGGCGTTGATGATGGGTATACATCAAGTGTAAACTCAAAGGAGGGTAAGCATATGGGTAAAGGTAAGGACAAATACAGCCATAAGTATGATATGGAAGAACTGAAGGTAATGACCATAGGAATGCTAAACAGAAGGGGAGTTAAGCTGGAGCAGATTGCAGAAATTGTAATGGATCTTCAAAAGGAATACTATGAGGATCTCACAATTGAAATCTGCTTGGAGAACATTGATGCGGTACTTAGCAAGAGGGAAATAATCCATGCAATAATAACTGGAATAGCAATCGATGAATTAACTGAGAAGAAGCTATTGCCGGAGCCCTTGCAAAGCATAGTTGCTGCAGATGAGGGATTATATGGAATAGATGAGATTCTTCCATTGTCCATTGTAAATGTTTACGGGACAATCGGTCTGACAAACTTTGGATATCTGGATAAGGAGAAGATAGGAATAATAAAGGAGCTGGACACAAAAAAAGGAGAGGCATGTCATACCTTTCTTGATGATATAGTGGCAGCGATTGCTGCAGCTTCAGCCAGCAGGATTGCACACTCAAGATAATTAGATAAAAAAGAAGCGAGGCAAATGCCTCGCTTCAAGTATGTTCTATAGGTTTCCCTTTTCCTTTTCACTTGCAAAGAATTCCTTTGTAAGCTTGATGATTGTTCCACTAAGCATCAGAACACCTATAAGGTTTGGAATGGCCATAAGACCGTTCATAGTGTCTGCAAGAGCCCAGATGAACTCCAATCCTCCGATTGCTCCGATTACTACGAATGGAATCCAGATAACTCTGTAAGGAACGATAGCCTTTTCACCAAACAGGTACTCAGCACATCTCTCTCCATAATATGACCAACCAAGAATGGTTGAGAAAGCAAATAGCATGATACCTATTGATACAATGTATCCTCCACCTAAAATAGCCTCGTCAAATGCCTGGGTTGTAAGGGCGGCACCTGTTGCTCCAGTGTTCCAAAGACCTGATACAAGGATTGCAAGAGCTGTAAGGGTACAGATAACAATTGTATCCATGAATACCTCAAATACTCCCCAAAGTCCCTGTCTTACAGGGTGGTCAGTAGTTGAAGCAGCGTGGGCGATAGGAGCACTACCAAGTCCAGCCTCATTTGAGAATACTCCACGGGCAACTCCAAATCTAACTGCCATTGCAAGTGTTGAACCTGCAAATCCACCTACGGCAGCTGTTCCTGTGAATGCATTTGCAAATATAAGTCCAAATGCCTCAGGAACGTGTGATCCGTTCATGATGATTATAAATATAGCACCAAGAATATATATTGACGCCATTCCTGGAACAAGCTTTTCGGTTACAGAACCGATTCTCTTGATACCACCAAGTATTACAAGAGCTGTAAGAACTGCAAGCACAAGACCTGTTACAAGAGGGGAAATGTTAAATGATTCCTGAAGTGAAGCGGCAACTGAATTTGACTGTACCATATTACCGATACCGAATGCTGCAAGGGCTCCAAATACCGCAAATACCGTAGCTAGCCATTTCATGTTTAGACCGTTCGCTATGTAGTACATAGGTCCACCAACAAATCTTCCGTCTTCAGTCTTCTCTCTGTATTTGATTGAAAGAACAACCTCGCCGAATTTAGTGGTCATACCAAATACCGCTGAAACCCACATCCAGAATACCGCTCCTGGTCCACCAAGGGCTATTGCTGTTGCAACTCCGGCAATGTTACCTGTACCTACAGTTGCTGCAAGTGCAGTTGCAACTGCCTGGAATGGTGTGATTTCACCTTCTCCTGATTGATCCTTGGAGAAGATTTTAAGCAGAGTGTTTTTTAGTACATAACCAAGTTTAAGAATAGAAAAGAAATTAGTTCCAATGGTCAAGTAAACTCCTGTACCTACCAATAGGAATAGCATAGGTGGTCCCCATACAAAGCTATTGACGGCACTGTTAAGATTCATAATGAAATCCATAAATTACCTCCTAGTATTATTTTTCAATGTTCTTCTGACACAGCAATTGGTGGTTTGCTGATTGTTGTAGGTTAAACGTTTTCCCCTTACGTTCAAAAACAACATATTTCAATTCTAACAGAAACTATTTGTAAATTCAATACAATTTATAGAAAATTTGAAATATACAATTAATAGATAAAATTATAACAAAGAAATCTAAACAAATGTTGTAAATGTCGAAACATATAACAACCATGAGAAGAAATAAGGTTTACATATAAGGATTTTCCCGGTACTTGCCAAATAAAAGGGAAAATTATATCTCTTAAATGGTAAAGAAATAACAAAATTATTGGATTGTTTTTCTCGACTCAAGCCTCACAATCCCAAATATGTTATAATTAGTTTACTATTAGTGATCAAGAGGTGAAACATGGCAAAATTTTATTATGCGGTAAAAAAAGGTTTGGTTCCAGGAATTTATTACAACTGGGAGGAATGCAAGAAACAGGTCCACGGGTTTCCCGGTTCTGTCTACAAGAAATTCAAGACGGAAAAAGAGGCGGAGGAATTCCTTGGTGATGGTGATAGGCAAGAGGAGATAATTGATGAAATAGATGATGCCGATGCAGCCATAGCCTATGTGGATGGAAGCTACAATCTGGATACGGGAACCTACAGCTATGGGGTTGTCATACTCTCGGATGGAGAAAAGCACAGCTTTAGCGGCAGAGAGGAGGATCCCGAACTGGCTTCAATGAGAAATGTTGCAGGGGAGCTTAAGGGTGCAATGGTGGCAATTGACTGGGCAATAACTGAAAACAAAAATACCCTTCACCTTCATTACGACTACACTGGAATCGAGAATTGGGCAAAGGGTAATTGGAAAACAAACAGGAAGGGCACCAAGGATTATAAGCGTTACTACGATTCAATCAAGGACAAGTTGGAGGTCAGATTCATAAAGGTCAAGGCCCATTCTGGAAATGAGCTTAATGATGAGGCGGACCAGCTTGCAAAGGATGCCATTCTTTAGAGGATTTTTTCATAGCCAATATTGTTTCTTTCCAATAGCTCAATGGCATAGTCATCCACTCGGTAATCATTCTTGTAGTATATTTTTTTGATACCTGCCTGGATTAGGGATTTTGTGCAATTGAGACAAGGGAAATGGGTGACGTAAGCAACACAATTGTTTACGGGGATTCCTTCCTTGGCGCAATACAAGAGTGCGTTCATTTCTGCGTGAATGGTTGCAATGCAGTGACCGTCCCTCATGGTGTGGCCAACATCGTCACAATGCGGATTCCCTGAAACAGACCCATTATATCCTGTTGATACAATTCTGTTGCTATCATTGACAATGACACAGCCCACCCAGGCTCTGTCGCAGGTGGACCTGCTGGCAACCAACTCGGTTATTTCCATAAAATACTTGTTCCAACTCATTCTTCTGGACATGTGATTCCTCCTTAAGTGGTTTAATAGAATCATTATACCACAAGGCAATGAGATGGAGCGCCCAAATATCTGGGTATAAACAAGGCATGAAATTCAATTTATTTATGATAAGGGAGGTGGAAGTCCATGTACGGTATTGTACTTGAGGGTGGTGGTGCAAAGGGATCCTACCAGGCAGGTGCATATAGGGCAATAAGTGAAAATGGCCTTGAAATATCAGCTGTTGCAGGGACATCCATAGGAGCTCTAAACGGAGCCATGATTGTTCAGGGTGAGTTTGATACCTGCATCCAGCTTTGGAATGATATAAGGTACTCTGATATCATCAGGGATAATGATCAGGAGATAAACAGGCTGCTGCATTCAAGGCCTGACAGGCATACCGTCAAGGTTGTGGCTGACAAGCTGAGAGGAGCCATTTTGAACAAGGGATTTGACATTACGCCCTTTAGGGAAATGATTGCCAAGCATGTGGATGAGGATGCAATCAGAAGATCCCCAATTGAATTTGGAATCTCAACATACAACCTTACAGACCGTGCTCCAACGGAGCTTTTCAAGGAGGACATTCCACAGGGAGAGATGAAGGACTACCTTTTGGCCTCGGCCTATATGCCCTTTTTTCGGTTGGAGAAAATTGGAGGCAAGACATTCCTGGATGGTTGGTTTTCGGACAACCTTCCCTACCATATGCTGATAAGTAAAGGTCATAAAAATCTCATCATACTAAGGACCCACCAGATGGAACAGGGAGATTTGGAGGATCTTGCAGGGCTTAACCCCATGATAGTTGCTCCAAGCGAGGATTTGGGCAGGACATTTGACCTTGATGGCAGAAGAATAAAAAAGAATATGAAGATGGGTTATCTTGATGCATCAAGGGAAATAAAGGGCTTGGTTGGAAACAGATATTACATTTTACCTAAGGATGAGGAGTATTATTTCAGGTATCTTGCAAACCTTGGAGAAAAAAGGATAGGAGAGCTTGGAGAACTATTGAACATTGATGCAGCTCCCAGTTTGAGTCTCTTATTTGGGGAGATTGTTCCCAGGTTGTGGTCCATGCTGGATGTGGAAAGGAATCAGGATTACCAGTGCTTTGTTATATCTATTCTGGAAAGGAGCCTGGTTCATCTTGACAAGGACCGGTTTGAAGTCTACCAGTTCGAAGATTTAAGGGACTACATCAGTTTGAATGCAAACAGGCTTACGGATAGGGGTATGACCACGTATGATTCAATCATCAACAAATTTGGAAAGCTTGTACCCTTCAATAGGGATGAAATCCTTCTAAGGGCTGCCAGGATAATTCTTACGGATTGATTTGGAGGAAGTTGAATTGATTATAGAAAAATTGACTGAAAAGCTAAAAAACAGAATACCAAAACCGCTTGATGCGGTAGGCAAGTTTTCAGTATTGATCCCACTTGTTAAGGTTGATGGAAAATGGGAAGTGATCTATGAGCTGAGAGCAAGGCACATGAATACTCAACCAGGGGAGGTTTCCTTCCCGGGTGGCAAGGTGGAAAAGGGTGAGAGCTTCAGGACCACAGCAATAAGGGAGACTGTGGAGGAGCTGGGTGTAGCTCCGGGGGATATTGAAATACTCGGGGAGTTGGATTTTCTTGTATCATACGCCAACTTTACAATACATTGTTTCCTAGGTGTTCTTCAGGTTGATGACCTGGACTCACTACAGATCAACCCTGATGAGGTGGATCATATTTTTACGGTGCCTGTGGAATTTCTTTTGGGCACAGAACCCCTGGCATATGAGCTATCCCTTAAAACCGAGGATACGGAAGATTTTCCATATGAACTGATACCAAGGGGTAGGGAGTACAATTTCCGGGAGGGTAAGCACCAGGTGCTTTTCTACCAGTATGGCGACTACATCGTATGGGGATTGACCGCCAGGCTTACAAAGCACTTGACCGATATAATCAGGGAACTTGAAAAAAAGGACTGAATCTGCCTTTGGGCTAGATCAGTCCTTCCTTTGTCTGGGTGTTAAGATGCCTTATGGATTGGAATACAAGAATTGCTGTTATGAGCGATGCTGTAAAATCAGCTATTGGACCAGCCATCCATACTCCTCTTAAGCCCAAAAGGTTGGGCAATATGAGCAGTGCTGGTATAAGCACCAAAACCTGTCTTGACAGACTCAAGAGCATGGCCTGTTTGGGTTTTCCCGTGGCTTGGAAATACGAGGTGCTTACTATCTGAAAGCCTACAATTGGGAACATGAACAGTAGGGTTTTAATACCAGGTACGGCAATTGGAAGCAATCCAGATTGGGCTCCCTCAGTTCCGGTGAAAAGCAATATTATTGCATCGGGGAAAAACTGGACAATCAGGAACCCCGTTGTTGTAATTGTTGTAGCCATCAGGGCGGCATACAGGAGGGTCTTTTTCACCCGATCATATTGCCTTGCCCCGTAATTGTAGCCCATAATAGGCTGGGAGCCTTGGTTTATACCAAATACCGGCATAAGAATCATCATGGCAACTGAGTTGATTACGCCCATGCTGGAGGTTGCCAGGTCCCCGCCGTGAATCTGAAGATTTGTATTGTAGAGGGCGGTCACCATGCTGGCCGCTATCTGCATGCTAAAGGGTGCAAATCCATTTCCGAAAATCTTCTTCACATATTCCAGCTTAAGGTTCAGGTATTCCCTTTTCAGGTCCAGGATGCTGCTTCCCGACAGGAAGTATCTCAAAACCCATGTGGCTGAAATAAACTGGGATATTATTGTTGCAAGTGCTGCCCCCTGTACACCCATGTTGAATACGAAGATGAAAAGGGGATCCAGTATCATGTTGAGTCCGGCCCCTATGAGCATTGTCATCATTGCTATCTTGGGATTGCCCTCTCCTCTAATGAAGTTGTTCATTCCAAAGCCAATGGCCTGAAAGGGTGCACCCAGGAGAATCACCCGCATGTAATCCATGGAATACATGATATTTGAATCGCTGGCACCAAATGTCCTGAGAAGGGGCTCTAGAAATAGGATTCCCAAGGCTCCAAGGGCAACTCCTATTATGATAAGCAGCATTAGGGAGTTGCCTGCTATCTTGTCAGCCTCTTCCTTTTTGCCTTCACCAAGCCTTATGGAGACCAGGGTATTACCTCCGATTCCAACAAGCATGGAAAAGGCCATCAGTATAAGCATTAATGGCATCCCTATGTATATCCCCCCAATGGCTATGCTGTTTACACCACGTCCAATGAATATCCTGTCAACAATATTGTATAGGGCATTTACCATCATACCAACAATGGCGGGAATGGAAAATCTCAGGAGGAGGCTCCCTATCGGTTCATTGCCCAATCTTGATGCCCTTTGGTTGTTGGTCTTGTTTTTATCCATATTATCACCTTTTGTTAAAATCAAGAGAGTATTTGCAAATCTGGCATTACTTGATTATCATTAGATAATTATACTACACAACACATATATTACCAACACCAATCGGTTTTCTTTGACTTTTACCGGTTGACTTGGTAAATTAAAAGTAGTGACAAGCATGACAAATACTGATGCAGATTTTCCAGGGAGGACTTTCATGGTAAAAAAAGATAGGGATTTTATATTGGAGTCAAATAGAAGAAGTCTGGCCTATGGAATAAATCCAAACCAGAAGAAGAGCAAGCGGATCCTGTCTCAGAAGGAACTAAACAGTCTCATAACAAAAAACCATACCTTGATTTCGGTTTCAGAACCATTCATCAATCAGCTCTACTCCTTTGTTAGGGACTCGGAATTTTTGGTTATACTTACCGATAGGGAAGGCTGCATACTGAACATTACAGGGAACGAGGATATGCTGCAAAAAGCTCATGAAACCTGGCTGGTTCCAGGGGCCTATATGAGTGAAGAGGACGCAGGTACAAATGGAATGGGAACATCCCTCAAGGAGGGCTATCCCCTTCAGGTGACTGGAGAGGAACATTTGCTTAGGATACTTCAGAATTGGACCTGCTCAGGTGCTCCCATACGGGACAACCAAGGGAGTATAATAGGTTGTATTGATCTGACGGGCAGCATGGAGCTGGTTAATTCCCATACCCTGGGCATGGTTGCAGCAGCAGCATCGGCAATTGAGTATATGATAAGGCACATACATTGCTCAGATCTACATGAAAGGATGGAGAGATACCTGGATACAATTATCAATTCCCTGCCGTCCGGGATATTCACTGTGGATATGGAGGGAAAAGTGGTCCTTGCAAATGAATATACCTACAGAATATTGGGCTACTCAAGGGAGGAGTTCAATTCGGTAACTGGGATGGAGCTTTTTCCCAACTGGAAGGATATTGTCCAAAGGATAGGGAATGGTGAAAGCATCTACCAGGAGGATGTCTACATCAACCTTGCCACCAACAAGAATGAGGTAAATCTCAGTGCATATCCGGTAATGGGTGAAGGAGATGCGCCCTACGAGATTGTTTTCGTTGTTAAGGATGTCAAGAAGATGAGAAAGCTGGCGAACAAGGTTACAGGTTCCAGAGCAGTGTATACCTTTGACAAGGTGATTGGCGAGGACCCTGATTTTAGAAGGATAATAGATTTTGCAAAAAAGGTTGCAGACTCCAAGTCAACCGTTCTCATAATGGGAGAAAGTGGTACTGGAAAGGAGATATTTGCCCAGTCCATCCAAAATGAAAGCGACAGAAAGAATGAGCCATTTGTGGCACTTAACTGTGGAGCCATCCCAAAGAATCTCATTGAATCTGAGCTTTTTGGATATGTTGGTGGAGCATTTACCGGAGCCAAGACAGAGGGACAGCCTGGAAAATTCGAGATTGCAGATGGAGGGACCCTGTTTCTGGATGAGATAGGTGAAATGCCCTATGAGCTTCAGACGAGACTTCTGCGTGTAATAGAGGAAGGAAACGTGAGAAGGGTGGGAGGCTCTATCGAAATCCCTGTAGACGTAAGGATAATTGCAGCCACAAACAAGAACCTCAGGGAGGAGGTTGACAGGGGTAACTTCCGAAAGGACCTTTATTACAGGCTCAATGTACTTCCATTGAGGCTGCCTCCTCTAAGGGAAAGGCCAGGGGATATTCCACTCCTGTTTGATTTTTTCATGATGAGAAAGTCCAGAAGTCTAAGCAAGAAGGCCGTCGACGTTCCGGATTACTACATGGAGATGCTGCAGGACTACGATTGGCCCGGGAATATCAGAGAGCTTGAAAATCTCGTGGAGCTTATAATCAACACAGAATCCCTCCCAACTGATAGCTTTGAAAGACGAATCCCCACTGCATCCATTGCAAAAGAGGCTGAAGACCTTACCCTGGAGGATATGGAGTCCTACCATATCAGGAGGATCTTAAAGAAATATGAGGGAAACATCACTTTGGCAGCAAAAAAACTTGGGATTGGCAGAAACACTTTATATAGAAAAATCGAGAAATATGAAATTGAAGCTCCATAATGGAACAATGCTCCATTATGGAGCGCCTGAAATGACAGGATAATGCTCTGATATGGAACAATCATAATCCTTGCTAATCGAGAAAGTAGATTGAATTATTAGAAAAGTTAAAAAATAGCCCTTGTGCCAACTTTTTTCATTTTGGAAAAGTTGGCATAATATTTGCAATATATTATATATGGAAGTATAAGAAGAAAAGAGAAGGAGGATGGATACATATGTATGGTTACAATGGCAATATTCTGAGAGTAAACTTGACAGATGGAACATGGAAAACAGAAGAACTTGATCTGGAAATGGCAAAAAAATTCATCGGTGGTAGAGGACTTGGCACCAAGATGATGATGGATGAGGTAGACCCAAAAGTGGATCCACTAAGTCCTGAAAACAAGCTGTTTGTGGTTACAGGTCCAATGACTGGAAACCCTGTTGCAACAGGTGGTAGGTATATGGTAGTAACAAAATCACCACTTTCAAACACAATTGCATCCTCAAACTCAGGTGGTAAATGGGGAGCGGAGCTTAAGTTTGCAGGCTGGGACATCATAGCCTTTGAGGGAAAATCAGAGGAGCCTGTTTATCTGAGCATCGAGGATGACAAGGTTGAGCTTCTGTCGGCTGCTGACCTTTGGGGAACGACGGTTTCAAACACCACAAAGAAGCTAGAAGAGAAGCATGAAAAAGGATGCAAGGTTCTTGCTATAGGACCTGGAGGAGAGAATCTTTCACATATTGCCGCCATAATGAATGACGAGGACAGGGCTGCAGGAAGATCTGGAGTTGGCGCTGTTATGGGTTCCAAAAACCTTAAGGCAATAGTTGTAAAGGGCTCCGGAAAGCCCGAAGTACCTGATCAGGACAGAATCAAGGAGCTTAACAAGAAACAATTGGCAAAGATAAAGGAAAATGGAGTTACTGGAGAAGGACTTCCCACATATGGTACTGCAGTACTTGTGAATATCCTGAACGAGCTTGGCTCACTCCCAACAAACAATTTCCAGGTATCCCAGTTCGAGAAGGCAGACGATATTAGTGGTGAGACCTTGGCAGACAAATACCTTATCAAGAGAACGGCCTGCTACAGGTGCCCAATTGGCTGCGGAAGATACGTCAAGTCCGGAGACTGGGAAGGTGGAGGACCTGAGTATGAAACCCTATGGTCATTCGGGTCAGACTGTGGAATCAATGATATGGATTCAATAATCATGGCCAACCATTGGTGTAATGAAATGGGTCTGGATACAATCTCTGCAGGAGCCACCATAGCGGCTGCTATTGAGCTTCATCAGAGGGGATACATCAAGGATGACGAGTTGGATGGTCTTGAGCTTGAGTTTGGAAATGGAACGGATATAGCTGAATGGGTGAAGAGAATGGGCTATGGCCAGGGACTTGGCGCAAAAATGGCTCAAGGCTCATACAGATTGACAGACGGCTATGGAGCACCTGAACTGTCAATGACCGTTAAGAAGCTTGAAATGCCAGCCTATGACCCAAGAGGAATAATGGGTATCGGACTTAACTATGCAACCAGCAACAGAGGTGGATGCCACGTTAGAGGCTATACAATATCCCCAGAGATTCTTGGACTTCCTGAGCAGCTGGACAGATTTGAAACCAAGGCTAAACCAACCTGGGTTAAGATATTCCAAGATCTTACAGCAGCAATAGACTCACTTGGAGTTTGTCTGTTCACATCATTTGCACTGGGTGCCGATGATTATGCAGAGATGTACAATGTAATTGCCGGAACCGACTTTACGGGCAATGACATTCTTGCCATAGGAGACAGAATATACAACATTGAGAAGCAGTTCAACCTTCTTGCAGGAGTAACTTCGGCTGAAGATACACTGCCTAAGAGACTTCTTGTAGATCCAATACCAGAAGGACCAAGCAAGGGCTGGGTCAACAAGCTTGATGAAATGCTGGGCGAATACTACAAGGAAAGAGGCTGGGGAGAGGATGGAATTCCTACCGAAGCCAAATTGAAGGAACTGGGATTGTAATGATAAAGATTGAAGTCAGATATTTTGCCACACTCAGAATTGATGACAAGAAGAAGGAAACTCTAGAGATTCAGGAAGATATAAGTGTGGAAAGCCTTCTTGAACAGATTGGAGTAGCTCTTGAGGATGTTGCCATTCTATTGGTGAATGGAATAAGAACATCTCCTGAGTACAAGTTGAAGGATGGGGATGTAATGTCCCTTTTCCCTCCCGTGGGAGGGGGATAGAAGGAAGCCTGAAGGGGCTTCTTTCTTTTTGATGAATAAAATTGAAGGAAATCCAAAATTCTGGGCAAATTATTGATATAATTAATAAAAGGGCAAAGGGGTGATAGGGTTGACTAAAAATTATATACTTGCCTTGGATCAGGGTACAACAAGCTCAAGGGCGATTTTGTTCGATAAACAAGGTAAAATCCATGGAATGGCACAAAAGGAGTTTAAGCAGTATTATCCACAGGAAGCTTGGGTTGAGCACGATCCAATGGAAATATGGGGGACCCAGTCAGGTGTAATCAGAGAGGTCATGGACAGTGCTTCGGTAACACCAAATGAAGTAGCTGCAATTGGTATAACAAATCAGAGGGAAACAACAATAGTTTGGGATAAGAATACGGGCAGACCCATTTACAATGCAATTGTCTGGCAGTGTCGAAGGACCGCCGAATATTGTGAGGACCTTAAGGACAGAGGACTTTCTGATTATGTAAAAAGAAATACAGGACTTCTAATCGATGCATATTTTTCAGGGACCAAGATTCAATGGATTCTCGACAATGTTGAGGGTGCAAGGGTAAAGGCTGAGAACGGGGATCTAATTTTTGGGACAGTGGACACCTGGCTTCTTTGGAACCTGACAGGAGGGAAGGTTCATAAGACCGATTATTCAAATGCATCCAGAACCATGCTCTACAATATTAGAACTCTGGAGTGGGATAACAAGCTACTTGAGGAGCTGAATATTCCTCGGGGGATGCTGCCGCAGGTAATGGACTCATCCGGGATATTTGGATATACAGATGAAAAGAGCTTCGGTGCAAGGATTCCAATCGGGGGGATGGCAGGAGACCAGCAGTCGGCCCTGTTCGGGCATGCCTGCTTTGATAAGGGAATGGTCAAGAACACCTATGGAACAGGGTGCTTTATGCTTATGAATACCGGAGAAGAGCCAATAGAATCAGATAACGGCCTTATAACCACCATAGCCTGGGGTGTGGATGGAAGAGTGACCTATGCCCTGGAGGGCAGTATCTTCGTTGCAGGAGCCGTGGTTCAGTGGCTTAGGGATGGGCTTAAGCTCATACGAACCGCAGCTGAATCCGAGGATCTGGCCAAGCGGGTAGACAGTACAAACGGAGTATTTTTTGTTCCGGCATTTGTTGGGATTGGAGCTCCATATTGGGACATGTATGCAAGAGGTACAATAGTTGGTATGACCAGGGATACCACCGGAGACCATATAGTAAGGGCGGCACTTGAATCCATAGCCTATCAGACAAGAGACGTGCTGGAGGCCATGGAGGAGGATTCTGGAATTTCATTGAAGACCCTTAGGGTTGACGGAGGAGCGGTTGAAAATGATTTTCTTATGCAGTTTCAGTCTGACATACTCAACCTGGAGGTTGAAAGACCAGTAACCAGGGAGACCACGGCCCTTGGAGCGGCTTATCTTGCCGGGCTGGCAGTGGGATATTGGTCTGACAGGGAGGAAATAGTAAACAATTGGAATTTGGACAGGAGATACTCTCCCCGGATGGAGGAGAATGGGAGAAATCAATTGTATACTCAATGGGTAAAGGCGGTAGGAAGGTCACTGGCATGGAAAGGAGAAAAATGATGCTCAAAATTGACGGAATAATCCTTGCATCAGGCTTCTCCAGACGTATGGGTAGTGACAAGCTGCTGCTTCCCTTCGGGGAGGACCTGGTTGTTGAGAGGGTTGTCAAGACTGCTCTTAAATCTAGACTTTCCAAGGTGATACTTGTCTACAGGAATGCAAGAGTAGGTGAAATAGGTAAAAAATATGGTGTTGAAACCATAAAAAATCATAAAGCTAAATTGGGTCAGGCCGAGAGCGTTAAAAGTGGCTTGAAGAGGGCGACAGGAGATGGCTACCTCTTTATTGCAGGTGATCAGCCACTTCTCTCCTGTTCCCTGGTAAATGGCTTGACCCATGCATTTGCAACTTCAGGTAAAGGGATCATAATTCCAACCTTGGATGGTGAGATTCACATGCCCATTCTTTTTTCAAACAAATATCGGAAGGCCTTGCAGAGGGTTCATGGTGAAAAGGGTGGCTTTGAGATAATAAGTGGTAACAAGGGGGACATCCATTGGTACCATGTGGAGGATCAGATGGATGTATGTGATATAAATACGGAGAATCAGTACAGAGAGCTGATAAGCAGGAAGGACAGAATAGACAATGGATTATAGAATTCAAGAGAATAAGGGAAAAAGGTTTATATATTTGCCCAGACTTCAGGAGATGGGACTTAAGCATTGCCTCACAACAAGGGATATGGACGTTGGATCAGGCACTAATCCTGACAGGGAACTTCTTCAAAGCCATATTCTTGAAGCATATGATTTCATGTCTGTAAGCCCGGTCCTATTGTACAATGGATACCAGGCCCATACCGGGAATGTGAAGACCATTCGTTCCTTGGAGGAAGGTAAGAAGGGTCCCTTTGGGAGGTTTATACCAAATACAGATGGACTTGTTACGGATATGAAGGATATAGCTCTGCTCACTAGATTCGCAGATTGCGTACCCGTAATTCTATTTGACCCGGTGATGATGGTCCAGGGAAACATCCACTCCGGCTGGAAGGGTACCCTTGAAAAAATTGTGGAGAATGGGATACAGGCAATGGTATCGGAATACGGTTCATCCCCAGGGGATATGATAGCAGTTATTGGACCTGCCATTGGGAAGGACGACTTTCTGGTGAGGGAGGATGTAAGCAGTCTATTCAAAAGACGGTTTAATCAATGGGATGATCTGATAGGGCAGGTTTCAGATGAGCAGTATCTAATTAATCTACAGGAGATAAACAAAAGGATTCTGCTGGAAATGGGAGTTGGAGAGGAAAACATTACTGTGATTGACATTTCAACATATGATAGGGAGGATCTCTGCCACTCCTATAGGCGGGACAGGCAGAAATACGGTTTGATGGGGCTTTTTACTGTC
>JANKMX010000012.1:49004-50538 GCA_024649995.1 Gudongella sp. | reverse complement strand
GATATCCAGGTCTCAGGAAAATCTAAACCGGTCAGGAATGCTCCCAACCGGTCTACTATAAGGGTTCTAAAGTACAGTGACCCTATCCAGGGTATAATTTTCGTATATTTTTGAAACAGTTATCTCTTCAAGGACTTCAACCAGTCTATAAACCTCCTGGTAGGTATTGTAAAGGGCTATAGGTGCCAATCTGATTACATTGGGCTCCCTGTAGTCAGGTATAACCTTCTTATCCCTTAAGGCCAGGCTTATTCTATAGGCCTCCTCATGCTCAAGGGCTACGTGACCTCCCCTGCGGGAATCCTCCCTTGGATTACCAACTGAATATCCGTACCTGGCCAACTTGCTATCGATCAGATACATGAGATAAGCCGTTATATGGAGAGACTTATTCCTTATGTTAACCATCCCCGCTTCATTGAAAATGTTCAGTGAACCTTCTATTGGTGCCATTGAGAATAGGCTGTGGGTTCCAAGTAGCCAACCATTTGCATCCCTGTCCTGGTCAAAATCATGGCTCATAAGGAACTGGCTCTCATCCTTGCTGCCAAACCAGCCCTTAAGCCCTGAGGATTTCCCAAAGTGTCTCCTGTTGATGAACATCCCCGCAGTTGCTCCCGGCCCACCGTTAAGATACTTGTAGGTACACCATACGGCAAAGTCCGGGTCAATCTTTTTGAAGTCATGGGGCACAGATCCCATGGAATGGGCAAGGTCCCAACCAATCAGGATTCCCCTGTCATGGGCTTCCCTTGTTACCCTTTCCATATCAAGCAGCTGTGAGCTTCTGTAGAGTACCGATGGTAGAAGGATCAGAGCCACATCATCCTTCATTTCAGCAATTATATCCTCCTCCAGTATGGTTCGTCCATCCCTGGTCCCAACCCTTACAAGGGCATCCTCAATAGAGTATCCCTTAAGCTCAATCATGCTCTTTGTCGCATAGATATCTGAGGGAAAATTCAGCTCATCCACCATGATCTTGTACCTGTCCTTGGTCGGTTTATAAAAGGTTGCAAGGGCCTGATGGATATTGGTGGTTATGCTTCCCATGAATATAATCTCTTCCGGGTCGGCATTGATAAGATCCTTTGTCTTGTGTGCCAGGACCTTTGAATAGTTGAAGTACCTCCCGTCTTCAGCTCCCCATATCCTTATTGCCTCCTCTTTCCACGCCCTCAGTATGTTATGGAGTGACTCCTCTGCATCCCTTGAACCAAGACCAAGTGAATTGCCATCCATATAGATTTCTTCATCATTGGTATAAAATCTTCCCCTGAATTGCCTAAGCACGTCCTTTTCATCCATAGTCTTTGCAAATTCCAATCCATCCTTGAATTCATACTTCATGCCATCGCCCCCTTTGTTCTTGATACAATTGTAGCATTCATGAGAAAAAAATCATATGGTAATGTGTACAATAAAAGACCCATCCAGCTTCATAATTGATGAAATCCTGGAATGGATCTTCGTTTTACCTATATGATATCTCTATTGACTAATTTTATCTAAGTCTGGATGGAACCAATGGAAT
>JANKMX010000012.1:35345-48994 GCA_024649995.1 Gudongella sp. | reverse complement strand
ACTAATCTCACCGGAGGATATCTTCTCTATATAATCCTCTATTCTCCTACTCATTTCCCCACTTAGATTTGGGTTTGAATCTGGCAATCCCACCCCATCATTTTCCACTCCAAGTTCAATGAAACCTCCCTCCAAGTCATAGGAGAAGACCTGTTCAATGACACTATATGCAGCATTGTCGAATTTCTTCAGCATTGATGTCAGAACCACTGATTTGCCTGGTGCATAAATTCCGTCTTCATACTGATCATAATCAACTCCTATGACCCAAGAAAGTTCTCCATTTTCTGACCTTTCCTTGGCCTCTTCAACAATACCCATTCCAGCAGGACCAGCTGCATGGAAAATGACATTGACTCCTTCATCATATAGGGCGGCGGCTGCTGATTTTGCCAAAGACTCCTCCTCGAAGCTACCAATATACTGGAACAAGACCTCCACGGAAGGATTAGCTGCTCTAGCCCCTGCTTCAAAGCCTGCCTCAAACTCCTGTATCAGCCCAAACTCAATCCCACCAATGAAGCCGACCTTGTTTGACCCATCCTCAGCTGCCTTAAGACCTGCAGCAAGTCCAACCAGAAAGGACCCCTCCTCCTCCTTGAAAACCATACTGGTGACATTTGGTCTGTCAACGTAGTCATCAATGATTATATATTTCTTGCTGGGGTTAAGTTCTGACTGTCTCGAAATCTCATCCCTGAAAATGAACCCGTTTGCAACAACAATCTCGCTGTCCATGATACTTCTCTGATTGAATGCTGCCATCAGGTTGGAATCTGAATCTGCTTTAACGTAGCTGTAATTACTGGCTGGAAGGTTGTTGTCCTCCGCAAATCTTTCAATTCCCTCCCAAACCATTCTGTTGATATAACTGTCTTCCATTCCTATTGCATCCACCACCAGACCTATCTTTGTGGTTTCCGTCTGCCCATCTTCTGACTTAATCATCCCAGCATTAAGTGCAATTGATCCATATTGGGGATATTTATCAACATACTGCTGAATAAGTGTCTTATCGCTAGAAACCTCTCTTCCTTCCTTCATAAAGAAATATAGCATCCCCACAAGGACATCCCTGTTTATCTGGGAATTCATTTTACTGGACTCAAGTCTAGTCCCTATGTGTTCACTTAACTGGGCAGTATTTTCCCAGGCTTCCTGTCCATCATATCCCAAGGCTCTTAACATCCAGGTTGCAAGCTCTCTTTGTGTAACGTTTTTATTTGCACCAAATTCTGTAGCACTTATCCCATTTGTAATTCCAATTTCATATGCCTTAGCAACGTAGGGCTGCGCCCATCTACTAACATCCCCAAAGGGGCTGATTGAACCTATATCCAAGTCCCATTGAAGTGCCCTGGCAATAATAGTCATAGCCTGTTCCCTGTTGCTCATGCTTTCCAGGTCCGGAACAAACTCACTTGCACTTATCCCTTGAAACAGCTTCAACTCATACAGACTCCTGGCTTCCTCCAGATGCAAGGGTGTCTGACCAAATCCAGGAACTATTGTGCCAATAAGTAAAAATGCCACTACAATTGAAATCAACCTAATTCTTTTCACTTTGATTCCTCCAATCTACATAAATAGCAATTCCTCTTGGTATCATAAGTCAGGTTTGTAAAATGACCATCAATTTATAAACACTTAAGCAAACCATTGTTAAATGTTTCCCACATTATAGATACCCGCTTTATCATGCCAAATAACCAAGCTAGCTTGCATAAAAAAGGTCGACATGATTTTTTCCCATGTCGACCTTTTTTATGGATCCAGTTTTCTTAAAATGCAGGCTTGCTTGCCCAGCTGTATTCATCAGTAAGAAACTCCCTTACCTCATCACTTGCAATATGTTTGATCAAGGCTTGAACTTTTTCGCTGTTCTTGTTGTCGTCACGTGAAACCAGGGATATTGCATAGCCTTCAGTGACATCATCCTGCTGCTCAACATAGAGTCTCTGTTCATCCCCAACCAGCTCCAGGCTTCTCGCATAGGTTGGATACATGACAGCAAGACCTGTCTCCGAATATCTCTGTGCCAGACTTGTCAGTGGAACCCTATCAACAAATTGCAGCCTCTTCGGATTTGTGGCGATGTCTTCAACAGTCAAGCCAGTTGTTTTTCCGTCATTGAAGGTCAAAAGTCCCGCCTGTCCAAGAAGATAGAGCGATCTGCTGAAGTTTGTGGCATCATCTGCCATTGTTATGCTCGATCCTTCCGGAATTTCCTCCAGAGATTCATAATCCTTGGAATAGAGTGCAAATGTTGCATGGTAGATTGGCTGAACAGTCACAAGGTCAGCATTATTGGACTCATTGAATATCTGCAGAAAATAGTCATGCTGTATCATATTTGCATCCAGCTCCTCGTTCTGGAGGAGATTGTTGGGCACTTGGTAGTCTGAAAACTCGTTAATTACAAGGTCAAAACCTTCCTCTTCAAGGTCATCCTCAATTAGCAATAGAATGTCCTTCATAGGATAGAATGCAACCCCTACATTTATTTCATTATTACCATCAGGTTCATTGGCTGCACACCCCATCAAGGATGCACCTAGCACAAATACCAACAAAACCAAAAAAATCTTTTTCATAGTCATCATCTCCATTATCTTTTGTCTAATTTTTCAGCAATATAGTTGCCCACTGTTTGTATTCCGTGGACAATTAAAACCATCAGTATGATAATTATCCACATCAGTTCATAATTGAAATTGTAATACCCTTCACTAATTGCAAGGTATCCCAGTCCACCTCCACCGATGATCCCCATAACTGTTGAGTAGGATAGGAGGCTTACAGTCGTTGATGTAAAGCTTAAAACAAGGCTGGACCTTGCCTCTCTAAGTAAAAAATGTGTGAAGTACTGTCTGATATTGGCTCCTAGAGCATAGGAGGTTTCATATATGCTCTTGTTGACATCCAGTAGGTCTTGCTCGGTGAAACGTGCAAATAGGGAAATCCCAATCAAGCCCAGTGGAATCTTTGAAGCATCAACACCAAATCCTGTTCCAAGAATCATCCTGTTAACTGGTATCATTACTATTATAAATAGGATAAATGGTACTGACCTGGTTATATTTATGAGTCCTGATGTGATAAAATAAATTGTCCTATTCCTGTATATCCCTCCAGCTCCAGTCATAAACATCACAAATCCCAGCACCATACCAATTGCCAAGGCTGCAGCCATTGCAGCTAGCATCATGTCAAGGGTCTCCCAAAGTGACTGCAACAAGGGGGTTCTGAAGCTATTGAATGTTTTAATGTATTTTTCAATCACTTAAAAAGGCCTCCTTATAGGAAACTGGAATTATTCCCTTTGGTGAAAGGGAAATTAGTTCTGATATCCTTCCATCCTCCATAACAGCAACACGACTGCAAACAGACTTAATGACACCTATGTCATGGGAAACCATCACTATGGTTGTTTCAAAACTCTCATTTATGTCCTTTAGAAGCTTTAGGATTTCATAGCTCATCTTCTCATCAAGTGCTGAAGTGGGCTCATCACAGAATATTATCCTTGGATTGGTAATAAGGGTCCTTGCTATTGCAACACGCTGCTTTTGTCCTCCAGATAGATTTCGGATATGAGCTTCTTCAAAATCCGATAGCCCAACAAAAGACAGGAGCTCCCTTGCCCTGTCCACATTGTCTTTAAGAATCCCTTTTCGAAGTCTGGTTGGTAAAAGGACATTTTCAATGACATTAAGGTTTCCCAAGAGATTAAAGCCCTGGAAAATCATTGAGGTTTCCTTCACCAACTCACGTCTGGAGTCCCTGTTCAGAACTTTGTCCATCAGGTAGATGCTTCCCTCATCAGGCTCTATAAATCCGTTCATCATCCTAAGGATGGTAGACTTTCCACTTCCAGTCTCTCCTACAAGACCAAATATCTCCTTCTTATCAACATGCAGGTCAACACCATCAATCACTCTTGTCTTTTCTCCACCTATAAAAAAATCCTTGGAAACCTTCTCCAATCTAATCAAATTATCACCCGCCACCAAATAATCTCTTCCTAAGTTCAAATCTTGTCCTTACAATAATAACAGTTTACATTGATTCTCATTAATATATTATAGCAATTTAAAGAAAAATAGTAGTATTATCTAGAATTTAACATCCCTCAGCTCATTCAGTGACCCATATTTAATAACCCTGCTTGATATCCCTTCCAGAGTTTCAGATATTTGGGTTCCAGCTCTTGCTATTGTTATGACTGGTATTCCCTTTGCAAAGGCGTAACCTGCTTCAATCCCCAAGCCAACTCCCTTTTCGCTGAACTCAATGACCACAAGGTCACAGGAGTCAATCCTCTTAAATGTCTCCTCCATCAAGTCAGTGGGATTGGTGCAACATTCCCTTCCCATGGCGTAATCCTTAACTATACAGCTTGTGTCATAGCCATTTCCCTCAAGAATCCTTAGAATCTCTTCAATTATCTCGCCGTTTCTATAATCCCTGTGATATTTAAGTCCTAGATAAACCCTCATCTCTCACTCTCCATAAGATTTTGAACCTTAAACTCCATTTCGATGAAAAACTCCTGCCTTTTGTCCTTATCAACAATATCATCAAAGCTTAATCTATATACCAATGGATTTGTATCTGACTTTACGGTCATTTCCATACTCTTAGTGTCATAGGAACAGATATACCTTGTGTAGGTTGTATATCTGTACTTCTTGTTTCTGATAAAACCATCCGGCAGGGTCATAGCATTCATTATACTATAGAAATATGAAAGTGCCTCCTGGTAGCCTGATGCCATCTTGCTCATTCTTGTCATATAAAAAGCCTTGATGAACCTGGACACAGGGTCATATCCTCCGGGCAGATCCTTGGATGAATTAAATTCCTCAAGTTTTTCCACATCCATATGCTCCTTAAGTCTTCTGACATGGGACTTAAACCCAGGAGAATTGGTCATGACATCGTAAGGATTGTCATACCAGGTCAACTCTCCACCCTTCGGTTCTATAACCACACATCTCCTTGTGGAATCAGAAAACATAAAATGAAAATCAGGTGAAATCACCTTTTCTCCTAAATGATTGTGTGTCGCCATATGAATGTTGGTCAGATCATTCACCAGCTCTTCAACGGATTTATAGTTTGCAAGTGCATAGTTGAAGTAGTCCAGGCTTGATACATTTGTCTTATTGGGATTGGTTTTCTGAGGATACAGGTTAAAGCCCTTGAAATCATTGGTTATTCCAATCAGTCCATGCTCATTTACGCCATCTTTTAATGGATCCCTATTATGGAAGCAAATCCCAAGCATCCTGTATTTCGAATAAAGTGGCCGTCCTGTAAGATCCATCCCATAATTGTAATTTCTTGGAAAGTACAATACATTGTAGTTCATGGGTGACTCGTAATCCATCGTTCTTCCCAATATACAGCCGTCATCGTAATTAATTTTTATTCCAGTACACATATGATCCCTCTCTTGAAAAGTTTGTTGGATTTTCTCCTAAATCTCTGACCATTGCAAGCTAATCGTTAAATATACCCTAATCAAATTCTAACATATTCTTGAACTTACTAGAAGATTAGTATCATTATTATCTTGTTTGGTAAACAAGATAAAATTTTACCCAACAATTGCAAAGAAGTTCCAGTGCCATAGAATTCCTAAAAGCGACATTGAAAATATTACGGATGCGAAATGCATGGCTTTGTCCTTTTTTGTAACGGAATTACTCTTCCTAATCCAGACGGAAGAAAGTGTCACGGTAATAATTGCCACAGCAAGCAATGGATAGTTGAACATAATGAATGGCTCCATTTCTGAGTAGGTGCGAAAATTGCTTGTCATTATTTTTACGACTGGAATCAGATTATTGACGATAAAAGCTGTTCCGGCGAGTACCAGTATTAGCTGATACTTTAAAAATCTTCTTCTCGCTGGTTCAATTTCTATATTTCTACGTTTTATGGCAGCAATCATCAGTACCACAAGAACAGTAAAAAAGAATAATATGCTAAGTAGCAACGTTAGTATGCTGCCAATCAGAAACGGGACTGTTCTACCCTTGGGCAATGGAGATAGATCCATTCCATTCCCCACGACAATTTGATCAACTTTATCATTCTCAAGGCTGAAGCTTAGAACTGGATATATGTTTCTAAACAATGGTATATTGTCATCAATCAATTCATATTGATACGGTTCGGTCTGGAGATACTTTCCTTGATATTCACCTATGTTCATGGTAATCTCATTCTCCCCGGTAGCTCTAACTTCATACAATCCCAAGTATTTTGCGAAATCCAGGAAATTACCTACCTGTCGTTCCATTGGAACATACTTGCCAACGACCTTGTTCGAAGAGGGCAACACCTTATCAGGCACTCTTATTTCGTTACGGTCACATCCAAGTAATAGATCCTGCAATCCAAAAAGGATGTCCATCTCAAGGTACGCATTTGTTAGGATTACAATCCCAAACCTTTCTTCCGGGACAACTGCAAACTGGCTTGAGAATGCTGCTGTATTTCCTCCATGACCAAATGTCTGGTATTCTCCAACATACTCAAAGAAACCGTGTGAAGTTCCAACCATTTCTCCCGTTGGGTCATAGCTTGGAGATAACATGGTATCCAATGTATCTGGATTTTTAAACAACAAAGATTCTTCACCTTTGCCAGGTGTGAGTGCAATGGCAAATTTTGCAAAATCCACAACAGTACCATTAATTGATCCTGCGGGCAAATGAGAAATATATGACCAGTTTCCGGGCTGGAATCCACCCTCTTGATCCGGTAAATACCCTTGAGCCTTATTTCCCAGGATACTTATATTGTCTTCAAACGTAGGGTGTGCAGAAGTGTTCTCCATCGATAACACACTAAAGATATTCTCTTTTTCGTAATCCTCAATGTTCTGATCGCTTAATGTCTGTACCAAATACCCAGCAAGAGATGTTGCATAATTGCTATAGGCACTGGCTGTGCCCACTTCATAATATTGTTCAGGCTTATCTCTTAAGATAGCTTCCTCTAAAGAAACCAACTGATCCTCTGAAAAGACAATTATGTTGAAAGCATAATCACCAAAGCCAGATGCGTGGTTCATAATATCCCTCATGGTTATAGGTTGCTGGTATTCAAGCTTTCCAGCAAAATCCTGAGGAAGATATTCAGATATGTTTGTGTCCAGATCAAGCTTTCCATTTTCCACCAGTTGCATCACAGATGTCCATGTAAACAATTTACTGGTCGATGCCCATTCAAAAACCGTCTGTTGTGGATCAACAGGAATTTGATTTTCCAGATCAGCATAACCATATCCTTTCTGAAAAATAACCTTGCCATCTTTCACGACTGCTACTGCAGCCCCGGGAGCAGTCTTTCCTATGTATGCTGAAACATAATCATCTATTTCCCTCTCCATCTCCTCAATGGGAATTCCTGAAGGGGTTTTACCTTCTTGTGTATTTGAATCAGAGGCATTTACTGGAATTACTGAAGCACTCATCAACAAAATAATTACGAACATACTTGCCATTACCTTAGAAAAAACTCTACTTTTCACTGTAACACTCTCCTTATATAAGTTTAATTCAGTTTACTGACTGACTGTTAGTCAGTCATAGGTTAAAAATGAATCCAATAGTTGATGTGCTATTGGACTAACTATTCTTCAAATAAATCTTCTACTCCAAGTGCCATGCTTAGCAAAATTTTGAACGCTTCCAAGTAATTCATAGCTTTGTCGATGTCACGATCAAAGGACCTACTGTTAACCACAAATAGATAACCTGTCATCAAATATGCAGCTGTTTCTTTTGGGTACTTAACATGAAAAACACCGTCTTCATTCCCTTGTTGAATGATTTCTGAAAAACACGATGTCATCGCAAGGGAAAGCTTGTGGTTAATTCTATCCATCATAAAAGTGTTTTCTGGCAACTGGATGGCTTCATGAAGAGAATAATCCTCCTCCATTGCTGATGATTCCTGAATCATTGTACTGTTAAGAAAAGATTTGACCTTTTCCTTTGCAGATTGTGTTTGATCATTGGCTATTGACTTAAATACTGCTATCAAAGGACCAATATGTTTTTCAACAATAGCAAACAATATATCCTCCTTCGATTTAAAATGGTAGTATAGCAATCCCCTGGAAATACCTACCTCATCAATAATGTCCTGTGTTGTCGTGCTTAAGTATCCTTTGTTATGAAATAGTATTTTTGCAGCGTCCATTATTTCTGCCTTACGTACTTCTGCTTCCTTTACTTCACGCATTTATCTTCCTCCCTTATATTACGGCTTCGATACTGACAAACTGTCAGTATGTATGTAGAATAACATGCCACTGACAGATTGTCAATTGATAATTTTATTTTTTCATCATTTCTTGTCCAAATCAAGAATTGCCTTAATTCTTCTTACTCCCGATGATGAACTTTGTTCTTTAATAATCTTAAAAAATCCCAGTTCAGATGTGTTTGAAACATGAGGTCCTCCGCAAATTTCCAATGAATATCCTGGAATCTTATACACATTAATAGTATCTTCATATTTTGATTCAAACGCTCCTATGGCTCCAATTTTCTTAGCATCATCCAAACTCATTTCCATACGGTCGACATCAATCTCCTCCTGGATTGCATTATTAACAATGTTTTCAACTTGACTAATTTCTTCTTTTGATAGTTTTCGATCAAAAGAAAAATCAAATCTCAATCGCTCAGAGTTTATATGGCTCCCTTTTTGATATACATGATTACCTAAAATTTCTCTTAATGCACTGTTAAGTAAATGAGTGGCAGTATGGAGCCTAATAGTGTTGCTGTTATGATCTGCCAAACCACCTTTAAATTTTTCAGCAGCTCCACTTCTAGATTTTTTCTGATGTTCTTCAAATTTCAATCGAAAACCTTCCACATCAACAAAAACATCTTTTTCTTGTGCCAGCTCGAGTGTAAACTCAATGGGAAATCCATACGTGTCGTATAACTTAAATGCTTTCTCTCCACTTAAGCATTCACCTATATTTAACTCATCAAGATACTTGTTAGCCATTTTTAGTCCACCTTGCAGAGTCTTGGTAAATTTAATATATTCCTTTTCTAGTTCTTCAAATACATGATTTTTGCAGGATTGAATTTCTGGATATGCTTCACAATATATTTCAATAACTTTTTCTGCTAGTTCAAGCATAATATTTTCTTCAATGCCTAATTTAAACATCATCCGTATTGTTCGTCGTATAATTCTTCTAAGTATGTACCCTTGTTCGGAATTTGTTGGGACAATTTTTTGTGAATCAGCAAGAATAAATACCGAGGCTCTTACATGGTCACATATGATTCTAAAACTCTTCTCATTATATGCGTCGTATTTGAATCCACTCAGTTGTTCTAGTCGCTTAATCAGTGGCAAAAATAAATCAGTTTCGTATACGTTTTGGAAATGATTTGCAAGAATCAGTAGTCGTTCAAATCCCAAACCTACATCTATATTCTTTTGTTCTAATTCAGTCAGATTTCCTTCTTTGTCTTTGTAGTATGTCATAAATACATTATTGCCTAACTCAACATATTTGCCACAACTGCATGCAGGTCCACAATTTTCACTGCAATCAGGCGTATCATTAATGTAAAACATTTCTGAATCAGGACCACAAGGTCCCGTCTCTCCTGTTGGTCCCCACCAATTCTCATCATCACCATAATAGTAGATCTGATTTTTATTGATACCTAAATCAATCCAAGTGTCTGCTGCTTCCGAATCATAAGGTACGATATCATTGCCTTCATAAACAGTCACTGCCAATTTGGAAGGAGGTATTCCAATTTTATCTGTTAAAAATTCATAACTCATGGAGATAGCTTCTTTTTTAAAATAGTCGCCAAGTGACCAATTACCTAGCATTTCAAAAACAGTAAGGTGATAATCATCCCCTACTTCCTCGATATCTCCTGTTCTTACACATCTTTGTACATTCACAAGTCGTTTCCCCAATGGATGCTCTTCTCCTAAAAGATAAGGAGTAAGTGGTTGCATTCCAGCA
Organism: Gudongella sp.; assembly: GCA_024649995.1. GTDB lineage: Bacteria > Bacillota > Clostridia > Tissierellales > Tissierellaceae > Gudongella. The sequence goes on along the minus strand of JANKMX010000012.1, from coordinate 38,961 downwards.
GTTGTGTAGAGAACGCTAGCATCATTTTCAGGAACTAATGATCCGGCTGCAGTTAATTCATGTCCCCTTTCTTTGTAGTATGATACGTAAAGTTTTCTTAATTCATTCCCTGTCATAATCCTCATCCTTTCTTGAAAATAGTATATAAAAAGCCCTAAGCTTACAAAGCCTAGGGCGAATTCTTAATCCGTGGTACCACCTAAATTCAGAGATTAACTCTGCACTCATACAGTACGGGCAAATAATAATGCCGATACTTTCTCCTCTGATAACGGTGGATCTCCGTTGAAGCCTACTTATTACTATTTCGGTTCAAAGCTCCGAGACTGCTTCAATATATGGATTGTGAAGATTCACACCAACCATCTTCTCTCTGAACAATACCAACATATCTACTACTTCTGTTCTTCGCTTTTGTAATTAAATTTAGTTTATTGTACTCTTAATTTTTATTCTTGTCAACAAATCTAGTATGCTTTTCATCTTTAATTTATTGTTCAAAATTTTTTACCTGGATTTTACCATTTTCTTCCGCCAACAATTGTATTGTTCTGTCTAAATGCCATATAAACATCATCGAGAAGGTTTTCCTTGTTTTCAACGAGTATGATGATTTTGCCCTGATCAACCAAATATTCGTAACTCTTGGCATCTTCCTCATCAACCCCATACTCAACCAGTGCTCCAATAAGGCCACCGGTTAAACCACCTGCAGCTACGCCTCCAAGTATCCCTACTAAGGGACCCGCTGCCAGGATAGGCCCTATTCCAGGGATTGTAACCAATCCTAGAGCTGGTAGCGCTGCATAGAGACCGCCTAGAGCTCCACCAATTGCAGCCCCTCCTGACATCTTCTCAGCGTAAGCCTGAGAGTCAACAGCTATATCTGCCTGGTCATCTAGTTGTTCCCGTTTCTCATCATCCTTCACTGCCACTGTTATTTCTGTTTCCTTGTAGCCAACTTCCTTCAGTCGATTGATAACGTCCAAAGCCTCATCGACCTTTTCGAAAACACCTACCAGGAGCTTGCCTTCTTGAGCACCCTTTGCATTTCTACCTTCCTTGCTATAAGGACTTGTTTCTCTATCTCTATAAACTGTATCCTTCTCAATCCGACTATTATCATTTTTTCTATTATCTTTACCAATCTGATCTTTCATTGCTTCCTCCCCCGTCAATAACTACTTAAGGTTAGTCCGTTCAATCATAGGTGTCAAAGCATATGCACTTGTTTGATAAATGTCATAGATTCTTACCTTGTCCCTATATTATATACTTGCCCGGAACAGGAAACTGGTAAACATCAAGGTCCTTATTGTCATATCAAGATAGAGCCCAAGTATCCCTTTCAGGTTTCCAGGACTATCTCTTTCACACCTAACTAGTTTGATGGCAGAACTGGCGTGATCTTTAGGATCTTATCATCATTCTCCCTGACCACTCCTCTTCCATCCCTGTTGTTAGTTGCAATGTATATTGAGCCTTTATGATATACCACTGTTCTTATCCTTCCGAAATCACCAAACAGCTGGTCCTGACGGATTAGATTCCCTTCAGGATCAAGGTCTATTCTAATTACCATGCTTCCCCTAAGTCCTCCAACATACAAGGGTGATTCTTCCAAATTGTCCCATGGTAGGAAGCCTAGTCCAGAGGGAGCCATTGTGAATTCAGAGTAGCAGGCAACGGGGTCCTCATATTGGGACTCTCCATCAGCACATGTGACATTTGGCCATCCGTAATTCCCACCTGGAACTATTCTGTTTACTTCATCCTGGCTGCTTGGTCCATGATCGCTGGCATATAAATCTCCACTTATGGGATGCCACGCCAGTCCCTGGGGATTTCTAAGCCCATAGGCATATACTGGACTTTCCTCAAAGGGGTTGTCATCAGGAATGCTTCCGTCAGGATTTATTCTAAGAATCTTACCTGCAAGTGAAACTACATCCTGTGAGAGGTTTGGTTCCTGTGAATCACCTGTTGTTACATAAAGCTTTTCATCAGGTCCAAACTTAAGCCTTCCACCATTATGGAACCTTGATCCTGGGATCCTATCCAGTATATATGTCTCATCCACCAGTGTATCCTCCTCAAGTGTAAACCTTGAGACCCTGTTGAGTATCTGGCTCCCCTCCCTGTAGGTGTAATATAGGAATACATGACCATCACTATCAAAATCAGGGCTTTTCTCGAGTCCCAAGAGACCACCTTCGCCAATGTGCTCAACACCCTGTAAACTATAGATTTCACCCTTATCAAGAACAAGGACCCTTCCTGGCCTTTCAGTTACCAGGAATCTTCCATTGGAAAGGGGTAGTATCTCCCATGGTATTTCCAAGCCTTCTCCAATTACCTCTATTTCATAGGTAAGGTCTTGTGTGGAATAGATAATCGCATCCTCTTCAGAAATCTCCATTTGTTCCTCCTCTGCCGTTGGTAGCTTCTCCAGCTCCTCTCCCTCTTCGGTAGTCTCCTCTTCCAGGATTTCAGAATCATGGTCCGGTGCAAAAACTGTACGTGCCAGAAGATAGTCTAATCCTCCCATTTGCCAGAATATCAACAAAAATCCCAATACTATAGCTAGAATAATCCATTTTCTATTCATCAGTTTACTCCTCCTTGCTTGCCTAACAAAGTTTCAAACCCTAATTGAAAATAATGCTTGTCTTACTTCTACCACAAGCTTTGATTATGTAAACAAACTCCTGATCTTTGGCAAAAGACTAACCGCCGAAAATATTTTTGAAATGGAGGTTCTAAAATTTTTGTCTTAATTAAATAATTCATTCATTTTAAATAGAATTTTTATATGCTCCCCTATTCCCAATAATTGAACTTGACATTGGTCCTCCAATATTCTGGGTGATGGTTCTATGATACCCTTTGTTGAGCAGCAAAAAACCGGAAGTGATAAAATCCTGCCTTCCGGTTTTCTATAATTATCAAATTAAACTACAAAATTCACATCTATAGTTGCCCTTTTACTGTACAATGAAATTGCATCAGCACCCTTGCTCTTAAGTAAAAGTTCAAGAGTTCCATCAAGAGATTCCTTTATGTGAGACTTCATCTCCCCTCTTTCAGGTGAAGACAGCTCCACTGGATTTGATTGTTTTGCTTTTATGGTTATCTCCATATCCTTCTCTCTAATGACAGCAGAGAATGAATCCTGAGAAACACTAAAACCAGATATTCTGCTGCCTTCAATGCTAGAGAATCTATACTCCTCCCCTTCATGGTGAAGAACAAGAAAGAATCCTCTGGCATATCTACCAAGAATAGGCACGGTAGCGTAACTGAAAACAACAGAGCTATTATCCCAGTCATTAGCCTGAACCCATACATACTCCCTGGGAAAGCTGGTTCCCCAATCCTTTTCCAGGTAACCGGTAGAGTCCTTGATCTCCAAAGAACGCTCATCGATACTTATTGATCCGGATACTGTGTGGTTCATGCTGATAATCGAGTGGTTGCATTCATTGGGAAAATATGTTAGCCACCCCATTATATTTGGTTTAAGCAAGGTTTTCCTAATGGGTGTAAAATCCCCAAACCTTAAATCCGCCTTTACTCTTGTCCCCTCAGCTTCAAAATCCAGAACAATACCCCTCTT
>JANKMX010000012.1:3075-35335 GCA_024649995.1 Gudongella sp. | reverse complement strand
CAGCTTGTTACGTCCTATCTCAAGCATGAAAGGATCCCTTGCCCACTCCATGGCTTCAATTGGGTAGGATTTATATATGGTTTTGTGTCTTATACTATCCTGGAACTGAATAAATGCATGCTTTGTTTTAAGATGTGTGGAGTATCCCAAAATTATGGAAAACATAAGATTCTTTTCCATGTCGTCAATTTTACAGAACCATCCCTCAAAGGCATCCTTCCTATTCAATCCAACCATCATCCCAAATTGCTTCACTGTCATCCAACCCTTCTAAATATCAACATTTGTGAGTCATAATACAATTCTTATGTGTCCTGGTCTAATCTTATTATAAATCATATTCAAAAACAAAAGAAGCTCCCTGTCAACAGAGAAGAAGGAATTCTTAAAATCCCTTCTCATTAAGTTGACAAAGAGCACTAAAACCCGTTCAGACTTCGAACTATATTATACCATTTTCAGTAAGGAATTCTTCCGCAACTGCTTCAGGGTCCATACCCTCTTCCCCAACCTTGTAGTTAAGCTCCTGCATTGTTTCATCTGTAAGAACTCCACCAAGAAGGTTCAGAGCTTCAACTACATCAGGATAGTTGTTGTAGATATCCTCTGTTACAACAGGTGCTGCATAGTAAGGTGGGAAGAATTGCTTGTCGTCCTCAAGCACCTTCAGATCGTAAACAAGTATTTTACCATCTGTACTGAAAGCATCTATGACGTCTACCTTTTTCTCTTCAACTACATTATATCTAAGACCTGGATCCAAACCTATTACATCCTTGAACTCGAATCCACCATAGAATTCCTGCACCCCTGGTAATCCATCCTCACGTTCTATGAATTCATAGACTGCTCCTAGAACAAGCTCATCTGATACCTCCACCAAATCAGATATGGTTTCCAGGCCGTATTCCTCTGCAACTTCAGGAACTACGCTAAAAGTGTAGGTGTTGTTGAAGCCCATAGCATCAAGCCAGTAAAGGTTCAATTCCTCCTCAAAGCTTGCTTTCACATAATCATACACCTCTTGGGGATCATTCAGCTCAGATTCTCCAAGGAGAGCTGTGTAGGCTGTTCCGGTATATTCACCATAAACATCAACCTCATCCTCCTGTATGGCACCAAATACTATGCTGGTTGATCCAAACTCTGTCACTTCCGTTTCGTAATCTGTTTTTGCCTCTATTATTTTTGAAAATAATTGTCCTACTATTCTCTGTTCAGTATAGTTCTTGTGTCCAATTTTTATGACTTTCTCACTTCCCCCACATCCTGTGAGAGCTCCCAGAGCAAGTACCATAATCAATCCAAGTGCTATTAATTTTCTCATAATATACATCTCCTCCTATTTTAGTTAGCTTTGTCCTTTTGGCTTGTAATTCCAATTGGTGTAAGCTTTGTTTCAACCATACCCAATACCTTGTCCATGAATATGGCAAGTAGTGCTGTTGGAACTGCACCTGCCAATACCATGTTATCACTTGCCATGCTTATCCCCTTGAAAATCATTTCCCCAAGGCCTCCTGCTCCAATCAAAGCAGCTATTGTAGCTGTTCCAATATTGATTACCGTGGAAATCCTTATTCCACCCATTATTACAGGCAGTGCCAATGGCATTTCAACCTTTGTCAGTATCTGATTTGTTGTCATCCCCATTCCACGTCCTGCATCAATTATGGATTCTTCAACACTATTAATTCCAATGAATGTATTTTTTATTATGGGAAGTAGTGCATACAGAAATAGCACAAAAACCGAGGGTACGTATCCTGTTCCCAGCAAGGGAATAATCAATCCAAACAGTGCCAATGAAGGTATTGTTTGAAAAACATTTGCCAAACCCAATATGGGCGAGCGGAGACTTCTGTTCTTGCTTATGAAAATCCCTACGGGAACACCTAGCATTACCGCCAATAAAACTGCCAATCCAGTAATCTGAATATGTTGTATAGTTAATCTGATAAGCTCATCAGATCTTGAAGCCATAAATTGAAAAAAATTCATATCATTCATCTAGATCAATCCCTTCTATTGATTTTCTTCCTCATTGACAACAGCCTTTGTAATAAGATTCAAAATGGAGGCTCTTGTAATCATACCTATCAGGTTCCCATTATCATCCAGTACAGGCAAGGATCGAACGAGTTTATTATCCATGATTTTTAAGACATCCGTCATTTTTGAATCATGCTGCACGGTTTCAAATTCTCTATTGCATATATCAGACATCTTGGATTCATTGGAGCCCTGTTCTCTTAGACTTTCTCTTGTGATATAGCCAATTGGTGGCTGAGGCTTACTGGTTTCTTTTTCAACAATGAAGAGTGTCTCAAGATCCTTCTCCTTCATAACCTCAATAACTTGAGCTGGTGTACGCCTCTGACCAACCGTAATTAGAGATTTGTGCATGATATCACTTGCTCGCAACATCTCAGGTGACTTCCAAAGCCTATCCTTACCCACAAAGTACTCCACGAAATCATCAGCTGGATTCTTCAGAATTTCTTCTGGCGTATCATACTGAATTATCTTTCCATCCTTCATTACTGCAATCCTATCTCCAATCTTTAGTGCTTCGTCCATGTCATGAGTGACAAATACGATTGTCTTCCCAAGCTCATCCTGAAGTCGTAGAAGCTCTTTCTGCAGCTGCTCCCTTGTAACTGGATCCAATGCACTGAAGGGTTCATCCATAAGTATAATATCAGGATTAACAGCCAAGGCTCTAGCAACTCCTACACGCTGCTGCTGTCCCCCTGATAATTCATGGGGGTATCTATCGTAGTAGTCCTCTGGTGGTAGGTCAACAGTAGTAAGAAGCTCGTACGCCCTTTCCTTTCTCTTTTCCTTATCCCATCCCTTGAGCTCAGGGATCATCTCAATATTCTTTCCTACTGTCAGATGCGGCATCAGTCCAACCTTCTGAATAACATAGCCTAGCTGTCTTCTTAGCTCTATCTTACTCATTTTTTTGTAATCCTGTCCATCAATCATTATTGTTCCACCAGTTGGCTCATTAAGTCGGTTAATCATTCTTAAGGTTGTAGTCTTTCCACATCCTGATTCACCAATCAAAACAACTATTTCTCCTTTGTTGATTTTTAAATTTAGTTTCTCTATCACGTTGATTTTACCATCATATGATTTTGATATATTTACAAGTTCTATCAATTTTGGCCCTCCTTCTTCAATAAAATAAGTAGGCTGTATTTTGATTCCTCTAGAGAATCAAAATACAGCCCATAACAAAACATAGCCTATAACATATGTATTATATCAATTATTAGCCCTATTGTCAAAATTGCATGCAAAATATCGACAGTTGCTTAAGCTGGACTGATAAACTGAGTTTGTGAAAAACGTTAAAAATCTTAAGATGATCTTGTTTAGAATATTGATAAATACATGAATTTACGCTGTTGCAAAAATATGGCTTACCTATCAATCATTCTTTTATTGTCGTCAATGCTCAGAGAAGTATATTAACAATTCTTTTCCGGTACTAAGTGTAGCCAAACCTTCCTCTGTTCAATGGTTTTGGACTGTCGGCAACCGATAAAGAAATTCTTATCTGGAGAACAAATTATCTCCATGTATAATTATTTGGCCTACAGGTACTGACTGTAAATTTCTTGGTGCTTTTTACAATCAGTATTAATAAAACTAAATAGAGATGTCTCCTTTGATAATGAAAAACCTTGTCATAGTTAGAAAAGGCCTTAACCATTCTTTTTCAATGTGATTCAGCTTTATCTTTTTTCATCACTTCATCCTTATCTTTCGGAAGCCAATCCTCCGCGGAAGAGCGTCCAAGTGACGCATCCATAATAAATCCCATAATTACCAATCCGGTAAGAGTAAGAACAAATCTTAATCCCGTGAAGGGAATCCCCAGAAATTTTATTTCCACCATCAGCTGCGGTATCTTTAGGGCTGCCCAGGAACCCAGAAATAATACCATATTGCCTATGCTGGCTCCTTTTCTCAACAATGTTGCAGTCATTGGAAACGCAACATACAAAGGTCCTGTAGGCAATGTTCCCAGTAATAGGGAAATCAATCCCCCCCTAATCCCAGAATCACTTCCTAGCCAATTCTGTATCTGGTCCTTTGGGACCCACACTTCCATCAGCCCCATCAACAGAAACACCGGTGGCATTATCAAGGCCATCTCCTTAAAGTAGTTCCTTGTCACATCAGTGGATTTTTCAGCCATAGTGGGCTCAATGATATACAGTGCTGCAAATATTAGTCCAATGATTATTGGCATCTTAAATCTCTTAATTATTCCCATCATAATATCATCCCCATAATTCCTGCAATTAAAAGTGCAAACAAAAATCCCAACCCATTTCGCATAAGGGTGAATTTTTTACCCAATGTTTTTATCTCCATGGGAGCGGTTACAATTCCTACCATAACCAGTGTTGTAATGAAGGCAGAAATTGTTGTTACTGTGGCACCTGAACGCAGCAGGGATCCCGCCAATGGAAAGGCCACCAGTGAGGGTATCAGTGTAATTGCACCCAGTACCGCTGCTATAATGGTTGCGGTAAATCCAGCTTCTGCACCTACCATATTAGAAATTGTCTCCGGTGTCAGTATCCCTAAGGTCAGTCCCACTATTCCCAAAACAGCCAAAAGACTAGGGGCAGATTTAAGGAGTCCCTTTCCCGCAACCTTAAATGCTTTTTTTGTCTTCTCCTTGCTTTTAATTAGTGATATTAACAGGAAAATTGCTAACAGTCCGTAAATCATAATAATGGTTCCCATAGAATCCCCTTCCTATTCTCCAGTCTTGACACTATATCTGTTAATCAATTTTTCGATTCTGGCCTTTCTGATTTGAAGTATCCTGACCCATTGATCCAAATTCTCTTTTCCTATATCCGTTATTTCATATATTCTTCTTCTCGGTCCCGGTCCTCCCTCTTCCCAGAAGGATGACACCAGGTTCTCCTTTTCCATTTTTCTCAATGTCCTGTAAAGGGTGCTAACGTTGAGGTCTTCCTGGGAGAAGCCAAAGTCCTCCAGCTGCTCAATAAGTCCATAGCCATACCCCAACTCATCGTATAGAAGCAAAAGAAGGCATACCTCTAGAAATCTTTCCATTTTGTGACTCTTGCCATTGCAGAATAAATCCTGATCTTTTACCACCAGATCACCTCCATCACATCTATGTGCATCATGTATATAGTCTACTTGAATATAGTGTACTACATGCAGGAACATATGTCAAAAAATTAAACGCCTGCTATTAAGCTGGCGTTTAAGATATATAACTATTTTTATCTTAGATAATTTTCTCCCAAAGTAGAAATTCTATCATTGTTACAGTTCCTTCATATTTTCCTTTACCCGAAATCGTACAATCTTCTCAATAAGGTCATATGGAATTGGCTTATCCAATGGAAACCGGACGGAGCCCTTGGCTCTTTTGTATAGAGCCAGCTCATCATCAAATGTTAAAATCCCACTGGGTGTCGGGTAGAAGCCAATATGGTTCTTGAATGCCGCAAAATGAACCAGGTTGCCATTGAGATAGAAGGTAGGCATCTGATAGCTTATCTTCTCTATGGCATCTGGTGCCGCTTCCCTAACCACCTTTCTTACCTTCGTTAGAATTTCCTGTACATCCTCAGGAAACTGAGCTATATACTCATCAATGTTTTGTGGTTTTTCTGATCCTTTATTCATTTTGTCTCCTCATTCCATCGGTATTTCCTATTCTTGATCAAGGTATCAATATTACATTGCAAACATAGACCATTGTGACAGCAGATTGTGCCCCCGCATTTGGGACACGTCCACTTGCTCTCTTCCTTTTTCAGGAAGCTTGCCATTCCATTCTCCTTAATGAATCCCAGATTATCAATCATACTCATATGATACTTGGTACAGTAGCGCTTATCCAGTGCCTTCAATCGCTTGCAGGGAAAATCCTCACATTCAAAACAGAATCGGACCCTGCCTTCACCTACCTTCCTACAGCTACTTTTCATATAGGTGCAGTTTTTGCCCCTTGGTATGCAGCCTGGACAGTAGGTCCTATGAAATCCCTTCCTGTTGAGATCATTCTCCCTGAACTGATATGAAATGCATAAGCCGCAATTCATCCCACAGGGGGCTATTAGTTCCTCTCTCATTGTTTTCACCCTCCACTCATTGAATACATGGATTTAACATGTACGCTATACCCTTAGACAACCCCTAAAGCCTCTCGATGCATAGTATGACTCCGCTCCATTGTGATAGACAAATACCGTATCGTATCTACGGTCACAGTAGAGTGCACCTCCAAGCTTTCTTATCCTGTCAGGGGTCTTTACCCAGCTTGATGTCCTTGTGTCGAAATCTCCCAGCTCCTGCAATTCTCTATACTGTTTCTCTGTTAGCAGTTCAATCCCCATCCGCTCTGCCATATCAAGGGCACTATCCTCTGGTTTGTTCTTCTTCCTTGATTCCAGAGCTTCCTTGTCATAGCACAGGCTTCTTCTGCCTTTGGGACTTTCCGTAGCACAATCAAAGAAAATATACTTATCTTCCTTTTCATCATATCCTACTATATCAGGTTCACCGCCTGTACTCTCCATTTCATAAAGGGTCCATAGCTTTTCAGGTAGCTCCTTAAGTCTTGGTTCAATGTCAGACCATTTAAGACCTTTGTGCCTAACCATATTGTCCTCAAACCTCATATTGAGTTTCTCAATCAAATCTTTTTGTAGTTCAGCTGATAGAGTCTTTTTCTTATTCATCATAATTACCTCTTTTCAAAAAAATACAAATCATTGACTTAAGTCAATGAAACTTCATTTGATGGGTGATATTCTATTCTCAAACACAAAGGAGGTTTCACTATGGTAAAATTTTTCAAATCAATAAACAATCAAAAATCAGCAGCTATGGTTGCAGGTATTTCATTACTTGTTATGACACTAGCCGCATTTTTCTCATATGGGTATGTCCATTCATCACTAATAGTCGAGTCAAGTCCAATAATGACAATAGAGAACATCAGAGGGTCCAGCCTCTTGTTCAATCTCGAGATATTGGGATGGGTAGTCATAATCATTACAGATCTTCTGGTATCCTGGGCTCTATATACTTTCCTTAAGCCCACTCATAGGAAACTAGCCAAAATCGCAGGACTTGCCAGACTCATATATACGGGAGTACTTGCACTGGCAGTATCGAACCTAATCACTGCAAGTTTAATGGCAAACAGCAGAGTATCACCTCAGTCAGCTTCGCAGATCATGTCTTCAATAGCAAGCTTTGAAGCAACCTGGTCCTTTGGCCTGATCATATTTGGTGTACACCTCTTGCTGGTGGGGATTGTTGGTCTTAGGACAACTCATATACCAAGACTTTTCAGCTATCTGCTTATGGCTGCAGGAATAAGTTATTCTTTGGTTCACCTTATGAATGGATTCTTTCCAGAACTTGATAGCATTAAAAGCATGCTTGAAATAGTACTGAGCGTCCCAATGTTTGTAGGCGAAATTGGTTTTGGAATCTGGCTGTTGCTAAAAGGCAGGAAATTCACTAATATAAATTCTCAGCCTCTTGCTTCCTAGAACCTTTTCTTTATCCTGCTAAGGGACTCAGGTGTTATACCCAGGTAGCTGGCCAATTGATGCTGAGGAACCCTATCTATCAAATCAGGCCTATCCTGAAGCAATGCCTTGAACCTGTCCTCAGGCTTTGAGGCAACAAACTTCGCAAAACTGTCATTGACTTCACCAACATTGGCTTCAATCATCTTTCTGATCATGGCTTCCATTGCAGGATTTGCATCGTAAGCACCCTGATCAGGTGACAGTTCCCCAACCACCAGCACACAGTCTTCAAGACAGCCTAAGGAGCATCTCGAGGTCTTGTCCTCCGAGTGATGGTTGAATATTGCTATGAACTGTTCCTCTGTATAGAAGTTGAATGTGTTTTCCCTGCCCTCTTCATCAACTGAGTACTGGCGTATGCAGCCCTTGAGGACAAAGTAACACTTTTCAGGGATGTCTCCCTGATGCAGAAGAATGGTTCCTTTTTTGAATGATTGCAAGTCAACATCCTCAGCAATGCTTGTCAATTCCGAATCGGGAATTTCTGTGAATCGCTTCATATAATTTATCAATATATCCTTCAATATACTCACCTCACTTGTCAGAAATAATTGTTCATTTTATGTATACCTATATACTAGGATATAAATCAATTTTACTGTTTATTAATTCCCCTAATTTGGATTACTCACAGTAGCATTGATCTTGTTAGTTACTCATCAATTAGTTTGTATAAGGAGGTTCTTTGAATTGGATCCGTTTTTTTATATTACCGTAATGCTTGGTCTTGCACTTCTATTCCTATCTGTTATGTTCCTGTATTTTTCATATGTGAAAAAGTCAGATAATGAAGTCTTAAAACAAGAACTTGAATTGGAAGAAAAGAAGATAGCACTCGAAATGAAAAAACTTGAAATGAATGAAGAAGTTCAGATCAGAACTGAAAATTCACAGGATTAAGAACAACCAACACCCATTTCTTAACTCGAAGGAATGGGTGTTGGTTGTTCTTTAAAATTTTGTTATGTTGACATCTCTATCTGTTTCCCTCTTCATCCTCTCTCTTTTCAGAGGATGATTTATTTATCTTCTCGACAATATCTGGAACCAGCTGTACAATCCTCTCCAGGTTTGCTGCCTTATTTATAGGCATCAACTCAACCTTGTCTCCCTTAATAACCAACACTGCTGTTGGAGATACCTTGCCTCCACTTCCAGCACCTCCACCTGTTCCTTGGGCTCCCTTTTCCTCTGCGCCTGAACCTCCGCCAGTTCCAACAGCAAAAGAAATGTCCACAAATGGGATTATAGTTACTCCACCTATATCCATGGGCTCACCTACAACTGTCTTGGTTTTTATGAACTCCTCCAATCTTGAAAAAATATTGCTAATGCTTTCATTAACGTTAAAGTCTGACATTGCTTGCAACTCCTTTCTTACCAAACAACTTACCCTTCAGAACATCCTTCATTACCCTTAAGATCGGTTTAGATATTATAAACCTAATAAAAGCCGTCATTATACTCAAAATCCATAATCTTCCCTCTGCAACGAACCTACCACTAAACTCCCTTCCACCGAACTCAGGCTGTAAAGTTATTTTGTAGCTTCTAAGGAGATAATACAACTCACAATAAATTGCATACATTATTCCAGTATACATTGGTTCTTCAAAACCGACCCTTGCATCCAAGATGAATTCTCTTGGCATTATGCTATGAAAAACTCTTCTTATGAGGGTGAAAACTTGCCTTATGATATCAGTTTTTATATCTTTAAATAGGTTAAATCCTTGAAATTTTTTTCTGGACTTCCCTTTTTCCATTTTCTCCTTTTTATCTCTGCCTTTATTAATCGGTATCATTTTTCTATAACCAAAAACACCAATTGAGAGTTCTTCTTCCGCAGTTAACCACTTTGTATATATAACGTTAAAAACAGTCCATGAAATAGAAGCATGAATCCTATTTTCATTACCATCTAATCTATAGCCAAATGGTATTACAATAAATAGCACCAACAACGTTATGATAGCAATCAATATATACAATACTATTCTAATCACCATCATAAAAATCAAACCTTCCCTTAGGTCACAACCCTTCGTATCCTTGACTGAAACCTACACCAGACTTTTCAATGGGAATTCCGGACAAACCCTATTTCAATCCCATAAGAGTTCCTATTACATAGCCTACTACTTCTATACCCTAATATGTTTAAACAAATAGCACTCTAAATCTATATTTCAAAATCCGTATCAATGAATATAGTTAAATTAGTTGTCTTTTACTTATATCAATTTTTTTGACATGGATGTCTGTATTTGTGGGTATTTAAAATACACTATTACTCATCCCTGTGTAATGAAATATATACCCCAATAGTATATAATAAGGTTAATGGAAGATTTAAATTTCGTATATGCATCTTTGAAAGGAGTGCTTCTTATGACACCTGGATACAGACAACGATTATATAGCATCCTATTGGCATTTGCCATTGTTCTTTCCTCAATAGCAGGCGGAACCACACCTTCATCTGCCGCAAGCTTTAGGGATGTTGACAACCACTGGTCGAAGTCCTATGTTGAAATGGTTTCAGACTACAAGGCAATCACAGGCTACCCCGACGGCACATTCAAGCCAGATGAGACCATTAAAAGGATCGAATTTATTTCACTGATTGTAAATTCTCAAGGGACCTATGTCAGAGATCGTAAAGATGGAGAGTTCTGGGGACAACCTTATGTTGAAGCTGCAATAAGAAGCGGCATTATGGAATCGGATGAATTTGGGAATATGGATGAATCAGATCTTAACAGGAACATATCCCGTGAGGAAATGGCTAGCATTGTTGTTAATGCCTACACAGAAGCTGGAGGAAGGATGGATTCCTCAGCCCTTCACAAGGCCAGCACAGGCCTAAGTGATTTTGATGAGGTTTCTCCCGACTACAGAAAGAATGCCATTGCATCTGTTGCTTTGGATCTCATATCAGGCTACCCAAGCAGAACCTTCGCTCCCAAACAGAATGCCAACAGGGCAGAGGCTGCTGTTATATCCTACAGGTTGTTGGTTAAGCAAGGGATCATTCCAAATGATAGCCTTCCAATCAATGTGACCATTTCCAAGAGCAGACTCCAGCAGGGAGATATGTTAAGAATAAATGTGTATCATGCCAACAGCCCTTCAGAACTGTCCCTGGCTCAGGATCTTTATCCCGGTTTTGACTGGTATGATTCGGAGGGAGTGATTCATGGATACATCCCAACCAACTACCACACATCTACAGGAACCCATAGCCTTAAGCTTACGGATAAGAAAACAGGTGCTGTGGTAACAAAGAACATACATGTGGATTCAAGAGATTTCAGGGTTCAGTACCTGACGATTGACCCCAATATTGAAGCCAGTACAAGAAATGAGGAGGCCTATGCCCAATACCGGAAGTACTTCAATCCATCCCGTGAGATATCCTCACCAGTGAAGTACTACTCTGAACCATTCATATTGCCCACCAAGGGAAGGATTACCACTGAATTTGGGGAAACCCGGACTGTAAACGGTGCCCCAACAAGCTACAGACACTCTGGGCTGGACATTGCAGCCCCTACAAATACAGATGTCCTTGCTACAAACTCTGGTAGGGTCACCTTGGCCATGAATCTTACCCTGACAGGAAACAGCATTGTCATTGACCATGGAGAAGGCCTTTTCAGTGTATACTTCCACCTGGAGAAGCTGTTTGTATCACAAGGGGATATGGTTGAGCGTGGTCAACTGATTGGAGGAGTTGGATCAACTGGCTTTTCCACAGGTCCACATCTGCATTTCACCATGTCTCATTACTCAACAAATGTGGAGCCTGGATATCTCATCTACAGCCAACCGGTTACTAAAAACAATTACCAGGAGCTTATGAGATGATTTTTCAGTTTTAATAGTCAATTCTAAAACAGATAAACTAAAAATTTGGGACATGAAGGAAACCACTTCCTATGCATAGCCTTGGGAAAATGGATGCCTTATGTCCCTCTCATTTGTATTTTTATGGATTGCAATGATGACAATATTCAGCCTGTGCAGCTTTCCCCTTTGGATGCAGCTCCTCATGCCTATGATTGCATCTATGACACTCAAGTACATGCTTCAGGGTCATATCTCCTGGGGTTCCACATATTTCACAAGGTAGCCCCTTTACAGATTCCTTTACTGTAAATCCTGGGGCACCACATACAGGGCAGAAAATAAGCAGCTTTTCCAATAGATCCTGAGTTGCTTTTTCGATGTTCTTCATCCTTGTTGGATTTGCATATGCTCTCATGTCAGTTTCTATAAATACATTCCCTGATTTGGAGCGCTTCTTGCACAAGTCAAAGGCTACCCTAAGCTTTTCAAAGCTATTTATATCCTTGATAATGTGTCTGGATTTCGCATTTTCAGGTCTGATTATCAAGTAGTGCTCTGGAAAGCCTGCTTTTTCAGCAAATTCAAAGGCTTCTTCCAAACTTCTTATGATCTTGTGGTCGAAGTTTGTATCCGAGCTTTCATGGACACCATAAATTTCAAATTTATCCCTCTTGTCATACAACAAGACCAGCTCAACATTCCATGGT
This sequence comes from Gudongella sp., assembly GCA_024649995.1. Lineage (GTDB taxonomy): Bacteria > Bacillota > Clostridia > Tissierellales > Tissierellaceae > Gudongella. The sequence goes on along the minus strand of JANKMX010000012.1, from coordinate 23,160 downwards.
ATTGGTACAATTGGATGCAAGCCAAAGCTACCCTCGCTGGCTATGCCCATATCAGTCTTGGCTCTTCTCATTCCCTTTTTTATCTTTAACCTTGCTGTTTCAAGCTGGGACTTACGTCTCTTAACTTCCCTGGAAAATGAACCCAGTCTATCTGTGTCAAACCTGCTGTCAGTTACCAGCTCACAGCCTGTTTTATTCTCTAGAATAGGCTTTATGACCGATTCCTTCCCATGCTTGGTTAATAGAACTATTTTTCGATCTTCATATATCTTCATTCTTTTCAACTCCACCTAACTTTTGATTTTCAATATATCTATTTGTAATTAGCATTCCCATAAGGCACAGAACAATTACATAGTAAAACACGTATACATAGCTTCCAAGATAGTCAAGCAGTATTCCAGAGCTGGATACACCAGCTATTGCACCAATTCCATAGGCCGTGAAAATCAGCCCGTAATTTTCACTGTAATTCTTTATTCCGAAAAGTCTAAGGGTTGTTGTTGGAGCAATTGCAAGCCAACCACCCAAATTCAGCCAAAATATAGAGAATGCCACGATATAGACCATCCTACTGTTATCCATGACAATTATTGAAATTGCAGCTGTCATTATCATCAGATAGGATAGGATCATTGCATGCCTCGGACTGAAATGGTCTGAAATCCATCCGAATATTGGTCTGCCAATACCGTTGAATACCGCAAAAAAGGCCATCAAGCCTGTCACCATTGAAGGCTCAAGCTCAAAATGGTCAACGCCAATATTGGTGGTCATTCCTATCATTGTCAATCCTACCATCGTACCTATAATAAAATTAAGATAAATTCCTTTAAAACTCCTGGTCTTTATCATATCCGCAAGGGGAATCTCCTTTGATATCCTGACTTTGCTTGTCATACTTGCATAGCTTTGTGCAACATCCTTGTCAGGATACCTAAATGGCAGCGCCAGAAGAGATATCATAATGCCAAAACCTATTCCCGACACTAAAAATGTCCGCATCACCCCAATGCTTTCAACAAGAGCTCTGGCAAGTGGAGCCGTTACCAATGGGGAAAGGCCAAATCCAACCAGCACAAGTCCCGATGCAAGTCCCTTATTATCAGGAAACCACTTTGCGATAACATTCAGAAGAACACCGTATGCGATTCCAACACCTGCACCGCTGATGCATCCATATGCAATTGTCAAGAGGAGGATATTCGTGGAAAATGACGATAATATCCATCCCAATGATACCAGCAGTCCACCAAGGATTATCATGTTCCTAGGCTGGTACCTCTCAATGTGCTTGCCTGAAAGAAACATGAATAGAGAATAGAGGGCCAAAGCGAACATATAAGGCATTCCGCTCTCAGTAAGTCCTATTCCTAGTTCCTGCTGTAATTCAACCCGAAATACACTGTATGAATATACAGTTCCCAACAACATCATTATTATTATGCCTAAAAGTATGAAACTCCATCGACCTTTGGTCATTAAGTAACTTCTATCATCTGTAAGCATTTGCATCATCCTTTTCTATTAAAAAAAGCCAACAACAAACCCCTTTCGGAATATTGTTATTGGCTTACCTTTGGACTGGTCTTAAACCTTTCCTTTGGCTTTCCAAATCTATTCATTTATCGCTTCTTCAAGATTTCTATCTACAATTACCACTATGATCTTCTCGCCTGTCTTGGTGCTGACATCAGAGTGAGTGCTTATAACATTCACATCAATCACAGACCTGATTGCATCCTCCAAGCCTTCCCGGGCATTTTCAAATAGTGCAGTCCTTAGCTTCTTTATTAGTTCTGTTCCATCACGACTTTGGGCAAGATTTTTTTCAGAGGGACTTAAAAAACCCTTTAACCTTATCATTATCATGTCCTGAAAGATTATGGTCCTTATCTTTTCTGGGCCACGACCCATCTGTTCAATCTCAAACTTACTAATTGCTTCGCTTATTCTCGATTCAATTTGTCCTTTTGTCATGAACATCATCTCCAAAACAATCCTACCTGCTGTTCCGATTGCACCATCAAAACCATCCCTTACTATGAAAATTATAATAGCACATTCATCAGCATATATCAATCAGATCTATTTTTCCTGACTTCCCTGTATGAATATTTATTCCCATGCCGGGTAGGTAATCAATATAGGAAGATATAGATTAATCGAAGGAAAGGAGAGTACAGATAATGAAATTGAAAGACAGAGTTGCTATAGTAACAGGTGCAGGCTCTGGAAACGGTAGACAGATTGCCCTGGAGTTAGCCAGAGAAGGAGCGACTGTTGCCATTATAAATCGGACAAAGGAAAGCGGCGACAAAACCTTAGGACTTATAAAGGAAGAAGGTGGAAAAGGGATTTCTCTCCAGGGAGACGTATCCGATTCCAAGACATTCAAGGAGGCAATAACCAAGGCTGTCGAGGAATATGGAAAAATTGACATACTGGTAAACAATGCAGGTGTTTTCGATGGCCAGGGAACTTTTCCCACTACTGATGAAGAAACCTTTGACAAGATCATTAGCGTAAACCTAAAGGGAGCATTCCTTGGAACCAAGTATGCCCTTGAAAACATGCTTGATAATAAGTATGGAGTAATAATTAACATATCCTCCGTTGCCGGTCTTCGAGGAGGACTTGCCAGTCCGGCATACACCGCATCCAAGCATGGGATAATTGGACTTACAGGAGACACAGCAACCAAGCATGGTGCTGATGGCATCAGGGCAGTTGCCATTTGCCCGGGCATGATTGAGACATCCATGACAAAGGATATGCTGGAGGACCCTTCCGAACAAACCAAGGCCATAATTAACAACATCCCAATGAAGAGGGTTGGACAGCCTGAAGAAATTGGTAAGCTTGTTGCCTTCCTTGCATCCGATGATGCAAAATATATTACAGGAACAACTGTCGTGATTGATGGAGGCATGATAGCTTAGACTTTCATATCAATACAGTTAATCTATTAATTCCAGAGACATTATGTTGACAAGTGAATAAAGAACCTATAATTTGAAAAGGTCCTTTCTCGATGGAAAGGACCTTTTCATAGTCTTAATTCGTTTGATCTACTACCTTATTCTATCCCATTTCGATTGCATATGGTGTACCCCATTTCCATTCCCTCGGATAATAGCCGTCCACTCATATGTTCTTGGCCAATTCTTGAAGATTTTAGCTACACTGTACATGAATCGGAGCGATAATTTACTGGGGCTTGGTTCCCATCCCTTTGTGGGTATCATCTTAACCTTTATTTCATCATCCTTCCTAACCTCATAGATTCCACCTATTTTCCCCGTAGTCGGATGTCCTTTGATTTCAAACTCTCCGCTTAATACGGAACCATTTTCCAAGAATCTGATGTCAGGAAAAGCTTCTGTAAATTTCAAGGTCAGTGGATGGATTTTATTATTGTGTGTAAGGCTCTTTATGTAAGGTCTATCCTTAACCCAATCCAGCTCAATATCTAGTTCTTCTGTGCTTGCCAGCCTTTGTTGATGCTCAATATTAATAGGCTTCAACTCACCATCAAAAGCAGGATTAAGGGTTGCAATTAGGGGTTGCGGACTATAGCGTGCATAAAACATCCTCGCACCATCCATTGGAACTGGCAGTTCATCAAACTTATGTGATCTGCCATTAATGCTTATTTTGGCTTCAGTATTATTCTTACGTATGAAATAAAAATCATTCAAAAGCACCAGTGGCATCGCAGAAGGCTTCTCTGCAGCATCACCCATGGGGGCAAGCAAACCAAATGGTTTTCTCCTCCTAGGATTTCTTTCACTGATTTTAATTATTACCAGTCTGTTATCAATACTGTTAAACTCATAATGTGCCTGTGCTCCAAAATCATTGACCTCATAATATGCTTCTGTGAATTCAGTTTCAACCATCTCAGACAATCCTTTTCCCACAATGTCATAACCTTCAGGATCAAGTTTTAAGCCTGGCTGATAATAGACATCAACCCTCCCATCCATCCTCCATCCAATTACAATATGACCCCTTCCGTGAATACCATCATCAAATACTTGAGGTTCAAATCCAATATACAACTCATCTGGATCTTTTTCAAAGTTTAAAAGTAGCAACCTTTCCATTGGGTCAATATTAATCCAAAAAGGATTTGTGATACAAATTGAATTCTCTTCCATAAAATTGTCTTCCTCCTCTAATGTTTATTTGGGTCTCATTTACTTGCTAGCTTGATTTTGATGTTTTTTTCAGTTGAAGTCTGGCTTTTTAGTTTTTATTAATATACACTGTTTCTAAATGTGATTGAATTTTTTTGAAAGGAGATATTCATGGAAAAAGTTAGAAATTTCTTTGCTTTAGTCCTACTATCAATCCTAGTTCTAATTATCCCAAGAGCTGCGGGCTATTTTGCCAACCTGTTTAACTACTCCTCCATTGATCCTGATGGATCCTTTGCTTGGATTTCTGTGCACCATATCTTTCAGGCATTTGTTTCTCTGTTGATCATGGTCTTAATTAAGAAAAAATACCATCTTGATTTTGGTTTTCATTGGGGAGACAAAACCACCGGCAAAATCATAACCCTCAGATTCATTAAGTATTTTACCCTATACAACATTGGATCCTTCGCCATATTAATCTTAACCAACGGTTTCCAAGCTTTTCAATTTCCTTTGACATCAAGTAATATAATCGGTTACATGGGATTTCAGCTTCTGCTCTCTTGCCCTTCAGAAGAGTTGATTTTCAGAGCTTTTGCAATCACAATGTTTACTATGCTAATCAAAAGAAAAACAATTACACCCCATATCAGTCCTGCAACCCTTCTTGCAGCAGTGATTTTCTCAATAGCCCACATAGGCTTCTCCTTTGGACCTTTTGTAATAACATACAGTGCATCACAATTGCTTCTGGCACTTGTACTTGGTATTTTTTACGGGATCTGCTACGAAAAAAGCGGAAGCATGTATTACCCCATGATAATGCATAGCTACAGCAATATATTGATGGTTGGTACAACCATAGTCTTGTCCATTGTATAATGAAAATACTAGACCTCTTTAAACACCTGATTTTACTAGATTATCCTTCAATGGCAAAATCCGCAGCTGCCCTTGCATGGATATCAGTGGTATCGAATACCTCAATGTCCACATCCTCGTCCTTGATCAGAAGTGGAATCTCTGTACACCCCAAAACTACACCAGTTACACCAATTGCAGCCGCTTTGTTGATTATCTCAACATACTTGCGTCTGCTTTCCGGATTCAAATCTCCAAGGATAAGTTCATTGTAGATGATATCATGGACAACCTGTCTGTCTGATTCAGCCGGGATTATCACCTCGATCCCTTTCTCCTCAAGCTTTTGCCGATAGAAGATTCCCTCCATTGTGAATCTGGTCCCAAGCAGGAGTACCTTTTGTACCTTTCTCTTTAGGATTTCATCACCTGTGGCCTCCGCTATGTGTATTACTCTTAGACCAGTACCCGCCTCTATATCAGGCGCCATCAGGTGCATGGTGTTCGTGCATATAACTACGAATTCTGCACCGGCGTTCTTCAAATTTTTGGCCTCATCCACCATCAGGTCTGTTAGCTTTTCCCACTCTCCCCTATGCTGCAGGTCCTCTATTTCATGAAAATCAAAGGAATACATCAAAGAACTGGCTGAATGGGATCCACCCAGCTTTTCCTTGACAGCCTCATTTATTATTCTGTAGTATTCAAGTGAAGATTCCCAGCTCATTCCACCCAGTAGTCCGATTTTTTTCATCAATTTTTCCTCCTTTTTATTAACATTTTTTATATACCCTCAAAAGTGTAGAATATGAAACACACAAAGCATCTGCAAATAAAAAAGCATCTGAAGAAGCATTTATGAGGCTTTTTATGATACTCATATGTGAAAATTTGATGATTTGAGAAATTAGAAATTACCTATTCGTAATAAAACAACCCCAGAGAAACTACTTTTTATCAAAAGTGTATCCCCAGGGTTTGGCCACTGTTCTCATATTTTTGCCTAATCTCCTTTTGTATGGTATTTAGTCCTGATTGCTTTAATCTGATTTCTAAAAAAAGATATATCATAGCCTCCTATGCTAACAGTGGCATCCTACTTAGAAAATGCATACTCAATCCTTTTTCTGAACGTACTTATTCTTGTTTCCCAAACACGCTTTTGTTTCTGCTTCTTATTCCTCTTGCTCATTTCAGAGAGAACATACAATTGATCCAATCCTTCAGCTTTGCAATATTCTCCCAGTTCGCAACCCATGGTATTCTTGGGTTGATTCATTTGATTTTGGTCTATATAAAACATAATCTTTCCACCTCACTTTTTTCTTGTACTCTTTGCCTAGCAATCGGACCATCCTGCTTATGATCTAATGATAACAAAGAGTAGAGTCACATGATAACTGACTCAAGTAATGATTAAAGTCACCTAAAGAATTTAGAGTTCGATTGCTTATGCTTGTTAATTTATAGTCAATCAGAGGTTTCACTGGATAATGTGACTGGTCATATGACTGAAATGACTACAAACCATTTATGGGTAATGGTATAATCAAAACATGGCTAATTAGTCTAAAGGAGGTGCACACAATATGAATATTATATCCAATTGGAGAACTGAAGAAAAAATCATTAAGCTGATCCATATGGTCATGCTACTTCTATTTCTTCTGCTTTCAGCATATACTCTGATTTTAAATACGGACAGACATTTGGAAATGGGTTTATGCTTTGCAGCATATTTGGCTTTGAGCCTCTTCAGACATCTGTTTCTTTCACATATGAAGGTTACTGCTTTGCATTTTGCTTTTCCATACCTTGAATTGGCAGTACTTTATATTGCCAATACATTGGACTCTTCAGGAGCTATTTTACCAATGTTTATTATTGTCATTTGGGACATTGTACTTGATTATGATAAGATTTACAGCATTAGCTTCAGCGTAGTAGGATATATTTGCTACATGATTAAATACATTCGCATCTCCAGCCAAATTCCAACAGGCACCATAATATTTGTGTTCATCATTGCAGCTTTGCAATTTGGACTATTCATCGGTTTTGCATTCCTTACCAAGCTGTATAACTCACAAAGCAGAGATCTTGAAAATACAACAGCTGAACTTCATGCCAGAATGCTTTCCACAGAGCACATGACACTATTGAATGAACGCAACAGGATTGCGGGAGAAATACATAATACTGTAGGTCATCAACTGACAACAGCTCTTGTACAAATAGAGGCAGCCCAAATGCTGATGGAAAGAAATCCTGAGGACGCCTCAAAGCGCCTTCGCATAATAAAATCCCAGGTAAAGGATGGCTTGAATGAGCTTAGAAAGTCAATCCATGCCATAAATGCTGATGAGGATTACAAGAACTTCAACCAGGCTGTAGGTCGTCTCATCAAGCAGGTCAAGGCACATACCAATCTGTCGGTCAGCTATGAATCAGAAAATATTGAGCATCTTAGCCTTAGCCACAAGAAGATATTGTATCATATTCTTCTTGAGTCAATAACAAATGCCATCCGTCACGGACACTGCAAACAAATAAGAATAAGGGTCAGCGAAATAGAGGGAAATGTTTTTCTGACCTGCTACAATGATGGAGTGGTTCCTAAGGAATTGAAGTTTGGATATGGTCTCACACAAATCAGCGAGAAAGTTGATGCTTTAAGAGGCTCGTTTAAGATTAAGGTTAATGAGGACGGTTGGTTTGGTCTAAAGGTTGAACTGCCTATATTCAGCAAGGAAGGGGAGTATTATGGATAAGATAAGGGTAATGTTGATCGATGATCAGGTTCTCCTGAGGGAAGGCCTTAAGACGATTGTCAATCTCCAGGATGATATGGAGGTCTTAATGGAGGCTGACAATGGACAGATGGCGCTGGAAATGCTGAAGGATACGAAAATTGATGTTATCCTAATGGATATTCGCATGCCGGTGATGAATGGCGTGAAGGCTACTGCTGCAATCAAGAAATACTATCCTGGCACAGCTATCATAATTCTTACCACCTTTGACGATGATGACTATATTATAGAGGCCCTATCCAACGGAGCAGATGGATATCTTCTAAAGGACATTGATGCTCACATCCTGATAGAGTCCATCCGAGAAGCCCATGGCGGACAAATGATGCTTCCGGCAAAAATCGCATCCAAGCTGGCATCCCATCTTATGGACAAACACATCTATTTGCCACAGAAGCTAAGTGAACAGGTATCCGACCTGGATGCACTGACACAACGAGAGCTGGAAATCGGAAAACTTATGTCTGAAGGAATGTCCAACAATGAAATTGCTAAACAGCTGTATCTATCTGAAGGAACAGTCAAGAACTATGTTAGTGAAATATATTCGAAGCTGGGAACCAATAACAGGATGCATGCAGTTACCATGATTATGCAACTCCTGGAGCAAAACAACTGATTTAAATAATCCAATATTCCAAGATATATTTTCCCCTAAAAAAATAAAACCCTTAACGACTTAAGGGTTTTATTTGCGTATTCAGTTAACTAGCCTTTGCTCCAGTGAAGATTCTTCCTCTTCTTACTGCTGTTGGAATTGGCTTTTTTAGAATCACTTGTCCTCTTCTCTCTTCTTACCTTGCCGTTCTTTGCTTCCTTACCCTTCTGCTTATCTTCTTTTGATGCAGAGGATCTGGAAGCCGATGGTCTCCTGATTGATTTTTCCTTTGGCTTTATGGTCGTATCCACAAGTGGATAAGGATGGTCCTTTACTTCCTCTATGGTCCTGGAGGTCAACTTCTGAATGGACCTAAGCAAGGGTTTTTCGCCATAATCGCAGAATGATATGGCCTTGCCTCCCAAGCCTGCCCTTCCAGTCCTTCCAATTCTATGGACGTATGTTTCAGGCACCTCAGGCAGGTCATAGTTAATGACATGTGACAGCTCGTCGATATCTATTCCCCTTGCAGCGATGTCCGTTGCAATCAGTATTCTTGTTTTCCTTTTTTTGAAATTGCCGAGTGCCAATTGTCTGGCGGTTTGAGATTTGTTCCCATGTATGGCTTCAGCTGCTAACCCTGCTTTCGAAAGGGAAGCAACAATTTTGTTGGCACCGTGTTTTGTCCTTGAAAATACCAATGCAGACTCAATTCCCTTATCCTTCAGTATGTGAATCAGCAAATTGGTCTTATTGACCTTATCCACAGGATATACTCTTTGCTCAATTATATCAACTGTAGAGGATACCGGTGTAATATCTATTCTGACTGGATCATTCAGTATGGATTTCGCCAGTTCACCAATTTCGTTTGGCATGGTTGCTGAAAAGAACATGGTCTGTCTCACCTTTGGAATAAATCCTATTATCTTCCTGACATCCTTTAGCATTCCCATGTCCAGCATCATATCAGCTTCATCCAAGACAAAGTATTTGATGTTTTTAAGACTTACAAAACCCTGATTTATAAGGTCAAGTAATCTCCCAGGGGTAGCCACCAATATATCCACTCCCTGACCCAATGACTTGGTTTGGGGACTCTGTCCGACACCACCATATATTACCAGGGTCCTTAATCCAAGATTTTTTCCGTAGGATCTGAAGCTTTCTGAAATTTGTATGGCAAGCTCCCTAGTGGGTGCAACTACCAGTGCCCTTATTTGCCTCTTCTCTTTGCTTGACTGCTTTTCTGCATGTATTCCCTGTAGTATGGGAATGGCAAAGGCTGCAGTTTTACCGGTACCTGTTTGAGCGCAACCCAGTAGGTCCCTCCCCATTAGCAGTGGTGGTATTGCCTTTGACTGTATGGGCGTAGGCTGCGAATAGCCTTCAGTTTTTAAAGCCTTCTGAATTGGCTCGACTAGATTTAATTCTTTAAATGACAATATAACTTCTCCTTTGATATGACATTAAGACCTGTTATCTGTTTTAATACATATATTATTTGATTTGCCTGGCTTCCAATTGTTTCACTCAATGCTGAACCATTATATACCATATAAGGGTTTGTTGCAAACATTACAGGAATTAAGGCAGCAGAAGAATCGGTAGCAGCTGTTTTTGATATGGATTGTAATGCAAAATGCAATAGATGATCTAACTATGATTGCTATTAATCATGGCAGTGTGGTAAAATTAAAGAGTGAATATTTAGAAATTTGTTCATTTAGAGAGAAGGAGGGATTTTGTTGAAACGTGTAGAAACCACTTGTGGTTATTGTGGTTGTGGCTGCGGGATTTATGTGAATGTGGCAGATGATGACACAATTCTTGGAATATCACCCAGCTATAATCATGTGGTAAGTAAGGGTAAGCTCTGTTCAAAGGGGTGGCACGGTTTTGCATTTGTAAGAGATTCAAGACGTCTAACCAGTCCCTTGATTCGTCAAAGTGACGGTACATTTAAGGAGGCCTCGTGGGAAGAGGCATTGGACAAGGTTGCCTCAGGCTTTAAAGATGCCATGATAGATGAAGACAACACAGATAGGATTGGGATAATCTCATCAGCCAGGTGTACCAACGAGGAAAACTACCTTATGGCGAAATTGGCAAGAGCAGGATTAAAGACCAGCAGCATTGACCATTGTGCACGCCTCTGACACAGCCCTACGGTAGAAGGTCTTTCTACCTCATTTGGAACTGGCGGTGCAACAAATACAATGAACGACCTAAGCGACGCTGAGATGATTCTGGTAATTGGCTCCAACACCACCGAGCAGCATCCATTGGCCAGCACACGGATTTTTGAGGCATTGGACAAGGGCGCTGAGCTGTATGTAGTTGACCCAAGGAAAATCCGACTCACTGATTTTGCCCATGGCTATGCCCCCATTGAACCTGGAACAAACCTTCCAATGATCAATGCAATGATTCATGTCATCATTGAAGAAGATTTAATTAACGAGGAATTTATCAAGAACAGAACTGAAAACTACGAAGAAATGAAGGAATCAGTCAAGGATTGCACTCCAGAATGGGCTCAGTCCATTTCCAAGGTACCTGCTGATACCATCAGACAATTTGCTCGTAAATATGCAACAACCGACAAGGCCATGATTATTTTCACCATGGGAGTTACACAGCAGACAACCGCGGTTAAGAGCATCCGGGCACTGGCCAACCTGGCAATGATAACAGGTCATGTGGGAAGACCTTCCACAGGCATTAATCCATTGCGTGGACAGAACAACGTTCAGGGAGCTGGAGACATGGGCGCATTGCCTGATTTCCTGCCAGGCTATCAACGACCTGAATGGCCTGAGACAAAAGAGCACTTCAGTAAAATATGGGGAGATTTCTCATGTCTAAGAGGTAATAATATCATCCAAATGTTCAACCTCATAGATGAAGGAATCATGAAGGCTGCCTACATAGTTGGAGAAAACCCTGTTCTTTCAGATCCCGACCAGACACACACAATGCACTGTCTCGAAAAGGTTCCATTCCTGGTGGTACAGGACATATTTTTCACTGAAACCGCTGAGTATGCAGATGTGGTCTTGCCAGCAGCTAGCTTTTTGGAAAGGGAGGGAACATATACAAATACAGATAGAAGAGTACAGATGATCCATAAGGTAATCGAACCGATTGGAGATTCCAAACCAGACTGGGAAATCATAGCTGAAATAATGAAGAGAATCGGCATGGATGCAAATTATGAGGGTCCCTCCGATATTATGGATGAACTGAATGAAGCAGCAGAAATATACGGTGGAATAACCCACGACCGCATTAGGGAGGTTGGACTTCAGTGGCCATGTCTGACCAAGGAACATCCTGGAACTCCTATCCTTCACGTTGGTGAGTTCAAAAGGGGCAAGGGGCTCTTTACGGTGAATGATTTTGAGTATATAGGAGACCAGAGAAGTGAGGAATATCCATTTATCCTCACAACAGGAAGGGTTACCCACATGTACCATACAGGCACCATGACCCGTAAGGTTTGGACATTGGCTTTGGAATACCCTGAAGGATTTGTTGAAATACACACAAAGGATGCTGAGGAACTTGGAATAAAAGATCATCAGCCCATAAGGATCACCTCTGCAAGGGGAAGTATAGTGGCTCCGGCATTGATAACAAACCGGATAAACGAGAAGACCCTTTTCGTTCCCTTCCATTTTGCAGAATCACCAGCCAACAGACTGACCGGACAAAATCTTGATCCAATAATAAATATACCGGCATTGAAGGTATCAGCAGTAAGAATCGAGGTGGAATAATGGAAGCAAATAGATTGTATAAATTAAATAGAGATAAGCTGGACCAGGTTCTGGACATCTGGAATGAAAATAGTTCAGTTTATATACCCGTGGGAAAGGGCAGGGACATCCAGTTGTTGCCTCTGGGTGAAGGAGAAAGGACAGAGGACTACATCAATCTGACCCTGCCGGTGAAGGAAATGGTCTTTGAACAGAAGGAAGGATTGTTCAAATGGACCAGGGACGAGGAAGGCATCCATGTGGAGGGCCTAGCCCACCAACATTCCAAAGACAGGATACTTTTTGGAGTAAGGGCCTGTGATACATATGGAGTTGCATATACAGATAGGTTCTATCTCGGAGAGTTTCCCGACCCAAATTACAAGTCAAGGAGAACCGAGACAACAATCGTAGCAGTGAACTGCCTCCGGGCTGGTGAGCACTGCTTCTGCACTTCAGTTGGTACAGGTGTATTCTCAACTGTCGGTCATGATCTGGCCTTGACCCCCTTTGACTCCCATTATCTTGTGGAGGTTGGAACGCCCAAGGGACAGGGACTAATAGACAGGGCTCAAACATTTTTCACGGAAACTGATGAAGGAATGCTTAAGGAGAAAAACAATCTTATGGCTAGGGTTGAGGAAAGCTTCCCCTTGAAGATGGACCTGACAAACCTCTGGGATGACATGGCAAAAACCTTTAATGCAGACTTTTGGCTTGACGAGGCACATGCATGCATAGGCTGTACAGGGTGCACCAACGTGTGTCCAACCTGTACCTGCTTCAATGTAGTTGAGGAGAATACCGATGAAGACCACGGTCAAAGGGTAAGATATTGGGATTCCTGTCAAATCGACCATTTCACAAGGAATGCGGAGCACCACAATCCAAGGGATGCCGTCTCAAGGGTTCGATACAGGATCTATGACAAGTTGAAATACATCGAGGAAAGATTCGGCTACAAGGGTTGTTCAGGCTGCGGAAGGTGTACTGATGTATGTCCAACCTATATAAGCATAATTGATATAATCGGAAAGATCCAGGAGGCTGCAAGGGAAAATCCTGAGCCACCAGCCATACATCAGATCACAAAGATCCGTCATGAGATCATGGACCGTGAAATCAAATCACAAAACGGCCTTTTCTCACCTGATGTTGCAACAATAACAAGGGTTAAGCAGGAAACACCTGAAATCAAACGCCTGTTCATGAAATATGACGATCCTGAGCTCCATAAGAACTATGAGCACAAGGGTCAGTTCTTCCAGGTAACTGTATTTGGTGAAGGAGAGGTTCCTCTTTCAATACCATACGGACCAGAAATGACTGATGAACTGGTATTTGACTTTAAAAACGTAGGGTCAGTAACAGAGAAACTCTTCCAGATGAAGGAGGGTGACAAGGTTGGTCTCAGAGGTCCATATGGAAGAGCCTTCCCTTACGAGTCACTTAAGGGCAGAAATCTTATCTTCATAGGGTCTGGAGTTGCCATGGCACCACTTAGGACAATCATCGAGCCGGTTATGTCAAATCATGCGGATTTCAAGCAGGTCTATGTAATGGCCAGTGCCCTCAGGTATGAAAAGCTCCTCTACAAGGAAGAGATGCTTGAGTGGGCGAAGGTTCCTAACCTGACTGTAAAGTACGCCTTGAAGTATCCAACGGATAAGGTGGATGCATACAGTGGCTATGTAAATGATCTGCTTCCAGACCTTGACCTTGACTGGACAGAGACAACAGCACTTTTGTGCGCATCCCCTGAAAGGATCAAGAAGCTTGCAAGAGACCTGATGGATCTTGGAATGAAGCCTACAAACATACTTGTCACACTGGAGACCCATATGCGGTGTGGAGCGGGTAAATGCGGTCACTGCAAGGTTGGCAGCCACTATATGTGCGTTGACGGACCAGTGTTCAACTATGAAGAAATGATGGCACTACCAAATGAATATTAGAATGTAAACATAAAAACTCGGTTGATCATTGATTTAGGTCAGCCGAGTTTTCATCACATGTCTCATTTCCTCCCACCACTTTGTATAATCAGCTCACAGCATTTTGTTTACTCATATTATTTTTGGGTATTTGGCAAAAAAAGGAGTTTTGATTATGAAAGCAATGAATCTATCACTTAAATCGACTTCTCTTGTTCTGTCTGTGGTTCTAGTCTTATCCTTTTTGCTTGTAGCTCCCGTCAGTTATGGGGCTTCAGAGGGTTACTGGAAACTGGACAACACCAGTATTGACAGTAAGGATTTTAGCGATTCATCGGGTCGATTAAATGCAGTTTATGAAATCAAGCATGGTGGTCCTGAAGATGGATTTGATGCTGTGGTTCAATTGGGTACCACCGAATCTTTTGGAAATGGTGTATACAAGGCTGGCTTAAAATGGGCACACCTTCCAGCTATCCTTGTTCCTGGAGAGAAATACACCCTCGAACTTCAACTGGCACAAATAAAGTCCACCACAAAACTCATGATCGGAGCTGGCGCAAGTATGTCTCACGGCATAGAATCCGTTCCACCTCCTCCAGGCAAATCAGGAGGTCCTTTGAAAATTTCAGTGCAGACATTCTCAATTGAAGGAAAAGAGTACAGCCAGCAATCTTTAATATATCAACCTTTTCCAAAACAGGCAGACACTAGTCTACCTTACATAGTGCAGATTAAATTTGTTTCTGACTCAACCAAAGACTACTATAACTTCAATTATGTCTACACGTGGGTTGATGGCCCTGTGCCTGTTTCAGGTGACATAAAAATTATTCTTGATGACCAGCCCTTGGTGACTGATGTTTCACCGATTATTGTCAATGGACGAACCCTTCTGCCGCTTCGAAGCATTCTTGAAGCACTTGGTGCAACAGTAGAATGGGACTCCACAACAAGAACCGTTACAGCCACCAAAGACTCAACAACCATCCAACTTGTCATCGACAGTTCAACTGCCATCGTTAACGGTACACCTCAGACACTTGATGTACCAGCTCAAATCAAAAATGGAAGAACACTAGTACCTCTTCGTTTCTTGGCGGAAACCTTTGGTGCCACCGTTTTATGGGATGGTGTAACTCGAACCATCACCATCTATTAACGAGCCTGGCATAAAGAAATCTTAGTAAAAAGAAGTGCAATTATCCTTTCTGATTATAAATAATCAGTAAAAGAGGCTCTGCCACTCATGATTTGAGTTTGGCAGAGCCTTATAGATTATTATATCCTGTATATATCTAACCGTTTCTTGTCACAGAATAGGAGTGTCTAACCTGACTTGTCTTGTAGAACAGTCCCATTATAGCTGCCACAATAAGAATAGCAGCCGATACGTAAAATGCCATTTCGTATGACCCTGTGGCATCAGCAATTCTGCCTCCGAGAATTGGCCCAAACACTCCACCTGCACCCCATGCAGAGAACATAATACCGTAGTTTAGACCAAGGTTTTTCGTACCATAGTTGTCTGCGCATGCAGATGGATAAACTGAAAGCATTGAACCATAGGCAAAATAAATCATTGCCGCTGCCATCAATACTGTAGGGAAGCTGTCAAGTCTATTGAATAGGAACAAAGCCAATGCCTGCAGCACATATAGAATAGACATAGTCTTTCCTCTACCCAGCTTTTCTGATATTACCCCTGCCATTGGTCTACCCAATGCATTTGCAATAGCTGCAAAAGCCACCAACTGAAGTGCGGCGCTTTCACCCAGCATTGTCTTCACTATTGGCTTTAGGCTACCGATGGTCATGAGTCCCCCTGTAGCACCTGCAAAGAACATGAACCATAGCATATAGAACTGCTTTGTCTTAAGCATTTCACTTACTGTTCGATCCTCAACCGGCGGTTTTGCATTCTTGCTTGTTGAAACCACTGGTTTGTCAGGGTTTCTAACCAGCTGTGCCAAGGGTAATGTCATAAATAGAAAGATAACACCCAAAATTCTAAAGGAAGAGAATACATCGTATCTTGAAAGTAGAAAATTGCTCAACGGTACAATATAAAGCGTTGCAAGACCAAATCCTCCAACGACTATTCCTGATATAAGACCCTTCTTCTCAGGTGGAAACCATTTGAGAGCCGGTGGTGTTGTTGATGCATATCCTAGACCAATTCCTGAACCGGCCAATACTCCAAAAGAAAGGGTCAACCCCAGGATGCTTGTCATTGAACCAGCCAATATACAACCCAACCCTATTAGTAAGCCTCCAATTGTAGTAACCCACTTGGGTCCTATCTTATCCTGTAGGCGTCCTGCGGGAATCATTACAAGTGCAAACATAATTATTGCAACTGTATAAGGAATGGATGTTTCAGTATTGCTCCACCCCAAGGTTTCCTGAAGCTTTCCCGCAAAAATGCTCCAGGCGTAAAGCACCCCAAAGGCAAGGTTAATACCTGCTCCGGCTGCCACGACAATCCAGCCTTGTTTATTTGATTTCAAAATTTGTCCCCCTTAATCATTATTTACTCTCCAGCGTATTATTATAGCCTATTTGACCTATACATACAATCATAGAATTCTCTAAATTAACTTAAAAGCATTCTTAAGCATAGATTATGCGATAGTTGGTGTCTTTATCTTTGCCAAAGCCTGGTCCAGATCTGCAATCAGGTCCTCAACATCTTCAATGCCAACTGACAGACGTACCTGTCCATCGTATATCTCCACAGCTTCCCTTTCCTCTTTTGTCATATCGAAATGACTCATGGATGGTGAGTGCTGGATCAATGAATCAACATTACCAAGACTTGTAGCCAAGCTGAAGATTTTTACATTGTTCAGAACCATCTTGGCGGATTCAAGTCCACCCCTTATGTTAAAGCTCATCATTCCACCAAAACCTCTCATCTGTCTCATGGCCGTGTCGTGACTAGGGTGGCTCTCAAGCCCGGGATAATATACCTTCTCCACCATAGGGTGTCCTTCAAGATACTCAGCCACCTTCATGGCATTCTGGCAATGTCGCTCCATTCGCACTCCCAAGGTCTTCATGCCCTGCATTATGGTCCATGCTGCAAAGGGATCAAGAACAGCTCCAAAGCACTGCATAAAGGGCATCCTACACCTGTCAATCAGCTTCTTGCTTCCTGCGATAACACCAGCTGTGACAGTTCCATGTCCGTTCAGATACTTGGTGGCGCTGTGAACCACCAAATCTGCTCCATGAATCAGTGGATTCTGTAGATAGGGGGATGCAAAGGTGCTGTCCACAACCAGGCGCAGCCTTGGATTATCCTCCTTCAAGACTGCTATTGCTTCAATATCTGTGATCTTCAATACCGGATTTGCTGGAGTCTCCACATAAATTACAGTGGTGTTGGGTCTAATCGCTTTTCTAACTGCTTCGATATCAGTAGTATCAACAATGGTATAGCCCACGCCAAAGTCAGGCAATATTTTCGTAAACAAAGCGAAGCTGCATCCGTAAATAACATCTCCGAAAATAATGTGGTCCCCTGCCTTAACAAGGGACATCACTGCCGTGGAAATGGCTCCAAGTCCTGAACCTGCTCCCAAGGCCGCTTCTGCTTTCTCCAGATGGGCAATCTTTTTCTCGAACTCATCAACTGTAGGGTTTCCAAACCGACTATACACAAAGCCCTGATCTATATTCTGATTTAGCCTTACAGCCTCATCAAAGTTCGGTAGTATATATGTTGAGGTCTGATACAAAGGACTTACATGGGATCCGGTGACCGGGTCCAGTTTTTGTTGTGCGTGAATCACCTCAGTATTTCTTTTCATTGCAATTCCCTCCAAGTCATATTTGCATCCTACACCAAGATTTGCTTCCATAGGTTTATCAGATAGCATTAAATACGCTTCTCTACCAATAATCGTGGCCAGGCGCACTAACCTCCATTGTAGGTGATTGATATGGAATTGTCAATATAGAAATGTTGAAATAATGGGAATTATGAGCTTACACACAAAATACCACTCCCTAAATACTTTTTAGGTGATTTAGGAAGTGGCATTTTATTTAAACGTGTCAAAGCTAGCTGAGAATATGTTAATGTAGAACTACTATGGACTTTTTTCAGAGATTACTTGCTCATAACCATATCTCAGGTCACCGGCTTCATCACCCTCCAGAATATAAAATTCTCCGCACTTCTCAAAACCTGCCTTTTGCATTGCTCTGTTCATTGCTGCATTGTTAGGGTGAGTGTCTGCCCTGACGCTAGCTGCCCCTTCTTCAGCTGCAAGCTTTGCAACAGAGCTGAAAAGAAACTTCGTTATGTTTTTTCCCCTATGTTCTCTCCCAACAGCAGCCCGATGAATCGTTGCATAAACTGCATCATCAGAGGTTTTCCAGCTTCCTGAGCTAAGCTGTCGATAGGAAGCTTCATCTGTAAAAGTTACGGTACATATAGCAACAACTTCATCTTCCTCTGAAACAACATACCCAATTCCATCCTCAATATCCTGAATAAAGAGTTGCCTGTCCGGATATGTACCTTTCTGCCATTGATTGACTCCACTGTTTTTAAGTAACTCCTTTCCATCATTGGCTATTTGCACTATAGCGTCAATATCATTCATAGTTGATTTTCTGAATACAAGCATTATCGTTCTCCCATTTTTTGAAATTTAGAATCATACCTCAAAGGATTCCAACAAGATTGTATCACACCAAGATGGCGCACTCAAGCTAGTTGAACACTCATCACTCGCCTGGTTATATCAATTGAAGCATGTGTCGGCCATCTTAGATACTCTGTAACCCTGTCATCACTTGTCCAGTTATTGTAAGCAGCCTGTATGTCATCCTCTGTGAATCTTCTTAAAATAAGTCTATCGGTTTCCAATGCAACTGTACCCAAATGTTTCATCCCTAGTGATCCCCCTTACTGTATATCTGTTGATCTTACCATTTAACCTCAGTCATCAATAGCTTTACTGTACCTTCCAACAATAAATCCATTTAAACGTGTTGATTTTACGGAAATCTATAGATACTATATCTCAATTTCAAGAAGTATAGGTGTGTGGTCTTGTCTTGTACCTGAATCAATCATTTCAGACCTTGTAACCTTGTCTGCTATACGGTCACTGACCAGCCAATAATCAATTCTCCAGCCTGAGTTGTTGATCTTGCTGGTTTTGACCCTTTGAGCCCACCAAGTATATGCCTCTGTCACATCGCCATTTACATGTCTGAAGGTGTCGGTAAAGCCCTTTTCCAATAGGTTGGTGAAGCCTTGACGCTCCTCATCAGTAAATCCAGCTGATTTTCTGTTGTTTTCCGGATGAGCCAAATCTATCTCCTTATGAGCTACGTTGAAATCTCCAGTTGCTATGACATACTTGCTCTTATCAAGGTCTGCGAGATAGTCTGCATACTTGGCATCCCAAACCTGACGTTCCTCCAAACGGTTCAAGCCATCACCTGCATTGGGTGTGTAGACCTGTGTCAGGAAGAAATCATCAAACTCCAATGTGATGATCCGTCCCTCGTAATCCATTGTACTTGGCGCACCTATGGTTGGATGTGTAACAGACGGCTTCAGATCCTTCTTGTAAAGAAACATTGTTCCTGCATATCCCTTGCGTGCAGGTTCAACCGAGCTGTTCCAAACAAAATCGTAGTCAGCAAACATATCCTTCAAGATTTCCACGTGCTTTTTAGTGGGACCATTGCCTGATAGCTTTGTCTCCTGCAGGGCAATAATATCAGGATTGTGGTCTTTGATTGTGTAAAGCACTTCTCTTGATAGTAATGCACGCGCTGAATCACTTGTCAGTGCTGCATTTAGTGAATCGATATTCCATGAAATTAATTTCATTGTTTCCCTCCTATTCTTAACAGGTTTATCTAAATTTTCATTGATTTAGCAACAAACTTACAGATATTGTACCATAATAAAAATTGCCTAACAAACCCACATTTTTATCAAGG
>JANKMX010000012.1:0-3065 GCA_024649995.1 Gudongella sp. | reverse complement strand
ATGCTTAAGAAAAAGCAATAGGAAACACCCTATTGCTTTACTAAGCAAATAATTTTAGACTTCATTTTTTCTATTCCTGACCAATGTCCTTCTCTACTTCTGATCCTTGTAGCCTTCTCTCAATAACTTATGGTTTCCCGTTTCAATATCTAGGTCATAAATGTTGAAGTTTGTCCTTATGTCATATCCTTCAAGGTGAGTTGCCAGATTGATTGAAGCCGATCCATGGTCTCCACTGGTTATCCTGTGAAATACATACGTGGTCCAGGTCACCAGGCCGCCACCTTCCAGAATCCTCTCACCATTGTGTTCAATATAGTCAGGGGTGATTGTGAACCTTTCAATCTTGCCATGTTCTGGCATATATAATTCCACATATCTTTCCCCATGAAGGACAAACAGATTATCCTCCTGATGGGTATGCATGTACCATGCCTTTTCAACCGAGCCCACAGTTCCTGGAGAAATTGCTCCTTTTTGGTGAATAACCCTGTCGATGGCATCGATCTTTGGAATCATTGACTGGACCATTACATCAAAGGTTACTCCCTCGGTTTTTCTAAACTCCTTGAGTTTTATCACCTTGTAAAAACCCTTTACTTCCTTTATTATGTACTCCACAGTATCACCCTCCCCATATTCTGGACACTCAACTATCCTTCAAATCCTTGACAAAAATATCTTCAATCAAACTATACCCTATTTATCATGACCGTATCTTTATAATGGCACTTAAAGAACAAAATGGATAAAAATATAGGATATAAGAGAGGTTGCTGCTGCAGAGAAGGTTCCCCAGGCCAGATCCATAAGTGTCAGCTTTATTGGCCAATCCTTAAGTAGAGCAAGGTTGGTGAAGTTATAAGTGGCGTACATTGCAAAGCCTAAAAATCCACCATATCCAAGCGCATATACCATGTTTTGCTTTTCTATTGAGGGATTTACTGCAAATATCAAAATTGCTGCAGCATTTATCAGATAGAAGAAAACTGCTGCTAATATTTTGGCTTTCTCTGCCATAAGATGCCCAATTTGATCCCTAAATAGCTTGCGAGCTATAAAAATATGCCAAAACATGTCCACAAATATTGATACAATTAAAATTACCAAATACCGTATTATCATAATTTGTCTCCTCACACAAGAGCAATCATTGGAGATTGTTCTTTCTGATTTTTCCCTTTTTAGAATATGGTATTATCCTGTTGGACCAATCTTTCTTGCCATTAGCTACATATCCTAACCCTGTACTTGTAGAACCCTGTTGTGATGTTGTTAATCAGAATGAAATATTCTTGTTGATTCACCATCATCAAGAAACAAGTTTATCGACGATCTCTCCAATTCGATCAATATTGTTTGCATATATAAAGTGACTACCATCTAGTATTTCATATTCTGCGTGATTTCCAATACGTTCAAGATGCTTATGCTGGTATTCTTGAGGAGTGATTTTAAGTTGCTTGTTTGGTGTTTCATAGGTTTTCTTTGAAATAACTTTAAAATATGGAACAGATTCAGGAAATTGCAGTTTATTAGTGTCCTTTATGTAATCAGGAGTACTTGCGATTTGTTTCAATACATTGTCATTCATCGTAAATCCACCGTAAACTATCATGTCATTAATCTCCTTATCTGTATACCCGTGGGCTTTTAGTTTCTTCTTGTTAGTTGTTAGTTTCGCCAATGCTGACAAAGCTCCTGTTTTTTGCTGAAATTGAGCAATTATAAGTGCAAACTTTACATAAGAAGGTATTTCTTCATGATAGGCAGTCGATGTTCCATCTAGTGATATCAGTGCCTCCACTTCATCAGGATACTTTGCTGCATAATACTCGCTATAAACACTTGATATTGAGTGGGGCATCAGAATATAGGGCCCATTGAACCCCGCTTTTTCAAGTACAGTTCTGATTTCTTCAACATAATTCTCAGTGGTTCGCGGGTTTGCTGTTTCACTGCTAAATCCTGCTCCAAAATATTCCACAGTAACAACAGTGTATTTTTCACTTAACTTACGCATAAGCGGAGAAAAATCAGCTGAAGGAAGTGCGACACCCATTCCAGGCAACAATACAATTGTCTTCTCTCCTGTTCCCATCGAGTACACATGCATTTGTCCATCTTCAACTTTAACAAGTCGGCCATAGGGCTTAATTTTATCTAATTTTCCTCTAAAATATGTGGCATGTAATACTGATCCAATTAATATGCAAACTGCAATAAATCCAATAAACGATCCCAGTATCATCATGAATTTTTCTCCATTTCATTTTGGTTTTGTCTGATCTGACTTTTTTGTTATTCTCTCTTTAATCCTTCTCCACAGGTGCAGAAATAATTGAAATATCTCTAGCTTTTCTGCCCTTTTTCGTCTCAAAACTGTACTTCAACAGCAAACTTCGAAGTTCTTCAGTGAATTGATCAAATTCTTCATCATCCATCATCATTATAGTGTTATTCAGAAATATCTTGTCCTCCCCTGGATTAGGGTTCTCACCGTTAAAATACCTGTGAAATTTTCCGTAGTTGCTCATCAGGAATCCAAAGGCATTTTGAGCACCATTCTCGATTGTGTTGTGTTTTGATATTTCCTGAACATTTAAAGCCAGAGTCCTTTCCAAGCTACCCCTTACTTTTTCTTCAGATATTACTGATAAGATTTTGTTGTCAATTAATATTTTTATATGTCGATACAGGGTTGTACGAGGGATGTCGCTGGTTTTCTCACAAAGTTCATTAGCTGTGGCAGCCTCCCTTGTGGAAAGTTCTTGAATAATTCGCATCCGAACGGGGTTTAACAAAATTTCATTTATATTCTTCATGAAAACACCTCCCACTATTTCCATTTTTAATTATATTACCAATATTGGAATTAGTCAACAGTAAAAATCGCATCTTGTTTGCCCTGACTCATTGATGCCTTTCTAAAATATTAATTGAATGCCAATCCTATACCTGGCCTAATACAGAAATAGTATTTTCAGCCAACCTCAAAAGGGTATAGGTATATACATAAGTATGTAAACACAAGGAGGTCAAATATGTCTGAACACGATTTATCC
>JANKMX010000011.1:3250-51765 GCA_024649995.1 Gudongella sp. | reverse complement strand
ATCTTAAGATCAAGAATCACAAGGTCGATGTCATGATTCCTTTCAATTATATCAATGGCTTCAATGCCATCACTAGCCGTCAGGGTGCTGTAATCTGAAAGCAGTCTTTCAATTATCATCCGATCCGTTGCTGAATCGTCAACTATTAGTATCTTGGCTGACATATAAATCCCCCTTGCTCCTGAGTTTGCTGATTGGTAAAATCCATTTCACCTTATTTCTTCAAGAGTACCAACCAAAACACCCTTGAACTCAACATGGAGACCTTCTATTGACTCCATGTGGCCTTTCTCCAGCGCCCTTTGGAATCTTATTGAAATCTCATAAAGACTGTCTGCGCCTATGCTGCCTGAACTGCTCTTAAGCTTATGGACAAGGTTTGCAGCCTCCTTGTACCTCTCAAGTGACACAAGCTGTGAAATCTGTCCTGGAGTATCCAGGTTTTCGTCCTTGTATTGCCTCAGTACCTGCAGGTACAGTTCCTTATTCCCTCCCATGTTTCGCAGACCCTTCACTTTGTCCACTAGCATCTCATCTTTGGAATCAACATTCCTGCTGGATTCATCCTCATCGGTGACAATGCCATAATCCAGGATCATCCCGACCTTCTGTAAAAACATTTCAGGATCAAATGGCTTACTTATGTAATCATCTATGCCAACACTGGTGCATTTATCCTTGACCCCAAGAACAACATCAGCAGTCATTGCAATTATTGGTACATCCTTTGAGATTTTCCTTATTTCCTCAGAAGACTCGTAACCGTTCATTACAGGCATATGGAGATCCATTAGAATCATGGAAATCTTATCCTTGTTAAGCTTGAACTTCTCAAACCCCTCCCTGCCATCAGAAGCTATGATTGTATCTATACCAGCTTGTTTAAGGAGTGTGCTTGCTATCATCTGGTTTGTCTTGTTGTCCTCAACAATCAGGACTGACTTGTTTCCCCACTTCCCGGCATCCTTGCCAAGGCCTTCTTCGTATGACTTGGCCTCTGTGATGGGTTTTAGCCTGAAGATTTCAAGTATGCCATTCAAGAGGATCGACGGGATGATCGGCTTACCTATTCCTATATCTATTCCTTCCTCTTTTATAGAATCCATAAGGTCCTCCCTCATCATGGGCAAGAGGATCATGACCTTTGGCATCTTGGATATTCGATCATTTGCCCTCAATGACCTGACAAAATCCAGTGGATCCTCCGGTGTATCATAGTCCAAGATCAACAGGTCATAGGCCTTGGAAAATTTTCCGTCCGGCTCCTCAAGCATCCTTACGGCGCTTGAAGGCGAGCTGGTTAATTCACAGTGCATTCCAAAGGCGCTCAGGTAGCTGTCAATCAGGTTCATATTTGCTCCTGACTTTTCAAGGATCAAGGTCTTTATATCCCTGAATTGCTTGCCGGATATGGCCTTGAGGTAACCTTTCTCACTTTCCATATCCACCTTAAGAGACATGTCAACCACAAAGGTGGACCCCTGGCCAGGAGAACTGTACACCTGAATTTTCCCTCCCATCATTTCCACAAGATTCTTCACTATTGAAAGTCCTAGTCCAGACCCACCAAATCTTCTGTTGATTGTTGAGTCAGCCTGTACAAAGGGATTGAAGAGGTTATCCACCTGCTCTTTTGTCATTCCGATTCCTGTGTCACTGATTGTGAATGCCACATGGTAGATTTCATCCTCCCTGGCAATCATCTTCATCTCAAGGGCAACCTCGCCATTCGAGGTGAATTTTGCAGCGTTGTTCAACAGGTTAAGAAGGACTTGTTCTATTCTCTTGGGATCACCGTAGTACCAGTTTGGAAGTCTGGGATCCTTTGACAGTCTAAATCCGATGCCCTGATCTTCAATCTTGTAGGAAACTATGTTCACAACATCCTGGATAACCTTGTCCATGCTGAAGGAAACCTCCTCCA
Organism: Gudongella sp.; assembly: GCA_024649995.1. Lineage (GTDB taxonomy): Bacteria > Bacillota > Clostridia > Tissierellales > Tissierellaceae > Gudongella. The sequence continues at coordinate 49,841 of JANKMX010000011.1, read as the reverse complement.
GCTCAATTCTTCCTGCCTCTATCTTTGAATAGTCCAAAATATCATTGACAATGCTCAATACATTGGCCGATGCCTGGGAAATCCTATCAGTATACATCTCCTGTGTAAGGGTAAGACCCGTCTTGCCCAAGAGGTAGGACATCCCGGTTATTGCATTTAAGGGTGTTCTAATTTCGTGGGACATTCTCGCCAGAAAGCCAGACTTGAACTCATTTGCCTCCTCTGCAACCTTCTTTGCCTCCTCAAGATCAGACTGGACCTTCCTTCTCTCCTCAACCTCCCGTTTCAGCCTGAAGTTCCAATAGAAGGATACACCAAGGACGGTTGCTACAATCAAGCCAATCAATAATGCCATTCTAGCAATTCTTGCATAGTCAATGCCGCCCTCCAGACCGATCCATTTATTGTAAATGGCCATTCTTTCTTCCTCATCTATGGATTCGATGGACTTGTTCAAAATACTCACCAGCTGAGGCCAATCCTCTCTTATGGCCATATGCAGGCCTTGCTCATCCTCGGTATCAAAGGCCGTGAACCTGAGTCCGGTCAATCCAGTATTCCTAATTATGTAGTTGGTGGTTGCAATGTTTCCTACGAAAACACGTTCAGTATCGTTAGCAACAGCCGTAAGGGCATCCTCGACGGAATTGTAGAGGCTAAGGTTGATTCCAGGCTTGGAAATAAGATAACTGTGGTGAGAACTGTTTCTCTGAACCGCCACGGACAATCCTGTCAGGTCTTCAATTCCTGAGATCTCAGTTTCATCGTCTCTGGTAACAATAACCCGTTTAAATCTATAGTAGGATTCAGTGAAAAGGAAATGATGCTCTCTTTCTATAGTCCTTGAAACCGCAGGCAGTAAATCGATCTGACCGGACATGGCAAGGTCGTAGGTCTCTGGCCACGTAAGCCCTTCAACCACCTTGAAGCTCAATCCCGTCTTCTCGCCTATCAGCAATAGGTAATCAGCTGCAATTCCATTATAATTGTTGTTATCATCAATAAATTCGAAAGGAACAAAGAGGGGGTCTACACCGACTGTTATTTCAGGATGCTGGTCCATAAAAAGGATTTCCTCTTCTGTGAAGTCAATACTGGAATCCTTTGCATCCGATGGCGTGGAAAGTGTGAAGCAAATCATGAGACTAAAAAGCAATATCAATTGGTATTTTCTCATAAACTGTTCCCCTATCGTGATTTTTGAAAATGCCAAACGTTTATACTTGAAAATTCTTTACAACCATTGTATAAGAAATTATGTAAACTGTAAACCACATTATCAAACTAAACCGCGAAATTATTTCTCTGAAAGCTAATACCCAAATAAATCTGTAACTAACAACATTTCATAAGTGTTCTTAAAAAAATAACGACAATGATTAAATCATTGTCGTTATGTGAAAGTACTACCATCAGTCTTACTCGAAAAACTCAACCTTAAGATCCTCCAGGTCAACTCCATCAAGCTCAACTCTAACTTCAAACTCAGTTTCATCAGTCTGGAACCATACATGGCCATTTGCTTCGACTTCAAGTTCCAGGTCTTCCTCTCCTGAGGCATCAAAGTCAACTATGACCATCAAATCATCGGATATTTTTCTATCTATTGAGAGCTTTCCATAATATATTTCTGAGCCTTCTGCTATTTCATCCAGTTCAACTTCCCACACTATGAGCTCTTCAATGATTTCTCCCATCACCTCTTCAGCCTTCTCGACTATTTCAAGATAGTCCTCATAAATCTCTTCTTCGTCTGTCCCTTCTTCCACCAGTTCTCCTAGTATGTCGACCCTAATTCTTGCCTCTTTAACCAGTCTAAAGTCATCATAGGTCAGATCCTCATCCAAATCTTCAAGATCCGGTAGCCTATCTATGGCGGCCTCTGCCTTATCCAGTGCCCTTTCAAGGTCCATTTCATCCCTGATCTCATCCATGTCATCCTCAACATTTGAATAGACCAGAACCTTGCCCATAAAGACCCTGACAGTCAATGGCTCAATCTTCCACATTGGCATGGGCTGCATGAAATTCCCTTCGGAGTCGATATTAACGGTTACATTGTTAAGCTTGACCTTAAGCTTTGTGTTTCCCTTAAAGTCTACAAACTCATAGTCTTGATCCAGGTCAATCAACCCTACAATCACTCCAACATTTCCATTGGCCATGGGAAGGATGTCGATTTCAACATCATCCACAATTCCAGTCATCACTTCCATGACATTACCGAACTTTTCCATTGCCTTCATCCTTGCAGGATTCATTTTCATGGCATTGGGATTAGCATTGGGACTTACTGCAAATACAGTACCTCCACCAAGAATCAAAACTCCCGCAAGTACGACTGCCAACCCGCGGTTTAACACTTTCATTTTCAGGACCTCCTTCTTTTACTATAGCCTTTCGCATAATATAGATACCCATCGAGGTAAAGTAATATCATGACAAAGGTCAGCTGAAACAAAAATGTAACATTCCAGCTGACCTCCAAGGAGAAACTATTCAGAAATTATCACGGTTCCATTTTCCGTTACCTCAACATTTGCCTTGAGAACCTCCTCAGCAAATGACAGGGGAACATAGGTGCTTCCATCTACGATCACTGGCGCTGCTTCAAGCTTTATCAGCATCCTGGCAAAATTGTAAACATTTCTTCCAATGGTCAGAGTAGACCAGTTTGGACCCCTTAGAACCTCCACGGACTTTTCCTCTCCATTCCAGGTTACCTCAAATCCAAGAGCCTCTGCCACCATTCTAAGTGGAATCATCCTTACTCCCTCATCTGTTGTTATTACCTCTTCAGTAAGAACTATCGCAGCCTCTGGGACCTCAGCCTCCCTTTCAGGCATAACAATGATCTTGTGTGGTGTTGTCTGTCCCGGATAGGATGTCATCACTATTGAATGGAATACCACAAGATCCCTTTCATATATGTCATCCTTTGTAAGGGCATTGCCTTCATGATCTACAATTATTGTTTCATCGCTAATATTAAGCACAAGTGAACCATCGGCACTCAATAGGTCTTCATCAAAGTATTCAACATAGGTTGCATGGTCTGCTCCATCGTGCAGGACCACTACATCAGGTCCCAAAAGGGGCGGATAGCTAAGTGCCATAACAGTTGACTTATGGTAGATTACGGAAACCTCCATGCCTACCTCAATATCCTCCCTTGTAGCCTCGTCCATGCTTTTCTCACTTAAAAGGAGCATATCCTCATGTATATATGCATAGAGGGCATCAAGTCCTTCCTCAGTATCCTTCTTGACAAGTATCCTGTAGGAATCCTTAGTTTCATCAATCTCCTCGACCACTCCGTCAAACCTGATATATTCAAACTCCTGTTCTTCAATCGGTGCTGATATGGGAACCACCTCGGCCTCCTCACCTTCATTGGCAAAAGCCACCATACCTCCTGTAAGGACCATGGCAATGCTAAGTCCAACTGCTGCTACTCTTTTAAATCTAAACATTTGTTTTCCCTCCTCAATTATTCTGACAAGTTCATTATAGCAAGCTGATCCATTTTAATGGTGACAGAAGAGTGACAAAGGGGTTAAAAAAGGGTTAACAAAAGGGCAGGTTTCCCTGCCCTACATGTTACTTGTCCATATGGATATCCATCTGTGGATATGGTATTGATATCTCCTCCTGGTCAAATCTAGCCTTGACCGTCTCAATGATATCAAAGTACACTGTCCAGTAATCAGCTGCATTTACCCAGGCCCTTACGGTAAAGTCAACCGCACTGGCTCCGTGGTTGCTCATCCTGATAAAGGCTTCCGGATCCTTCAGTACAAGTGGATGTGCATTTACGATATCAGTAAGTACACTCTTGACCTTTTCTCCATCCTGCTCGTATCCAACTCCAAAGGTCCAGTCTACCCTTCTTATTTCCTTGACCGAGTAGTTTGTGATGCTGGTGTTTGAAAGCTGTCCGTTTGGAATATAGATTACCTTGTTGTCAGGGGTCTTCAATGTGGTGTTAAGGATATGGATGGCTTCAACCGTGCCACTGAATCCATTTGCCTCGATATAGTCACCAACCTTTATAGGTCTGACTATAAGAAGAAGGACTCCGCCAGCAAAGTTCGACAGTGAACCCTGGAAGGCAAGACCTACAGCAAAGCCTGCAGCAGCAAGTATCGCTACAAATGATGCAATGTCAACTCCAAGTATTCCTATTACACTTATTACAAGTAGCACCTTGAGTATTCCTTCAACAAGTGACATCATAAATGGCTTAAGTGTGTCATCCATCTTTGACCTTTCAACCTGTTTCCCTACAAAAGCCCCTATCCTTCTGATCACGGCGAGTCCAACCAAAAGTACTACAATTGCCAATGCTACGTTTTTTACAAATGGTATTACCATTGAGTTTAGTATGTTTTCCATAAGCATCCCTCCTTATTCGCTTATACCCACAATTGGAGAAGATTACCAAATAAAATAGGCTAACTCAGATTTCTCCAAATTTAGCCTATCGATAATAGTCCATTCATCAGACCATTTATTAAACCCCGCTTGACGACGGGTTCTGGGTTGAGCTTGTTTATAACCTTGTACAGTATACTCTGAGTTAGTATTTACTACTACTGGTGTTCTATTAATTACCGCTTTATTAGATGTTTTTACATCCAATAATTCATTGAATGATGAACCTGTCACCTTATCTTATATCCCCTTGTAAATAGAACTGGTATTTAACACAATATAGAACAAGCCCCAGACTAGTTGTCTGGGACTTTAACATTCTCAGAGAATACTTGAAGTAATCTCGGTTCTAAAATTAGAAAATTTACTCTACTGGGTTTGGATTGGTAAATTTGATGGATGCATTATAGGTCCATCCCCAAGTTTCGCTAGAATCATATGCTCTATTCTCTAAATTAACTCCATCATCAGCGGATCTGCTACCTATGTTAAAGATAACACCTAAATTTTCAGGATAATCAGCTGAGTTAAGCTCGGCTCCATACCATCCATCTCCTAAATCTGTCATTGAATAATCATGAGTATTACCAGTTGCTTCTCCATAATGGAAAGTTTCCATCATGCTACCATCATCAAATAAATTAACTACAGCATACAAAAATTCTGCTTCAGTATTTACAGGATCATATGGTTTAACAGCAATAGTTATAGTACCGTCAAGATACTCAATTTTGTAATCAAATGCTGATAACTCATCCGCACTTCTTCCATAATTGAGATCACTGCTTACTTCAGGTGTACTGCTAGTAGTACCATTTTCTCCTTCAACACTATCTTCTAAGATTATTGGATCATCCCTCACTATCCTCTCGGATTTCGTGTAGGTCCACACCGTACGTGCGACTTTCACCGCATACGGCGTTCCATCGATAATAAGATGTTTGGATTTTCATTGAAACAATGTACCCCCATACACTGTTTCCATCCAATTACCAATAGCTTAACATGTTACGAGTACTAGTGTCAAGACTTTGTCACCATTTTTTTATTTTATTTACCTTGCAATATTCCTTAAGTTATTTACATATCTATAATCCAAAGCTATTTTATGTAGTTAACCTAGATTAACTCTTTTAATAAAGGGTCTTCATGCCTACGTTGGATCACTCCATATATCTCCTATTTAACCCAATTGTAACATCTTTAAATCATTATATATAGTATAATAGGCTCATAAGGAATATAGAAGGAGGAGGATTGATTCCATGAAAAGAATTTTGTCTTTGGCCCTTGCACTAACACTGCTACTGGGCATGGCAATACCGGCAACAGCAGCAAGTCCCTACCAGAAGGAAGGAGACTTTCTTAAGGATCTTGGAGTTCTTCAAGGGGACCTACAGGGTAACCTGATGCTTGAGCAGGGTCTTACCAGGGAGCAGATGGTGGTACTTATCTCAAGGCTTTACGGAGAAGAGGACGACGCAAAGACCTATGTTGCCAACAACACCTTCCCGGACCTTAAGCCTACACACAGCTTCTACATCCCCTATATCCTTTGGGCCAGGGATGAAGGACTTATCCAGGGTGACAACAACGGTAAGTTTGGGATTGAGCAGGGCGTAACCGTCCAGCAGTTCCAAACGGTTCTATTGAGAGCCCTGGGCTACAACGAGGAGGCAAAGGACTGGCATGGAGTTCCTGCATTTGCACAGAGCATAGGTATAATGAAGGGACTGAGCTTTTCAAAGGATGCCACCCTCAATAGAGGTCAGGTAGCCGCAATGGTTGTAAATGCATTGAGTCTAAACATTAAGGGGAGTTCCACTCCCCTTGCTGCTATGCTTGGACTTAATCCAATCGACATGACAGAGTCATATATAGTAAGAAGCGATAAGGTGACCTTTAGTGGAAGGGTAAATGATGCCGAGGTAAACGAGCTCAGTCTCAACATTAGACCTAAGTCCACCACACAGGGTAGCTCCCAGAACTTCGACATCCCACTGGATCTTTACGGAGACTTCAGCTTTGATGTTGACGGCTTGGACCTGGGGGAATACGAATACAGATATTATACGGATACCAAGGCTACATCATATAAATCATTCAGGATCTCAAGCGTAAAATTTGAACTTAACGATGTCTATGCGGACAATCTCAAGGAGATTAATCTGGAGTTCAACAAGGCTGTTGATACAACACTTGCAGGATCAACCTACAACTATTCGACAAGCGCAGGAACAATAAACAATGTTAGGTTCGAGGATAACAACAAGACAATCATCCTTGTACTTAACGGCACAATGACAAACGGCAACCAATATACCATAAAGGCTTCCAATATCCTTTCAGAATCAGGAGAGGCTTTGGATTTAAATGAGGCCTTTGGAGCAAATGACGATGCTCCTCCCAAGGTAACCGGAATTGAAATTCTTGGCTACAAGGGAATAAGGATCAACTTCTCAGAGCCTCTGAGGACCATCCCTACAATGAACAATTTCAGCTTCAACACTTCAACAACCCTTGGCAATCCGATACTTAAGGATAACCATATAACCTTGAGCTACAGCTCCTCAAGCACCGTACTCACTTCAGGAACCTACTCCATTGAGACATCGGGCCTTGAGGACTATTCCGGAAGGAGGATGAGTGTTGACTACAGACAGTTTAGGGTAGATAGGGACACGGTTCCACCTGAGGTTGACAGTATAGATGTTACAACCGAAAGGGTTACACTTGTTTTCTCTGAAAGCATCGACCCGACAGGTACTATAATGGGAAGCAATATCTTCCAGAGGGAAGGAACCAGCATAAATTATGCCGATGAAATAATAATCGATGGCAATCGGGTGATTGGACTGTTTGAAAAGCAACCACTGCCAACCAAGGAGATCTCATTGTATGTAAACACCTTTGCCGACTACTGGGGTAACAGGATGGAAATCAAGGAATTCAGACTTACTCCAAAGGATGAGACCAGAGATCCCGAGGTATTGAGTTCAGTAATTTCTGAGGATGGTAAGACCATCAGGGTAACCTTCAACAAGAGTGTTGATGCTGATGACACCTCCTACTACACACTCAGGGACTCAAGCGGCAAAAATATATTTATAAGACAGGTTACAGGGGAAGGAAGAGAGTTTTCTCTTGAGCTTTACACAACCCTGCCCGCAGGGGAAATCAGACTTAATATCTCTGGTGTTAAGGACCTTTCAGGAACCACAATCAAGGACTACAGAACCACCCTCCAAATGAAGGATCTTGAGAGACCGAGACTTCTCAACTACACTGGGTATGGAAATATCATCGTTATGGAATTTGACAAGGAAATGGACAGGCAAAGTGTAAGCTACACGTCAAATTACGTAATGACCTTTGATGATACTGAGCTTCCGCTATCATCAGGAACCAATATTTATCTTGACGATACGGGAAAGACCCTGACGCTTACACTTCCTGATACAATATCCGGAGAAGAGACAATGGTGGGAATGGAAGATAACCTCACAAAGCTTGAGGTTGTAGGACTGAGAAGCAAGGCTGGAAATCTTACAAATCCACTGCTCCTGAGTTTGGAATTTGATGAAGGTTCAACTGGTAAGGCAAGGTTGGTTGATTTCTACAGCTCAGTTCCTGGAAAGCAGGCTGTACTAACAGAGCCTGAGCTTGTGAAGGTCAAGTTCAATATGCCAATTGTCGAGGCAGATGTTGATGACTTTGACTTTGATGGTATAGACATCTCAAGGGTCATAGCCGATGGAACAAATGTTGTAACAGTAATTCTCGGGGAATCGGTGACATGGATTGAGGATGGAGATGCATCAATCGTAAGGGGAAATGATATCAGAACCTCCATTGATACAGGGGTTGAATACGGAGGCTTCAATGTACACGACGAAGTTGCTCCAATGCTTGTAAGCACCAGAGTGGATATTAGAAATGGAAAGCTTGAAATTGAGTTCAGCGAGGACCTGGAGGACGATGGAGCAAGTCTTTACAAAAGAGACATTGAGGTTATAAGACTTGCAGACAATAAGGTCCTAAGCGAGGCAGAGTATTCAACAGCTCTTCTTTCAAGCTATCCTGACACACTTGTGATATCACCAGTCAGCACAGCTATTGAATCGGAATATGCTGTAAGGATTCTAGACTCACCATCATATATTAGGGACCTATCAGGTAATCTGGTACTACCCTCATCACCTATACAAACCACTGGAACCCTATAGGGTTCTCCAATCCTTATAATGCTTCAAGGTGACGTCAACCATCAAAAATGGTTGGCGTCATTTTTTGTTGGTCTTTTATTTTTTATAAAACATGACATATTTTTGACATTTTGGAAAATATATAGTGAAATCCCGAGGAATTAACAGTATAATGGAAATAACACATTTATTTTTTCCAATTACAGCTTTAAATTGTACTTCTGGGAGGAAATCAAATGAATCCACATGAAATTAATACTCTAAATCAAATGGATACTCCATCAAACATAATACCCGACATATTGAACGACCAGTCCTCAATGCTCCATGCAATACTCAATTCCACAGAGGATCTGATATTCTTCAAGGATTTGGATGGCAAATACATCAATTGCAACCAGGCCTATGCTAGATATCATGGAAAAGAGATTACTGATATTCGAGGGCTTACAAGCCATGACCTCCATGATCCTAGCCTTGCAAATAGGTTTATGGAAGAGGACAAGGAAATCATGCAAACCTTTCAATCCTTGAGGTATGAGCTTCTTGGAAGAAGCTTTAATGGCAAAAGAGTTATGCTTGAAACCATAAAGTCACCATATTTTGATGAGAGCAATAATTTGATGGGAGTCGTTGGAATAATTCGGGACATCACAAAACGTCACAATATTGAGCTCGAGTTAAGTGAGAGTAGGAGATATCTCAGAGCCATCCTGGAAACTTCACTTGATGCCTTTTGGGTGGTGGACAAGGACGGGAACTTCCTTGATTTCAATTCCGCCTTCTGCCAAATGTGTGGTTATTCAAGGGCTGAACTTTTGAAAATGAATATTGAAGATCTGGAGATAATCGAAAACAGGAATGCCATCGAGAAGAGAATACATAGGATCCTTACAGAAGGAAGGGACAGATTCGAAACGGTCCATAGGAAAAATGACGGCACCACCTATGATATAGAGATAGTCTCATCCCTTTTTGACAGCGAGCAATCTCTTGTGGTGGGCTTCGCCAGGGATATATCACAGAACAAGGAGAAATCAAAGAGAATCAATTTCCTAAGCTTCCACGATCATCTGACCGGACTTTACAACAGGCGGTATATTGAAGACTCCATAAAGAGACTGGATACAAATAGAAACTACCCCTTCACATTAATGATGCTGGATGTCAATGGTCTTAAGCTTACCAATGATGCATTCGGACATCACACCGGCGACCAGGTTTTGGTGTCTGTGTCTGAAGCAATAAGGAAGGTTTGCCGTGAGGATGATATCATTGGCAGGATCGGAGGAGATGAATTTGTTATTCTTCTACCAAATACCGATCGTTCCGACGCCGAAAAAATAAGGAAGAGGATCGAAAAAACTGCAGCTGAAACAGACCTTGATTCAGTACTTGTCTCAGTGGCAATTGGATACTCGATTAAGTATCACCCTGATCAAAATATAGAGGAAGTAATGAAGGAAGCAGATACGATGATGTATCGCAACAAGCTTAGGGATGGAAAATCCTTTAGACAAAAAACCATTGAGCTCATATTGGATAATGTCAATAAAAAGTACGGTTTGGAAATCTATCATACGAAAAAAGTCTCAGATTATAGCAGACAGCTTGCTATGGCTATGGGCTATGGAGGAAGGATAGCAGAGGATGTTAAAAAGGCTGGAGAGCTGCATGACATTGGAAAGATAATCCTTCCCGCAGAGCTTCTAAACAAGCCTGAGCCCTTGGATCCCTCTGAAGCGGAGCTTATCAAGCAGCACCCTGAGGCCAGCTATCAGATACTGAAAAGTACGGATGAGTATGCCTATCTGGCTGAGATAGTCCTCCATCACCACGAACGTTGGGATGGCTCTGGTTATCCGGAAGGCTTAAGGGGTGAAGAGATTCCCCTATTATCCCGGATAATTGCCGTTTCAGACACCTATGAGGCTCTGACCAGCAAAAGACCCTACAAGGAGCCCTTGGACAAGTCTTCTGCAATCCAGATTCTCAATGAATCTGCCGGAACACAGCTTGACCCAAGGATGGTCAAGATTTTTGTGGAAAAGGTCTTATCCTAAAAGAGTTGAAGGCTTGAAATCCAGCCTTCAACTCTTTTGTCTTATTTTGCTATTACATTTGCCAGCTCAGTGATGCTCTTTGTGAGCTCGTCAAGCTTCCCCTCTATCCTAACCAAAAGATATACAGAGATGACTATTGGAAACCCAAGATTGGCAACACTGGAATAGATATCCTCCAAATCCTCCACCTCCCTTCATGATATGAAAAAAGGGCCCAGGGCCCTTTTTCTATACTGTCATTTCATCTACAGTCGTTGTAATAACTCTTGCTCCAACCTTATCAACAAGGTTTCCATTTCTTGACTGAAAAACACCTGCTGCAATTAGGGTGTCCATTGCAGCAAACACCTCCATATCAGTAAGGTCAGCTCTTGGCTCACCTATGCTGATCCTGTGGCTCTTGTTCTGGTCATCCAGAAATTCCATTTCAAGCTTTGTAGTTACCATGCATTCACCTCCTTATCAAGATTTCCCTGTACTACTACAGATTTGTAATCACTGATTCCTCAACCTTCTTGACCTTCATCAGGGGAAGGGTCTGAAGGCCAGCCAGTGCCTCCCCTGATGCATAGATGTTGTCATCAGTGGAATCCAGCTTTACATTGCTGTAGGACTTTGAGGAAACCTTCTGCTTGCCGTCAACTATTCCAGCATCCAGCTCAAGCTTAAGGCTTTTCTTTTCTGCCATTACTTCTATCGCCATTGTCTCACCTCCCTTCTACTTATTACATTGCAGAAGGGAACAAAATGTACCTATCCAATTTCAAAAAATACAAAAAAAAATAAAGAGGGGCTTTCGCCCCTCAAGTATTTTTGCCTTTTATTCTATTGTGGTATCATTATGATCTGTCCTGGGAAGATCAGATTTGGATTTGCAAGATTGTTATACTCTGCAAGAACTCTCCAGTCCACTCCATATGTCATTCCTATCTTGGACAACCAGTCTCCAGCCTTAACGGTATAGGCCATATCAGCTGGTGCTGGTTCTGGCTCTGGCTCTGGAGTTGGCTCAACTGGTGGCTCAGCCATTGGAAGTGCTACAATTCTGCCTTCAACCTCTGGGCTAATCTCTGGATTAGCTCTTAGATACTCTTCAAGAACCTCTGATAGAAGTCCTGAATATGCCAGGATTTCCTTGCCTTCAAACATGGTGTAGCCATCTCCACCTGCTGCCAGGAAGTCATTTGTTACCAGCATATAGCTTTCTTCCATATCTACAGGAGTTCCATCGATTCTAAGCTCAGTTATTCTTGAACCCACTTCCTGATTGGGATCAAATATATAGCTCATTCCACTTACATGTGGAAAATGTCCTGCTGTTGCTGGATAATCCTTGACTCCATGCTCAAGCGCAGCCATAAGCTCTGCTCCTGTTACCTCGATATTTGTCAATACGTTGGTAAATGGGAATGATGTCAACACCTCTCCAAGAGTAATATCTCCAGCATCTATGCTGGCTCTTATTCCTCCACCATTTGTAAGGGCTACATCCGCTCCTGATGCAACTATCATGGCATCAGTGATAAGGTTACCAAGATTTGTTTCCCCTGATCTTACATTATCCCTAACACCATCAAGCTCAATAGTGGTATTTCCAACTACCTCCATTTGCATTTCCTCAATAGGAGCTGTCGCTTCCTCTATTATACCTGCGATGTATTCATCGGCCTCAACTTCAGCAAACTCTTCATAAGGATGAACAGCTGCGGCAAATACAGGCTCGCCATCCATCATTTCAACATTTACAACACCAACATGATTGAGGTACCAACCAGCTTGAACTATCAATGCACCATTTCTTAGTTCTCCAGCGCCCTCTCCCATAATGCTGTGGCTGTGTCCGTCAATTATAAGGTCAATTCCATCCACTCCATCAGCAAGCTTATATGCTGTATCCTCAGAGGATGCATCTACACCAAGGTGGATCAGTGCAATAATCATGTCAACATCCATTTCCTCAAGTGCTTCAACTGCTTCGTTACCTGTTTCAAGTATGTCAGCAAACTCTACTCCCCTTGTGTTGTCAGGATGTGACTTTGTCTTGGTCTCTTCAGTGGCGATACCAAAAATACCAACCCTCATTCCATTTTCCATCTCATATACCATGTATGGGTCGAAGTCGCTTGTACCGTCTTCCTTCACTACATTTGTAGCCAGAATATCAAACTCTGACATGGCTTTCAGCTCAAGGAGTCTCTCATAACCAAAGTTGAAGTCATGGTTTCCTGGAACCATTGCATCAAACTCCATTGCATTCATAACCTCTACAACAACCTCACCTTCAGTCAGGTTTGCTGGAATAGTTCCGTGGAATGAATCACCAGCATGCAATAGAAGCATATTAGGATTCTCTTCCTTCATTCCATCCAGGAAGGTCTTGATTTTTGGATATCCAATTGTTCCGTCAAAGTCATTCTCCTCAAGTCTTCCATGGACATCATTCACATGGACGATGGTTAGGGTTTCATGACCGTCAGCAAGTGAAACCGTGGCTGGCATTATCATCAGACCAAGAACCAGTACAAATGACATTACCATACCGATGATTCTTTTGTTTCTGAACATTGTCTCTCCTCCTTTAATATATTCATTTCAATGCGCAATAACTATATACCCCTGATGACAACGTTTTACCAACATTTTTAAATATATGTTTTAATTGTTTGTTTGTTTAGCCATTTGAATAGGTGGTATAAATAGGTAAAGAGGGAAACATATAAGGGCAAACCTGATGAAAGTCTGGGGCGCAAAGCTCGAGTCTAGAGCCCATTACGGGTATGACCGTTCAGCTGCTATGTTAAAGCATGGCAGCTTTTCGTATTTGATCTGGAAATAATAGTAAATGTTAGGGTCCATTTACCAAATCTATACTGAGTACAAAACATATAAGGGCAAACCTGGTGAAAGCCGGGGGCGCAAAGCTTGAAGTCTAAAGCCCATATGGGTATGGCCGTTCAGCTGCTATGTAAATTCATGGCAGCTTTTTGTTTATATGAATTTAAGGGGATGAAGCCTATGGATAATAGTTGTTAGGACAATCAGACATAGAAACCGAATGTAAAAAAATTGCATGCAAAACTACATAGACTCACATGTGTAGAGTCTAAAAAATTGAAAAGGAGTGAGAATAATGAAGGGAAAGTATAGGAGACTATTAACCTTCCTTGTAGCTTTCTCAATGATACTGAGCATGCACGTATCCTTTGCTGTGCCGGAATATGATGATTATGAAGGCAACGACAGCTACACCTATAAAGAGGACTCCAATGATTCCAGCACCTGGTACTTTGACGAGGATGGAAATCATGTTGAAGGTCCTACTGATTACTGGGTAGAGTTTACGGTATCAGGAGATGAGCTAAGCTTTGAGACAAAAAATGTCTCATTGGATCTGCTGTCTATCAAAGGCGGTAACTACTACAGGGTTTACACCAACCTGGGTGACAGTGAATCAGGACTTACAGCACCCTTGAATGAAAGTGGAAATGAGCCCTACAAGCCCTACGACATATCACACTATTCATTTGAGATAACAATCATTCCAATAGAGGAATGGGAGGGTAAAATCATAATCAACAAGTCATTCCTTGGAGAGACAGAATATGACTTTGATGATGTTGAGTTTACACTTTCCGGTCCAGATGAGTACGAGGAGACAAAATCTCCCGATTCAGAGGGATATGTTGAATTCACTGGTCTTGAAGAAGGAAGCTACACCCTATCTGAAAAGGGTCTTGAAGGTATCACCTCAAGTCTACCAGAAAATGGTCTTCTAATAGACCTGCCGGACGATGCTGATGAGAATGATGAGTTTGAGGTAGATGTAACTAATACAGTAGATACTGAGCCTTGGGAAGGTAAGATTATTATCAACAAATCATTCGTTGCTGAATCAGATTATGACTTTGATGATGTTGAGTTTACACTTTCCGGTCCAGATGAATATGAAGAGACAAAATCTCCCGATTCAGAGGGATATGTTGAATTTACCGGACTTATGGAAGGTTCCTACACCCTTACCGAAGAAAAGCTTGAAGGCTTCACATCAAGTCTTCCTGAGAATGGTCTTGAAATAGATCTTCCAGATGACGCTGACGAGTTTGACGTATTTGAAGTGGATGTAGTTAACAGAGAAAAAACTGATGATGAAGGAAGTCTTAAGGTCCACAAAAGAATCATGAAGGAAAATGGCAGTATCGTAGCAGCGCTTGGTGACGGTGAATTTACTGTTACCCTTGAAGGACCAATGGGTGAAGAAGGAAGTACTACAAGAACAGGTACAATTACCAATAATGGAAGCCAGTACACTTTCACTAATTTACCATTTGGAACCTACAAGCTGCTTGAAACTGAGATTGACCATGAAGGCGTAACCTATGGTGACCCAATTTATGCAACATCTGGAAACCAGAACTACGAAGAAGTGGACAATGAAAATATTCTGATCGACTCCACCGGAGAAGAAGAGATATGGATAATAAACGTACCTGGTGACGAGGAAGAACCTACTGGAGAGATCGAGATTTCCAAGGTCCTGGTTGATGAGGATGACGAAGAAATAACTGATGACAACACCAATTTCACTTTCAAGATTGAAATCAAGGTTGCACAGGAAGAAGGGTTTATCTGGGAAGAAATTGATGAAAGCCCTGTTACCCTAAAAGGTGGAGAGTTTGAAACACTAACAGATTTACCTCTAGGTGAATATAGGATAACAGAAGTCAATATTCCAGAAGGATATCTACTTCACATTGAAAGCGAAAATGAGCAGGAAACTGAACTTGAAACTGGTGGTGATGTTGATGAGATAATGTTTACAAACGTTAGAGAGGATGACACACCTCCACCACCAGAGTTAGGTGAAATTGAAGTAACCAAGGTTGTTCAGAACAGATTTGGAAACGGAATAAGCAGCAGCACAAGATTCTACTTTGAGCTTCAAATTTTCAATGATAATGAGGAATGGGAATTGATAGAAGAAGGATCAATCCTTGGTAATGGAACTCTTACTTTTGAGGATCTTGAAGATGGTTTATACAGAGTCAGAGAAGTCCGTATAAACAGCGACTTCAGACTTTTCACAGACAATAATTTGGAGGCTGAGATTATTGATGCATCCTCCGAGGAAGTTGAATTTATCAACAGACTACGTCCTCCACAAGATGACGAGGATGATGACAGACCACCAAGACCTAGACCAGATCCAGATCCTGAGCCTGAACCAGAGGTTGAATCAGAAGTTGTTATACCTGAACCAATCCCTGAAGTACCACCAGTTGTAGAGCCTGAGGTTGAGGTAGTAGAAGAGCCGGCACCACTTGCAACACTTCCAAAAACCGGAGCTTCAGACCCAACTGTATTTGCAGGACTTGGAGCAGCGTTCATGGCAATCGGATTGTTTCTTAAGAAGAAAAGATTCTAAAGAATAACAGAATAGCACTGGTCCCTCTAACTGGGATTAGTGCTATTTTTATCTGCTTCTTTATAGGTTGGAACCAATTTCTTGAGGTAATTCTTACTCTCAAGATCTGTTTTTTCATAGATGACTTTGTATAGCAATTCTAGTTCCTTTTTCAACGCTTCATAATCAATTTTTGACTGCTTGGCAATAAATATTTTCTCATTTTTTGTGTCCAAGATTCCCTCTTCATCAAGAAGTAGTTCTTCAAACAGCTTTTCTCCAGGTCTTAAGCCTACAATTTCAATTGGAATGTCAATATGAGGCTCAAATCCGGATAATCTTATGAGGTCCTCTGCAAGGTCCATTATCCTGACAGGTTCACCCATATCAAGAACGAAGATTTCTCCACCACGGGCCATTGCTCCAGCCTGTAGAACGAGCTGCACAGCCTCAGGGATGGTCATAAAGTACCTAATAACCTCCGGATGGGTTACGGTAACTGGTCCACCTGCGGAAATCTGTTTCTTGAACAGAGGAATTACACTTCCATTGCTGCCAAGTACATTGCCAAATCTTACAGCTACAAATTCTGTATTTGAAAGGGAGTTCATAGATTGTACGAGTATCTCACACAATCTCTTGCTGGCACCCATAACATTTGTTGGGTTCACTGCCTTATCAGTTGAAACCATCACAAACTTATCCACACCTGCTTCAATGGCAGCCCTAGCCAAGTTCCAGGTTCCAAATACGTTGTTCTTTATAGCCTCCTTGGGACTATCCTCCATAAGGGGTACATGCTTGTGGGCAGCTGCATGGAATATGATATCAGGCATCTCATCCCTAATTAGTTCATTTATTCTCTGCTTATCCCTAACTGAAGCAATATATACCTTAAGGTTCAAGCTCTTAAAGGAATGCTTCAACTCATTCTGAACATCATATGTAGTGTTTTCATATATATCAACCATAACTAGCCTAGAAGGCTTCTGGATGGCAATCTGTCTACAAAGCTCAGATCCAATTGATCCCCCTCCACCAGTAACCATGATTATCTTACCTCTTAGATAGTTCTTAACTTCCTCTATATCAATCTCCACTTCTTCCCTTCCAAGAAGGTCCTCAATCTGTACTTCCCTAATTGAACTTACACTAACATTTCCATCAATTAGTTCATAGATTCCTGGTAGTATCTTTAGTTTTGCACCTGTTCTTTTACATATCTTGACAATATCCGAAGTCTGAGTTTTGGATGCAGATGGAATTGCAATTACAATCTCATCTATCATATACTTCTTAACTAATTCAGGAATATGTTCCCTTCCACCTTCAATAGGGACTCCGTTGATTCTCTGGCCTTGTTTAGACTTGTCATCATCTACTGCTATAACTGGTATGCTGGTAGAGCTATAGTGGTTATTTAACTCCCTGATGATCATAGCCCCTGCATCACCAGCACCGACAATCATGATTCTCTTTCTATCCTGTCCCTTCATTCTTTTACCAAAAAATACAGTCCCTATACTTCTTGCACTGAACCTCAACCCACCTATAAACATCATGTCAAACATTGTTGCTATAATATATACAGATCGAGGTAGGAAATCCTGTTTAAGTATCAAGGCACTTATCATAAGTGCGTTTGCTGCAACACTTGCAACAACAATCTTAATCATTTCATTGATGCTGGCATATCTCCAAATACTAGAGTAGAGCTTGAAATAATAGAACACAAGTACCTTAATAATAGTTATAATTAAGATATTATCTGCATACACATAGAAATACTGTAGGAATTGATCGTTGATACTTCCCTCGAATCGAACAAGTAGCGCCAAAAATATTGAGAAATTAATGAGAAATATATCAATTATCAATAGTATTATTCTATTCTTATATCTGGTCATTGAAACCTCTCCTTAAGTGTTGCATGTAACTTGATGCTGAGCGGAATGAATTGTAAACTACACAAATATCATACCCCAGGATACTGTAAAAATCAACCTGCACAATATTCTACAGGTACGCTGGTTAATTTGAAAAATGGATCTTCATGTCTTTTTTCCATAGCACAAGAATCCGATGTAAATATGAAACTATCATTATTTGACATCCCTTTGTCCATTATTCCATAATTATGGTATAATATTTAGAGCAAAATAAGTTGAATGGAGGGTATAGATTGAAGAACAAAAAAAATCGTGACAACATAAAACGCTTTAACTACGGCATCTTACATATTATCCCGCTATTATTGGTTATTTCAATGGTGCCATTGATAGTATTCCTAAAAATATCTCCGCCGAATGATGTAACCTTATTATTTACAAATGGTTCTGAGAATTTTGACTTCTTCTCCTACTATAAAATGTTCTGGCTACTCATATTGACTGGGATCGGAGTACTTCTTTTTTTGTACAACCATTTTATACTCAAAGATATTGCCTTCAGAAAAAGTAATATTTACTACCCAGTGCTTGTGTACGGAGTTCTTGTAGTTCTATCAACTCTATTTGCAACCTACAGGGATATATCCCTCACTGGCTTTGTTGATAGGTACGAGAGCATTTATGTACTCTTGGCATACATGGCATTGGTGTTCCTGGGTTATAATATGGTAGACAACGAAAAGCAGGTGAAAGTCCTGTTGACTGGACTCGGAATTTCAGCACTTGCAATGGTTGTCCTTGGAATAACACAGTTTACCGGAAACGATTTTCTTATGACCGATTTCGGCAAAAGGTTAATATTACCTAGTCAATACGAACATATAGCAGAAAATCTCAGTTTTACATTCGCATCAAGCAAGTCAATATATGGTACTTTGTACAACATAAACTATGTTGGAGTTTATATGAGCATGATATTTGCACTTGCCACTACAATTTTTCTGTTATCCAAGGAAACCAAATACAGGATATTTTTTGCAGTGTTAAGTGTTGCATCTTTTCTGACATTGCTCGGTTCAAGGTCCAGGGCTGGAATGTTTGCAATAATAGTCTATGGTGTATTGGTCCTGGTGTTTTTCAGGCGACTCTTCATCAAGCAATGGAAATCATTTTTGGCCATAGGTCTTGCAATAATAATTGTACTCACTGGAGTCAACATAGCTAGAGACGGGCTTATAACAAATCGTTTCAAAGACGGGATCAAGTCATTGACTACAGTTGAAAATCCTGATCTTAAGGATATCGTACTGAAAGATAACAGTGCAACAATAGAATTTGCAGATTATTCAATGACTCTAATTTTTGAAGATGACTCCATTAAAATGTTGAATTCAGATAATGATCTTATTGGTTTGACAATGGAAGATAATATGATGAAAGCAGACAAAGAACCATACAGCAAACATTCCATTGAATATAAGATCCATGAGAAAAATCCCGTTCTAGATACTACCATTTGGACCAACAAAGGAGAGCGTAATATTAGATTTGTTGTAGATGATGGGGAAATGAAGGTAATCGGTTATGGTGGGGAATACATTAAGGATATCAGTGCACCTTATGTCGGATTCGAAGGACGGGAAAGGCTTGCATCCAGCAGGGGTTACATCTGGTCAAGAACTATACCTATGATTAAAGAGACTCTCTTTATTGGTCACGGAGCTGATACCTATGCGCTCCACTTTCCCAACAATGATTACGTAGGTAAGTTTCTAGGGTTTACCGGCACAAATACCATTGTAGACAAGCCGCATAGCATGTATCTGCAAAGTGCTGTAAACACTGGGGTCCTTTCAGTCCTGGCACTGCTTGTACTGTTTGGCATGTACATTGTCCAAAGCTTCAAGGCATACTTCTTCAAGAGGGACTACCACGATTTCATTGATACTGCAGGACTTGGAATTTTTATGGCTGTTATGATCTACCTGTTCACCGGGATTTCAAATGACAGCATTGTATCAGTTGCTCCAGTCTTCTGGACATTGCTGGGTATAGGATTTATACTCAACAAAAAGACCATTGAAAGAGATAAGGAAATCAAGACTGAATAGATACTATTAAGGAGCACTTCGGTTGAAGTGCTCCTTTTATTAACCTAGTTTCTTGGAATCATTATCTTCTGTCCTGGATAGATTAGGTTTGGATTTGAAAGCTCGTTGTATTCAGCAAGCATTCTCCAATCCACTCCGTAGGCCGCTCCAATCTTGGACAGCCAATCTCCTGGCTTGACGATGTATTCAATATCATTCTCTGCAGGTTCTGGAACTGGCTCAGGAGCAGGCTCCATTGGAGTAACTTCAATTCCATATTCTGCAAGGACCTCATCAGGTATCAAGCCCTGCATTATCATGTCATCAGCATTTATGGCCTTGGCATTATAGCTTCTACCATCCTCTGATACTGGAAGCTCAAGATTTCCAGCCTTGATTTCTTCAATCAAGTAAGGTCTTAGTAGGTGGTCAAAATCGGCACCTACAACCTCCCAGTTGTTGTCAACCACTGGAGCAATAGGAGTGTTTTCAGCAATATAGTCAGCTATATAGCTTCTAAGTGATTTTGGATCTGACTCAAAATATGGTTCGCCACTTATGATTCCCATATTCTTCAGTCCACCGTATCTGTAGTTGTTGATTGCAAGCTTTAGGGTATCCTCTGGCATTACAGGCTCGCCGTTGAACATCAGGTCAACTATCCTCTCTCCAGCGGGCTTGGTTACATCAACCTTATACTCCACACCCTGGAACATGTCGTAGTTGTAGCCTCTTATGTTTGGGTTGAAGCTTATGTTGATATCACCAGGTGCATAGGTGTTGTAGTAGCTCGCAGACCACTCCATGTAGTCCTTCAATTCTGCTCCTGTAACCTCTATGCCTATAAGGGTGTTTGGATATTTATATATTCCAAAAATATCCGCATAGGTTACATCTC
Organism: Gudongella sp.; assembly: GCA_024649995.1. Lineage (GTDB taxonomy): Bacteria > Bacillota > Clostridia > Tissierellales > Tissierellaceae > Gudongella. The sequence goes on along the minus strand of JANKMX010000011.1, from coordinate 28,861 downwards.
CTGCAAAAAGATTTGAATTTTGGCTAAACAGAGCCGCTCCAGCAACGTCCGCTCCTGTTGCTTCAAGCTGTACAATGTTTATCAGATCCATGACTCCTGTGTCCCTGATCTGTGCTTCAGGTATCCCTGGTATCTCTGGCTCCGGTGCAAAGTTCTCCTCCACCTGTCCGATTACATCCACCAGGAAATCAAGTGTATTCTGATGATACTCAGCTGCGTACTCCCTCAGGTCTTCACTTGCTGGATATTCTGCAACATCAATTGCCTCAACCCTGCTGTCAGCTAGGGTCCACGCTTCTCCGTCCATAACAAGGTCAAAATCAAATCTAACCACCTGTCTTCCTGCGTCCCTTGCAGCTCCAACAAGAGTATTGCCAACCTTTTGGGCTTCAGTGACGTGGGCATGTCCTGTCAGTACCCCTGCAATTTCAGGATAAGCTGCTACAAAGATTTCTGCTCCGTCTCCTGAGCCTTCATACTCCTCTTCATATCCAATATGTGAAGTCACAAAGATTATGTCTGCACCCTCTTCCTTCATCTTGTCAATATGGTCTCCAACGGAGTCCACAGGCTTTTCAAACTGGAGTGAGGTTACCTTGGGTCCATCCCATCTTGGAATATTTGGATTGGTGATTCCCAGGATTCCAACATTCACTCCTGCAATCTCCTTGATTACATAGGGCATTCCTGTCAGGTAGTCACCGCTGTCCGAATACTTGACATTTGCTCCAAGTATTGGGAATTCTGCCTCCTCCACAATCTTATCAACAAGCTCAAGTCCAAAGTTGAACTCATGGTTTCCTAGAACCATTGCGTCGTAGCCCATGAAGTTCATTACATCGATTACTGGATTTGCCAGTTCCAGATTTGAGTTGTATAGGTCATCTGAAAGGATTGTTCCCTGGACCGTATCTCCATTGTCAACCAAGAGGGTGTTTGGGTTTTCCTCCCTGATTGACTGGATGACTGAATAAACCTTGGCCATTCCTCGGTCCTCCACATCAGCTCCATCCTCATAGGAATAGTTGAAGATATTGGCATGCAGGTCTGTGGTCCCTATTATGGTTATTGTAACCTCATGACCATCCGCCAATACCCCTGCGGGCATTACAAATGTTCCAAGCACCATTACAAGTGCCAGGGCAAAGCTAAGTAATTTTTTGTTGAAATACATCAATACTCTCCTCCTTTGCATTGTTTAATAGCCTACACTATAATTCTACCCCTACTGTAAAAATTAAACATTTTACTCAAAAAAATACAAGGCAGAGTAAAAAACTCCGCCTCATAATCTTAATTTCTATCTTACATAGATTATCTCTATCTCAACATCTACCTCTGGATTGAAAACAACTGATACCATATCTTCATCATCCACTGAGTTTGCTCCAAATACCATATAATCCGGAGCCAGCCAGTAGGTCTCTTCGGTACCATCCATATCAAGGGTAATTCTTTCATCAGCCCTGTCAATGTCTATGACCTCATATACCTCACTGTCGTCATCCAGCAATACATTTGCTGCGATTACCTCTCCGTCTTCAAGAACTAGCTCAACCAGCTCATCCGTGCTCATGTCTGGCAATACAGCAAAATCTGCAACCTGAAGGTCCATTGAGTCGCCAGAAGAATCCAAACCTGTTATTTCATCATCCCTGTCAGCATCAAATGCAAATTCAAGCTGAAGTATTTCAACATCAACAAACTCCTCATCAAGCACGAAATCTGTAAAAACTATGGTGTGGGCTATTTCATCGTCATTTCCATAATTCATCTCATTACCCACATCCATCATGGTAAATGCCTCGTTGGTAATGACAAATGCCCTAAGGTCTGAATCCTGGTCAGCCATATCTAGAATCTCCTCCATTGTCATGGCATCAATTCTCGATACAACATCACCCTCAAGGTCGACAACAAATATATTAGTGTTTGCAGTAAATTCATAGATCATGTCAGCCAGTCTAATATACATATTGCTTAAATCAATATCAAATCTGTCCCTCGAATCCCTGGCAACCAGAACCGCTTCATCATCTATATCTACAGGGTCAGCAATCCTTACAATCCTGTCAATGGTGCTTCCATCATGGATCAGGTATGCGATGATCCCCCTATAGAAGTCCACCATATTACCCTCACTGTCAGGGCTCTCCATAAGAACTGAATAGTTGTCAGTCCTGTAGCTGTCCTTGGAACCATCCTTCTCAATCACATAAATATCTCTGGTTCCTGAATCCTCAACAAGAACGGTCCTTTCACTGTACTCAAGCTCTCCGGATATCATTTGTAGTGAGTCGTTCACATCAAGGGCAAACATTACATCCTCACCCTCAAGGTCCTCAAGAAGGTCATCAGCATTTATGTCAAATAGTGTAGAGAATAGTGTCCCCTCAAGTGAATAAACTGGTCTCTTGTTGTTTGTAGCTCTGATCTGGAACAGCTCATCGTCTATCTCAACATAGAATACATCATTTGATTCCCTAATTCTCTCATATTCACCGCTGAACTGACCATCGGTCCTTACGATTCCAAAATCTTCATATACATGGAGAACGTCTCCCTCAGCAACCTCATCAAGTGCCATTGACATGATGTCACCATCCTGGAATCCTATGACCGAGTCAAGGAAATATGCATCCTCGTCAGCTGATGGATAATCGCTTATTACATATATCTCCTCACCGTCATCCTCTATATCAATAACAGGAGCAATGTCATCAAACATATAGGCTTCAATAAAGAATACCACATCATCCTTGACTGTTACCCTGGCAAACTCTGCCACGAAGGCTCCATCAAGTGTACCGTCGGAGCTGTCGTTGTCCTCAACATAATCAAGGTAATCGAAGGCTTCCTCATTCAGGTAAACTCCATAAAGCTGCTCAATTGATCTGGATGAGCTTGCTTCCTCGATTACATCGTAGTAATCACCGGTGTTTAGCATAATCTCCATGTCCATGGCTGCAAATGGTCCGGTGTAGTAGTCATAGCTTGAGTCTACAACTACATTAACAATATTGTCATCCTTGTCAATTGTCATTTCCATAACCTTGCCAAGAAGCATTTCAGGGTCCATTCCTTCACTTAGGAGGAATGTAGCCTCGTCATCCTTCTCATATCTAAGCTCAGCCTCAGGAGAATTAGTTCCTTCTCCTAGGATGTAGGCTGTCACTTCGTTCTCATCAAGGTTTCCTACCCTTTCATTCTCAACAATTATGGCTTCATAAACCTCTCTGTCTGCCATAAGTCTCTTCATGACCGTATTGTAGATCATCTCAAATACCTTTTCCCTCGTGGCAGTTGCATTGTAGTCACTATTTGGTACAGTCACACCCTCTGTGATCCCCTGCTCTATGGCTTCGATCACATATGGAGTAGCCCAGAAGGCTCCGGTATACCCTTCAGTGTCAACCTCTGCATCTGTTGTCCTCACAAGTATTGTTATGATCTCGGCATAGGAGATATTCCTGTCAGGTCCAAAGGTTCCATTTGGGTAACCATTTACATACTGCATGCTGGTGGCGTAGTTGATGTATCCATTTGCCCAGTGGCTAAGGGGTACATCTGAAAAGGCACTGGGTATTCCCTTAAGCAGACCTGCCGCTGACTCAGCATCCAATGCCCTTGTCACCATTGCAGCAACCTCTGACCTTCTGATTGGGTCATTTAGTCTGTAGCCTCCGGAATCACCTAGAACAAGGCCCTCTTCAATAAGCCAATCCACCTTCTCATTCCCTGTCTGTGCACTTACAAGGCTAAATGATCCAAGTACCATTACCAGTGCCAGCACCAGGGATAATATCCTTTTGTTCATAATATCAGTCCTCCCTTTTCTTTTGTCCCACATTCTAGTTATACCCAAAACTGTTCATTTGGGAACAAAAGGAGATGCCATTAATGACATCTCCTCTTGTTAAAATAGTTCTAATTTCTATAGATCTCTGTCAAAATCAACGTTTCCTGAGCTGTCAATATCAAAGTCAACAATTATTTCATCATCATACTCATCTTCGATGAAGCCTGTAATATCTGCATCAGGGAACTCGTCCAGAATATCATCAATTATGTCCTGAAGGAAGTCCTCAATTTCAGAATCGCTTACATTATCAACCCAATAATCGAAATCTGAAGTTTGGGTAAGGTCGATATATATTTCAACCTCAACATCATCCTCGTCACCATCAAGAATAATATCCTCTATATCGATTCCCTCGATGTCATCGTAATCATCTATAAGTTGATCTTCAAGGTCTCCAAGATCTCCTGATGAGCTGCTTCCTCCACCAAGGTCTACATCACCTCTAGTGTCAATTCCAAAGGTCTCAACCTTCTTGTCATCATACTCATCTTCAATGAAGCCTGTGATATCTGCATCTGGATATTCATCTAGGATATCATCAATTATGTCCTGAAGGAAATCTTCGATATCAGCGTCGCTAAGGTCTGTCCAGGCATCCCATTGAGAACTGCTAGTAGTATCGATGTAGATTTCTACCTCAATATCATCCTCGTCACCACTTAGCTTGATATCCTCAACATCAACACCATCAATCTCATCATAATCATCATTCAAATCATCTTCAAGATCGTCTAGATCCATTGATGAACCCTCCAACTCCTCAAGCTCATCCTCAAGCTCTGCTATTCTTGCCTGAAGCAGAAGGATCTCATACTGAGCTGCAGCATTGTCTCCACTTCCAGTGATGTCAATTCTGTAGGTCTGTGGATTGAAGCTCACCTGATAGCCAAGCATCTGAGCAACTCCCCTTAATGGAACATACGTAGTCCCATCTACAATGAAGGGTTCAACTACTTGACCGTTTGCAGTAGTTGCCTGCTTGTACTGATTGTTTACAAAAATGGTGATATTTCTGTACTGTGCTTCAATGGTCTTGCCCATCCAAGCTGCAAAGCCTGTTGTTGAAAATGCCATGGTCAGCATAAGTACTGCAACAATCATGGCGATTCTTCTATTCCTCTTGTTGTTCATCCTCTTTCCCTCCTAATATTTTCACATTATTCTCTCAATACCATTCTACTCTGTATACATATTTTTGTCAAAGTATAAACGTGTAATAACCTTGATTGTAACACTTCTGTAACTAATATCTAGTAACTAAGAAGTAAGATTCAAGAACTGTTCCAGTCAAACTAAAAAGCCCGAGACCCCTCCATTTCAGTCGGGGTGACATCTATTCTGCACCAATCATATATTAAGATATTTTTTTCATGTCGAACCTGTCGAGACATCTCGGACCCTGACCAATACTCAGAATCTTACTTATTTCCTATTAACTCTTACCTCAAAGTCGAGATTCCTCAACTATGGTCAGAACGACCTCTATTGTTCATTGTTCGATGCTATTTGCTCACTGGCCTTTAAGGCCTGTAAATATCAAATCCATCATAGGCTCCAAGTCAGCATCTTCAGGCCTTTTACCGTCGATTATGCATTGCACCGCATAGCCTTCGTTGATGGACCCAAGAATTATGGAGGTGGCTGCTCTCGTATCAATTCCAGCACACAGCTCACCACTGTCAATGCCTGTCTTTAAAACGTCCTCTATTATCTGGAATATCTTCATCTTCCAACCCAGCATCTCCTTCTTGATCTCCTCGGAGACACTGTTTGAGTTTGACATGGTGTTTTCGGCCAGCTCCATATGGCTCTTTATGAAGGTCCCATGATTTCTTGCAAAGGAAAGTAGCTTATCCCTGCAGGTGTCCCCTTTATCCAGAGCAGATCTTACATCCTCGTAGTAATCCTGTGCAATAAACCTTATCATTTCCTCAAAAAGGTCCTTCTTGCTGTCAAAGTACTCGTAGACAGTACTCTTTCCGATTTCAGCCTCATTGGCAATCTCTCCAATCTTTGCCCTATGAAAGCCCTTCCTGCCAAACACACCCATTGCGGCCTGGATTATCTGTCTTCTACGTTCCTCCCTAATTCCAGCCATCAGTCCATCACCTCTTCGGACTCTTGGTTCCTTCGAATCCTCTTCTTGGTCTTTATGGCCAGATCGTCAAGGATGGTGTACATAACAGGCACAACCACAAGGGTCAAAAGGGTTGAAAGTATCAATCCACCGATTACAACGCTTCCCATTGGCGCCATCAGCTCCGCTCCCTCTCCCACTCCCAGGGTTATGGGAATAAGACCAAGAATGGTTGTAAGGCTTGTCATAAGGATCGGTCTCAGTCTGATTGGTCCGGCTGTCTCAATTGCTTCCCTTCTCTCCATTCCATGCTTTCTAAGGGTGTTGATGTAGTCAATGAGGACTATGCCGTTGTTTACGACTATACCTGAAAGGATGATTACACCTATAAGGGCAGTTACTCCCAGTGATCTTCCTGTAAGGAACAGTCCCAGAGCTCCTCCTGAAAATGCCAATGGGATGGTGAACATAATTATGAAGGGGTATATCAGGGATTCAAACTGCGCTGCCATTACCATATATATTAGGATAATGGCAAGACCCAACGCAAGACCAAGCTGCTGGAATGCATCAATCATTTCCTCGTTTTCTCCGCCGATGCTGTAGGAATAACCATCTGGCATGGTATACTCCTGAAGCTCCATCTCCACGTCAGAAACAATGCTGTTAAGGTCCCTTCCCACAATCTGGCTGTTTACGGATACGACCCTCTCCTGGTTCTCCCTGTTGATGGAGGTTGGTCCCTTCTCCACAGTTACCTCAGCAAGCTGGCTAAGTGGAATGTTGGCTCCCGTTGGTGTGGGAATCTCCATGTATTGGAAGCTGCCGATACTTTCTGTGACTCCTCCAACAGACCTTATCACAACATCAATCTCCTCACCGCCCTGCTTCAGTCTCGTAACCGTATTGCCAGCTGCATTGTTCCTTACGCTTGTGGCCACCTGGGCTGCAGTAAGACCATAGGTTGCAGCTATCTCCTTGTTAACCAGCACCTGAATCTCAGGCATTGAATCGCTAAGACTTGTTGTGACCTCCCTTGTTCCGTCAACTCCCTGGACAATGTCCCGGATCTCCTCTGAGATCCTCTCCAGCTCATCCAGTTCCGGTCCCTTTATTGCTATACTTATTGGGTTTCCCGAGCCTATCATGGCTGTTGATGAAGCCTCGGATACTGATATTTCCGCACCAGGTATATCCTTGACCCTCCTTCTGATCTCCTCTGCAACCTCAGCAGTTGACCTGTCCCTTTCTGAAAGTGGTATCAGAAGCAGTGATATGTTTGAGTCTCCTCCACCCATTCCCATCATCATGTTTCCACCACCGATACTGGTTGAAATGATATCAAGCTCGGGAATATCCAAAAGCTCCTTCTCCACCTCCAGGGTAATCTCATCAATCTTGTCAATGTCCGATCCAAGAGGAAGCTCAATTGACATGTTTATCATACCTTCATCAGTGGCTGGGAGGAACTCCATCCCCACTGCGAATAGGCTTGCAATGCTTCCAATGAATATTGCCAGAGCAATGAAAAGAGTAAGTTTTCTTCTTCTAAGACCCTTTGACAGAAGCCTTCTATAGGTTCCATCAACCCTGCCATAAACCCCGTCAAAGGCATCGTACAGTGGCTGGAGTTTTCTCCTCTTTCCCTTCTCCCTCTCTGACACCTTCATTATCTTTGATGAAAGCATGGGAATAAGTGTAAGTGAAACAACAAGTGATGCCGCAAGGGACAGGGTAACCGTAAGGGCAAAGTCCCTGAATATTGTTCCCACAATCCCTTCAACAAACATTATTGGTACAAATACCGCTATTGTCGTCAAGGTTGATGCGGTGATTGCCATCCCTACCTCTGAAGCACCCTCAATTGCCGACTCCTCCCGAGAATGTCCCTCCGAGTTGAAGCGGAATATGTTCTCAAGGACTACGATGGCACTGTCAACAAGCATACCCACCGCAAGGGCCAAGCCTCCCAGGGTCATCATGTTTAGGGTGATCCCATTGAAATAGAGAAGTATGAAGGATGTTATCAATGATATTGGTATAGCAACGCCAATTATCAGTGTGGTCCTGATGTTCTTAAGGAAAATATATAGAATCAGAACCGCCAGAAGGGATCCAAGGATTGCATTCTGGGCAACGGTATTGATTGACTGGACAATAAAGTCAGCAGTATCAAGTACAATGTCTATCTGAGTATTTGGATAATCCCTCTGTAGCCTTTCAACCTCCTCCTTGATCCTTTCAGACACCTGTACGGTGTTCCTTCCGGACTGCTTCTGGATGGCCATGGTGATGCTGTTAGCTCCGTTTGTTCTTGATATGGTGCTTATATCCTCAGCAACAAGATTGACAGCTGCAATATCGCCAAGCCTGATTACATCCCCAGAACCCAATGGTATTGGCATGTTCCTGATGTCCTCCAGGCTTTCAAACTCACCTGTAACCCTGACAGAGAGCTCCTGCTCACCCCTGCTTATGGTTCCGCCGGGAAGACTCAGGTTTGATGCAGAAAGCAGCTGGGCCAGCTGTGACGAGCTTAAACCATAGTTGGCAAGCTCATTCTGGTTTACGGCTATCTCAACCTCTCTGGAGAAGCCACCGTAGATGTCAACAGATGCAACCCCGTCTATCCTTTCAAACCTCTGACTGAAGGTATCCTCTGCTAGATCCTGAAGCCCTGCCAGGTCCCCCTCTGTAGAGAGTGATATCTGAACTATGGGCATTGCATTTGGGTCAATCTTCATAACCATAGGCTCCTCTGATTCCTCAGGAAGGATACCCTTTACCATATCGACCTTTTCTCGCATCTCCAGGGCAGCCATATCCATGTCCACACCAAAGTTGAACTGGGCAATTACAATGGACGAGCCCTCAGAGGATATGGACGATACCGTATCTATATTGGCTACGGTTGATATCGCACCCTCAATCTGGCGGGTAATAAGGTTCTCCATCTCCTGGGGTCCTGTTCCGGAGTATGAGGTAACTACGATTGCAACAGGAACCTCAAACTCGGGAAACAAATCTATTGGGAGTTCAGTAAGTGAAATTGCACCTATAAGCACCACAATCAGGACCAGCATGGTAATTGTTACGGGTCGCTTAACTGATATTTTTGAAATATTCATGCCTATTCACCCCTGACCACTTTCACTGTCACACCATCTGAGACATACTGCTGCCCCTCAACGATGACCATTTCCCCCTCTGATATTCCTGAAACTATCTGAACCAGCTCTCCGGTATCAAGACCCGTCTCCACCTGCTTTTCAACAGCCTTATCTTCCACTACCACATAAACAAACTGGTTGCCATCCTTTTCTATGACAGCATCTGAAGGGACTATTACCACACCCTCCTCCTTCTGGAGGTTAAGCTTGACGGACCCTGTCATACCGGACCTGATTCCGTATTGATCATTGTCCACATACACCCTTACCTCATAAAGCCTGCTCATTGGATCCGCTGACGGGCTCACATAGTCTATAGCACTGTCGATATAACCCTCAAAGGCTGCAGGTATTGAAAGCTGGACCTCCTGTCCTTCCTGAAGACTGTTTACAACATTTTCAACAACGTTAATCCTGATATACACCGTATCCATGTTGACAATGGTTGCAGCTGGCTGTCCACTTGCTGCTATCTGCCCCTCCTTGACGTTAAGGGCCGATACAAGCCCTGTCATGGGCGAAAGGACCACGGTATTGCTTAGTCCGCTCTCTGCCTGCTGGTAGGAAATCTGAGCCTGCTGAAGCTGTTCCTGTGCCTGCTGGTAGGATATCTGTGCCTGATTCACCTGTGCCTGCAGGGCATCAAGGTTCAGCTGGCTTGCAGAAAGCTCCGCCTGCTCAAGCTGTGCTTTGGATACGGCACCCTCCTCATACAGCTGCCTTGTCCTTTCAAGATTCAGCTGGGCGTTCTCAATTTTTTCCTTATTCAGCTCAAAATTAATCCTGGCGGAGTTCAAACCGTTCTCTGCCTGGGCAACGCTCTTTCTGGCGATATCTACACCATTTGCTGCCTGTGAGACAGAAAGGTTCATATCCGTCTGCTCAATCACAAAAAGGGTGTCTCCCTCCTGAACCGAATCTCCCAGTTCAACATTTAGTGATGCCACGGTACCCATTGCCTTTGGCATAACGGAAACCTCCTGGCTGGCCGCTACCCTTCCGTTGATGACAACTGAGTTTTCAATATCTCCAATCTGGGCAGCCTGGACCTCAACTGCCGTGAAGTTCTCAACTGCAGCTTCCTCCATTTCACTTCCCTGACATCCTGCAATTACGGATGCTATCATTATCATTACTAAAAGTAGTGATATTCTTCTCCTGTTCATGACTAAATTCCTCCTGATCTGATTGACTTAATCCAAAAACCGAATGGTCGGTCGGTATGAATATTATACAGGATGGAAGGACAATTCACAATGCACAAATCACAGTTCACAATAAAAAAAGCCCCGGTTTTATCCGAAGCTTATTTTATATTCCAATATCAATTTTTATCATCTACATCCGTAATTATTCTGAACACCGCTAAAAAAGGATCTCTTCAAAAACAACTTCTTCATTCTCATAGTCGCTGATAATCCTAATCAATACTCTATATATCTCATCGTTAAAAAAAGGTTCTGTTTCAGAATCTATAATTATAAAAAATAACTCACTATCAACAAATTCTCCTGCAAATATCCCACAGTCTATCCTAATCTTGTTGTCCTCCAATAATGATGCAGTCAAATATTCAATAGAACCTTCAAAATCTGACATACTGTCATTACCTGCAAATATTAAGATCTGAATATTACCGTCGTTTCCAATAACCGATGCATTATTAAATGCATAGTCATAGTTAACATTATTCATATCAAAAATATTTATGCTACTGTAATCGCCGGTTATATCATTTTCATATATCCCACTAAGATCAATTATAAAACTTCCACTTAGTTCATCCCTGACTATCCTCCCGGATTTCGTCCAGGTCCACACCGCACGTGCGACTTTCACCGCATACGGCGTTCCATCGATAATAGAATATGTAAACCAATACCCCCATACTGACCTACACTTTTATTCTACACAGTCCCAAACCATATGGCAATAATTATTTGTAGTACAAGTCACACCATGTTACAAAAAAGAAAGCCCCGGTTTTACCCGAAGCTTCCTTTTTGTTAAATCTAAAAACCTCTTAACTTAATTATAACGTGTTCATCGTGTAATCAATACTTGCTTTTCCACTCTCACTAATTGTAACTATAAAGCTAGAACCTGGTGTATTAGGTACGGTTATTCTATTTCCAACAACAGTTCCTGTACTGCTCTCAATGCTTTGTGATTCCAACTTGGCAACATCTACGTAAATCTCCCAACCAGAGTGAGATGGGTCCAAATTAACTACTCTTTCATCTGTTGAAACTTGAACTGAGCATCCACATGACAATGCTGCTGTAAATATAACCTCATTTGTTTCTTCATACCTGACTATCCTCCCGGATTTCGTTCAGGTCCACACCATACGTGCGACTTTCACCGCATACGGCGTTCCATCGATAATAGAATGTGTAAACCAATACCCCCATACTGACTTACACTTTTATTCTACACAGTCCTAAATCACATGGCAATAATTATTTTAGAATTTGTCATTCTTCGTGACAAAAAAGAAAGCCCCGGTTTTACCCGAAGCTTCCCGATTTTACTTATTTCTCATTTCCTGACTTGCCTATGGCTATCTCAGATCATTTCCTCACTAACCTAAATGGTTAGGCGTCTAAATCATCCCTGACTAACCTATTGGAATTTCATTCCTCACTAACCTTAACCTAGGTTTTCGTGCAGGACCACACCGTACGTGCGACTTTCACCGCATACGGCGTTCCATCGATAATAGAATGTTTCTGTACCCCCATACAGATTACTTATATAATGCTATCAATATTTCTTCAACCTGTCAATAGCATTGGACAATCTTTCAAGTGATTCTTCTTGATCTAAGGTAATATCTAAGAACAGATCCTTCGCCTGCAGCTCAGGATGACGACCAGTTCGTGTACTTCTGAATCGAAGATGAAGAATCTTATTTTTAATTGTGATCTGTGATTTGTGAATTGTGAATTACTCCTGCATTATCACTTCCACAGCCGCTCCTTCCTCCAATTCCCCGTCAGGTGACTGAATAACCATCTCCCCTTCTGAAAGACCCGAAAGAACCTCCATATCATTTCCACTCTGTATACCACTCTGGATTTCACGAAGCTCTGCGACTCCATCAGAAGCCACAAAGACATAGTCTCTGTTCTCCATGGTGAATACAGCATTCTCAGGAATAATCAAGGTATCCTCACTTGATTTGGTAATTATCCTTACCTGTAGGTCATAGCCTGGTCTCAAGCCCTCCGGCATCTGATCCATTTCAATCTCCACCTTGATCCTCTTCTGTTCAACACCTAGGTCAGAAACCTTGCTAAAGGCGTTGGGGTATATGTTGTCAACCTTTCCTGTTACATCAATTCCCAGGTCTCTATTCTGTAGCCTAACAACTTGTTCCTCTTTAACATCACCTATCTCGCTGACAAGAATGTCGCTCTCAACATAAAGATTGGCTGTATCCCCTATTTCCATCAAGCTCATTCCAGGCTGCAGATAGCTTCCCTTTTCAACTGTCTTTCCAAGTATTGTACCGGAGGTCCCTGAAACAATTGTATAGTCCTCACCAGATGATGCCAGCTCCTCCTTCTGCAGGTCGATCTGTCTGATCTGAGCCTCATACTGGGCTATGAGATTTTGGGAAACCGGACTGTTCAGCTGATTCAGTTGCAGCTTAAGCTTCTCAAGATTTGTCTTCTGTGTTTCCAGGCTTCTTTCTGCAGAATCCAGTTGGTCCTTGCTGATTGCTCCTGCTTCGTACAAGGTTCTGGTATTCTCCAGCTCCTCCTCCATATCCTGGATTGTACCTGCAAGCTGCTGGATGTCCAGCTGTATGCTTCTGATTGCATTTGCATCTCCAGCTTTTCTTGCATCATCAAGCTGTGCAAGGGCTGCACTCCTCTGTGCATCCAGCTGAGCCAGCTGAAGTGACAGTGTCTCTCCATCAAGCCTTGCCAGGACATCACCTTCCATGACCTGATCCCCGATATCCACCAACACCTGGGTGACCTTACCGGATGCAGGAGAGTAAACCTGTATGTGATTCCTTGCAGCCACCACTCCGGTCTCCTCAACATACTCCTCAATTTTCCCAAATCTGACCTCTGCAGCGTTTACTTGAAGGCCTCCACCCTGGTTTAGGAAATAGAAGGCAGAAGCAGCCACAATAACAAGCAATATCCCTGCAATTAAGAGTTTCTTTTTCATCATCTCACATCCCTGTAATAGATTTATATCATGATATCCTGTTCTTCAAGGCATCTATGAAGTTAAGATTGGTTATCTTCCTGTAGGTTGCAAGCTGGGCAACAAACACAAAGACCAGTGTAGCAGCAGCGGAGTAAACGTAGACAAAGGGCTCGATCACCGCTGGTATGGTGTACATGTCTGTTGATACATAATCCACCAGACCCACACAGATTGAGTATCCAAGAGGAACTCCAAGTATTATCCCGAACACTGTCATTAAGGCATTCTCCCTTGTGACAAGCCTGAATATGTCCTTCTTGTCAAATCCCAGAACCCTTAGGGAAGAAAATTCCATCATCCTTTCGCTAATGCTCACAATGGTTATGTTGTAGACTATTGCAAAGCCTATAACCCCTCCAAATATCATCATTGACCCCATAGAGGCTATTATCAGGTCCATATATTCCATTATTGCATCCCGCATGTCCTGTACGGAATTGATTCCCCTTATGTTCTTTACATCCTTCAAGTCTGGTACAACATCAGCCTCTGTCATCAACAGTGCTCCCGTTGCAATATCCCTTTCCTCCAGGATATCATACATCTGCTCAATGTCCATATATGCATTCTTCCCAAAGTACTGTTCAACCACGGCCTTGACCTGAATGGTCTTGTCGGATTTACCAGGGAGTACGCTATTGATCTGGATGGTATCCCCTGCTTGTACCTGAAGCTGCCTTGCCAGTATATCCGTCAGCACTATTCCCTTTGAGGGCAGCTCTATCTGCCTTCCCGAAGCTGTCCTAAACCCATACATAATGGTATCCCTTTGGACCCCTATGACGTTTATGGTCTCCTTTCTCCAGCCCTCCACAAGCTCAAAGGGCAGCTCAACCTTTGGTTCAATGAACTCAATGTCAGTTAGCTGCTGAAGCTCCAGCAGAGCGTTTCTCTCCACTGGGATATTGAAGTCGATGCTGTAATCCATCTTCTGCAGCTGTGAATACTGTCTGTCAAAGAGGGTGTTCCATATGGTGGACATGAAAACAGGAAGCATTGTCACAGCATAGGTAAGGGCAATGCCAAGAATAAGGAAGAACGCCCTCCGCTTTGTCCTTGAAATGTTCCTTAAAACCATCTTCCAGCTAAAGGTGAGTCTTTGCCACAGAGCCTTAAAGCCTTCAATCCACATCCTACTACCTGCCTTTGGTGTCTCAGGTCTCATTGCATCAGCCGGTGTAATCTTAAGTACGCTTCTTGCCCCAAACACTCCAGATGCGATACAGAAGACTGAGGTCAGAAGTGTCCCGTAGAAAAGGTATCTGATGTCAAAGGCGCCCGTAAAAAGAGGTATGTTCATATACTGTATATACACTCCTGAAAGCATATCAGCAACAGGTATGCTCAGGAGAACCCCCAGGATTGATCCCACAAGCCCTATTGCAAGGGAGTATTTAACATAGTGCATAAGTATCTGCTTGTTGTCATAGCCCAGACCTTTAAGGACTCCTATGGCTATCCGGTCCTTTCTGACAATCCTTGAAAGCATTATGCTTATTATAACGGCTGCAACAAAAAGGAACATTATTGTAATTGAAGTGGACATCATTTCAAGGGAATCAACCTCCTGGATCATCACACTGTGACTCATGTGATTCTCCCTGGTTATTACGCTCCTGACCCCAAACCTGTCCAGCCTGTCTTCAATCTCATCAGCAATTATATCCACTCTGTTCTCATGTCCCTCATCTACGGTCACTACAATGTTATTGTAGCTGCCCTGGAAGCCAAAGGCGGACTGGGCAAATTCCTCAGGGACATAGATAACCCCAAAGCCCTTTTCGTCAGGCAGGAGGGTCTGCTCGTTTTCCATAAGGTATATGTACTCCGGGCTCCCAACCTCCCCCACAACCTGAAGGCTGTACTCTGTACCGCCAATGTATGGTCTGATGGTGTCTCCAAACTTCATGTCCCTACCCACGAAAAACTGCTTGAGTACTGCAGTTGTTCTTGTACCGGGACTGGGTCCTTCTCCCTCAAGGATGAAGAGACTGTTTATCTGATCCTCCGTACCCGGGTCCGAGATGATTCGGGCATTGACTTTTTCATTGGGATCCTCAACCCTTAGGGGTACATCGAAGATAATCCTCCCCTGTACCTGGTCCACACCCTCAATCTCTAGAAGCTCATCCACAGAGTTACCGGGAATCCTTGATACATCAACAAAGATATGTGCAAAGTTTGTCTCCCTGTAATACTGGAATATTGAGTTGTACATCTGCTCAGCAATCATGGAAAAGGAGACATAGACTATCAGGGCTACTATAACAACAACCACAAGGGATATGAACTGTCCCTTGGAATGGCCGATTGTCCTAATAAGTCTCTTATCAAGCTTTTTCATCACCATACAATCCTTTCAGGGTCGATTGGATTCTCATTTTCCTTTATCTCAATTATTTCGCCGCTACGCATCTTTATTACCCTGTCAGCCATATCCCCGATCGGTACGTTATGGGTTATGATAACAACGGTCTTCTTGTATTTTTTATTGATATCCCGCAGGAGGGCCAGTATCTTTATCCCTGTTTCAAAGTCAAGGGCTCCCGTTGGTTCATCACAAAGAAGAAGGTCAGCATTCTTGGCAACGGCACGGGCTATTGCAACCCTCTGCTGCTCCCCACCTGACATCTGCGAAGGGAAGTGGTCCTTTCGATCTCCCAGGCCAACGGTCTCAAGAACCTCATCAATATCCAGGGCATCCTTGCAAAGCTCCGTTGCCAACTCAACATTCTCCCTGGCTGTCAAGGTACCCATAAGATTGTAGAACTGGAATACAAAGCCAACCTTGTCCCGCCTGTAGGCTGTAAGCTTCTTGTCATTAAAGCCAATTATGCTCTCACCATTCATCATTACATTACCTTCAGAGGGCTGGTCCATCCCTCCAAGGATGTTAAGCAAGGTGCTTTTCCCAGATCCTGATGGACCGAGAATAACAGCAAACTCACCTTTTACAATCTCTATATCAACATTCTTTACGGCAGCAACCGTGACCTCACCCATCTGGTAGATCTTGCTTAGGTTTTCCGCCTTAAGTAGTATATTCTCGCTCAAACCAAATCACCCCCTATAAGCTTATTCTACCACTATTGCTTTAGTGTGGATATATAAACAGAGAAATTCAGGTCAAAAAATGAGAAAAATGCACAGCTCCCAAATAAATGGCTTGCTGTGCATTTAAATTTTCTATTTCTCTTTGCCATTCCGACCAACGTGGAGGAATCTCTTTTTTCAATTGTGAATTGAGAATTGTCTTTTAGAATCCTTTCCCTATACCAATACTATACTTATAATCCAACAGTGCCATATTGAAGGCATGAATCTGCTGCGCAAGGTTCTTCTTGGCATTCATCAGATTAAGGTTTGCCTGTGCAACCTCTGTTGGTGTATTCTGGCCAAGCTCAAAGCTAAGCTCAGCAATTCTTACTCCCTCGCTTGCCTGAAATACTGCCTTCTCATAGGTAGCAATCTGCTTCTCAGCTGTTGTCAGGTTGACTACTGCACTTCTAACCTGCATTTCAACACCATTCTTGGCTGCTTGCAGGTTCATCTCAGCATTCAAAATTTCCTGCTCCTGAGTTCTGTATCTATAGGTATTGGGTGGGAATCTGCTTAATGTAGCTTGCAATGTCAACTCCTGTATCTCAACAGTTCTCTCTGCAATCAAGATATTGGAGTTGTTTTCAAGTCCAGATTCAATGGCGTCTTCAAGAACTATAGGTTCATATTCTCTGTACTCTATTGTATCGATTAGCTCAAACTCCTTATCAAGGTCTAATCCTATTGTATTTCTGAAGCTCATCTTTTGAAGACCATAATACATCTTAGCTGATTCATACCCACTTTGTGCTTGTGACAAGGATAATCCAAGTCCCAGCAGCTGCTGTTGTGATATCATACCTAAATCATAACGTAGTTCACCAAGCTCGTATTGCTTTTGAGACAAAGCAAGATTTTCTTCTGATATTTTCAGTTCCTTCTCTGTCTGTAAAAGATCAAAATATGCCTTTTCAACATTATACCTTATCTGATTTTCTGTTGTATCATGATTCCATTTGGCCATATTATATACCAATTCAACCTGCTTCATTGCTCCACCATTTTTGATCAGTGCCCTGTTTACATTTTCATCAGGTGTGACCTCATATCTTCTTGGTATTGACAGTCTATCCATCAATTCCAAGGCATCTTCAGTGTCCTTGATTGAGTTTTTATTCTGCTTGTACTCCAACTCTGATTTTTCCAGTTCTATTCTCTGAATTACCATCTCCTTGCTGTTTTCAAGAGCGTAATCAATTGCTTCCTGAAGACTTAATTTAAAAACTTCTTCCTCTGTAGCCTCTTCTTCAGAAAGTGACTCTTCAGATACTGTCTCAGTGTCTTCAACAGCTGTCTCCTCCGCAAAAACTACACTACCACTTACCGACATTAATGCCAAAGATATCATCAATACGAATATAACAATTCTATTTTTCATCTTGTTCCTCCTCTGTTATGACCTTCAGTAATATGTATATACCTGAATTATATCAAATGAAACATGGAAATGAAAGTGACCTATGAAACGAACATAATAAAACCACCATGCATGGGGGTGCATGGTGGCAAATAAACTAATTATATTCACATCCTATTACCGACTGGGCTCCTTCGCTCCCTTCAGTTTTACCCTCCATATATGTTACCATACATGTACAATCGGCTGAAGATCAACACTACTATAAGCCCGCTGAGCCCGCATATAATTCTTAGGATCTGTCAATCCTCCTCATACGCAGCATCAAACGTTCCGCATTACCTATCCCTTCTTTTGATTACCTTAGACATCCACTAAGTGCATACTTTATCCAGGTTTAATAGCCAATTACTCCTGAATCCTAAAGGTATTTCAATCTATAGGGTCCTTGCCAAATCAACGATGCAGTTATTTAACAGCAAAGACTATATTTATATGCCCCATAATAATGGATTAGCATAAGTTTGTCATAGTAATCTTTTAAGGAGTCCCGCGCACGGACTTTCACCGGCTACGACCTTACCTGGCTTCACAATCAATGCCTGACAGGACATTGACAGTGCAGGGTATCAGACATCAGTGCCAAAAAGGCTATTTGCACTGGATGGGAATCTCACCCATCAAAATGGCAACACAGTTGAAGTTTAAGGAAAAGACCGAGTCTCCTCAGTCATTTTCCTATACATCTTCGCTCATTTCGTCCTAAGACTTATAGAGCAACGTTTCGCACTTTTATTAGTTGATATCTGCAGTGAAGTTAATGCTCTTTAGAACTTTTGTTAAATCTGATGTCTTATAAAGCTCAGCTGTATAAGTTATTCCATCAGCCATCTCACTAGTTATTGCACTTGGCAATACAAGAGTATCAGTTGTACCATCTGCTGTGAATCCAGCATCTCCTATTGGCAAGTTGTTTGAAGCTGTCTTAATTCTTACAGTATACGCTTCCATGTCAACCAAGTTTGTAAAGTCTAACTCATAGGCAGGATCATATGCCATAGTAATGTCTGTTGAACCAGCTGGTGTTGGATCAACGTATACTACTACATAGCTTACCCAGTAGTTACTATTTGTTCTAGCCAATACATAACCAATATCTGATCCAGCTTTTACGTCTCTTAGACTTACTTCATCAAAGTCTCCATATTCAAGTACGTTATCTCCATCGTCTTCATACTCATAGACTACAGCATCACTTACTAGCTCAATTGCTGTGGTGCTTGTCAGGTTAATAACATCATCTGAAACATCTACAGAATCAATGTCGTTTGCCATTACTATTGCAGCCTTTGTAGTACTGTCAATCTCTTTTGAAGTATCTCCAACTGTAAGTGTCCAGAATTCGCCTTCTACAGCAGCTCCTGTTGCCTTATCAGCTGTTACAAACTCCATTTCCTCTCCAGCTACCATAATAGTAATTTCTTCTTCTCCGCCTCTAAGAGTTCTTACCTTCTTAACAAGGCCGGTATAGTCAGTTGTATCAGTATCAGCGTCAGTTGAAGTTGCAAGTACAACTTCTACTCTACCACTCTTAGCATAGGCTCTTCCAGTTTCTACTTCTGAGAACTCGCCATCAACGTCTCCAAGCATTACAACCTTCTCAAAGTCTCCGTTTGTTGAGTCATAGTCGTAGAATACTACGGTACTTGACATCAATCTGTTGTCTACAGTAGCAACCTCTGCATAAGTGTCATCAATTTCAAAACCAGTGTTCTCTGATTTAGCAGCTGCTAACTCTTCTGTAGCAATGTGCTTCAATGTTTCAAGATCTCCATCCTCATCAACTTCTACTTCAAACAGGAATGTTATAAGATCTATTGCTGGTCCTGTCGTTGTTGGTATTTCGAATAAACTATCAAGCTCAGCTAGAGTGTCATATCCTGTAGGTAGTCCTGTGAAATCGCCATCATCAATAAAGTCTTGGTCGATATCTAACTCCATCTTCTCGCCAAACTCATTGAACAAGTCAAGAGCTAGTCTTTCTCCGCCTCTTCCATCATATTGAACAGCATCTTTAATTAGAACTGCATAGAACTTGGAAGTAGCAGCCTCGCCAGTATCTCCAACTACTAGAACTACATCGCCTTCAAAGTTAAGGAATGCTTCTGCTTCTGTTTCCTCATCCATCATCCACTCAAGTTCCTCAACATCGTTGGAAATCAAGCTTAATCCAGCATCATCAAGATAAAGAGCATCAGCTACTAATTCATAGTTTTCACCATTCATTCTGAAAGAACGGCTTGCTGTATATACTCTAGAAATCTCTCCCATTACACTTTCATTGAAAGCCATTGCAAGTCCATCATACTCTCCATTAAGAACATCTCCATCATAGAAGAATACTACGTCTCCTTCTTCAAGAGCTTCGATGCTTGCAGTCATTCCATCTTTAAGAACTACATAATCTTCAACGTCTACTTCATCATCGTTGATGTCAAGAATTATCTCGTCGTCAATCTCTTCTACAAGAATAAATCCATCAGTAACATATGCTTCAACGAAGGATACTTCATCGTCACCGTTAACTACAACTTTTGCAAAGTCAGCAGTGAAATCTCCGTCTTTATCTGCTCCATCAAGCATGATTTGAGCATCTCTTGCAAGATCAAATGTCTCATCTTCCATCATAAGCTCAATCTCGTCTCCGTCTACCTCAATAGCATCAAGGTAAACATCGTCATTGATTGTGTAAGCGAAAACATCGTCTCCATCAACCCATGCCTTGATTTCTGCACCTTCAGTCATAAAGAAATCAAATCCAGCTGGGACAACATAATCATCGCCGTCAATTTCGATTTCCATATCAGCTACATCTTTAACCTCTACTACGCCTTCTACTACTTCAAAGCCCATTTGGTCAAGTAACCATTTTTCTTTAGTGTCTTCTTCACCTGAAATTACCCACTTAGTGTCTGATCCGAATCCTACTTGGATCATCATTGGAATTTCAAGAGCGTTATCAGTAATTTGTGCTACAAATGCTCTAGTTGCCCAAGTTCCTTGAGTTCCCATTGCATCTTCAAGAAGATCAATCTCATTAGCTACGATTAGGTAACCGAATGGATATCCACCTCTTGCTTGTGCCATTGGCTCATAGCCAAGAGCTCTAACTATCATAGTGATAGCTTCTTCGTACTTAACAGGAGTCTCAGGAGCGAAAAGTCCATTTCCGATTCCGTTAACGATTCCCATTTTAGCAGCTGTTCCAACATATCCTGATGCCCAATGCCATGCAGGTACATCAGTGAATCCTGTTGGTAGTCCTTGTGCTGCCATTGCTACATTCTCAAGACCTGATACTCTAACAGCTACAGCAGCAAACTCTGCTCTAGTGATAGTGTTATCTGGCTTGAAGGTTCCGTCTGGGTAACCTTTAAGGACATTTAGTAGCTCTAGTCTAGCAACTGCTTCTGCATTCTCGTGACCATCCAAATCGGAAAAGTCAGGAGCTGCTGAAACGAAGCTGAAGCTTGATAGAACCATTACTAATGCCAATACTAATGCTAAATGCTTCTTCATCAATAAAACCCTCCTTATAATGTATATTATTTTTTCTGAAGGAATATAGTCTGCTGCCAGGGGGCTATTCCTTCAAAACCCATCTGACTCGTACTGTAGAAAATGGTAAAATATTCAATTTACCATCATTCTACACTTGATTATAGCATTACACTCACCTTAATTCAAGAATAAGATGGTTGTGTAATAAACTTGTAATATAGGAAACTCTCCTAGATTACGTACTTCATGTATGTATTATACCACGGTAACTTTGATAATAACATTACAAGCATATTACAAATCCAAGGCAGATTTGTAATATGCTTGTTTTTAACTAGTCTGACTATTTCAGTTCTTCAATCGCTTTCTGCATCTGCAAATCAACCCCATCAGCATTCTCTATAATAACATCCGGCACAATTCCAATTCCATGGATGCTTCTGTATTTAGGTGTCAGGTATTCGGCTGTTGTCATTTTGATCAGGCTTCCGTTCTCAAGAGGTATAATGCTTTGTACTATTCCCTTGCCATAGGTTTTCTCTCCTATTAGTATTCCTGCATCTCTGTCCCTTATAGCTCCTGCCAGGATTTCTGATGCCGATGCGCTGTTTTCGTTTACCAGGACAACAAGGTCATAATCCGGGACATTATTATATGAAGAATAGGTTAATAGTGATGTGTTTCTTTCCCTGATGTGGACTATGGGTCCCTGCGGGACAAATTCCTTGGCAATCTTGACTGCCTGGTCCAATAGACCTCCTGGATTATTCCTTAGGTCAAGGATTATCTTTCTTGTGCCTTCCGTGTTGAAGTTCCCCAATGCCCTTCTGATTTCGATTGCGGCAGTCTGGCTAAATTCACTTAGCCTGATGTAGCCTATTCCCTCTTCAATTTCTGAATAGGATACAGGATTGATTATTACCTCATCACGTACAATTTCAAAATACAGGATTTCCTCCACTCCGGCTCTTTTGATTCCAAGCTTTACTGTTGTTCCCTTGACTCCCTTGATCATACTTGATGCCTCTGATAGGGACATGTCCCTGGTGTCTATTCCATCGATTGAAATAATAACATCTCCAGCAAGGAGTCCAGCCTCTTTTGCGTTGGCTCCCTCAATTGTTTCTACTATAGTAATGTAGGTTTCCTGCTTCTCGATATATATTCCTATTCCTGTGAAGTATCCCATAAGCTCCATATAAAGCTGGGATGCCTCCTCAGGAGTATAGTAGTCGCTGTAGGGATCAATTGCCTGAAGCATTCCCTTAAGTCCCCCTTCTATTACTGCCTTGTTGTCAAGTTCAAGGGGATAGGCTTCCTGTATATAATTGTAGACTTCAATCATAAGCTCCATATCAGCATCAGTTTCGTGGGATCTTATGTCACCAAGTGATGATCCTTGGGCAAAGGATGCTGATGGTAATAGTAGGGTTAATGCCAGTAGTATTGATAATAGTTTTTTCATTTATTTTTCCTCCTGGTTTTCAAATAGTACTTATTCCTAAGAAAGGCTTTGGGGTCTTAGATTTCTCGACAAGCTCTAGATGACGACTTTGTTTGTTGTTCATTGTAAGTGCCCGGCGACTAGAATATCCAAAATTCTTGATTTTGAGATGTTTTGTCGAGAGGGTATAAGTGTTCATTATCTGTTTTTAGTTATTACTTATTACCTAATTATATCAGATTACACCTAGTAATCTGATGTAATTCTATTGTTTTCAAGTATATAGTTGGATATTGTTATTTCCTGTATTGCTCTTTTGCTTAGACTTCTAAAGTTATTAATGTTCACTGACTCTCTACTTTTTCTGTTGAAGGCCCTGCTGTGTTCAAATATCTCATCCCTGGACATTTCAAATACATGGTCCTCAGTAATGACTGAGCCTGCCTTCATAAAGCTTACTGGAAATACGTAATTTGTTCTTTGTAGATTATTAAGGTCCCTCCCGAATATTATACCCTTTGTTATGGGATAGCCCATAATATTTGCAATTGTCGGGTAGAAGTCAAGCTGACTGCCTATTGTTGAAATCTCTATACCCAGTGTTTCACCTGGTATATGGATAATAAGTGGAACATTCATCATATGGTCAAAGTCATACTCCATGTGGAGGTAGTCTGTCATAAGGCCCTTGTCTATTTCATTTGCAGCATTCATTCCAAAATGGTCTCCGTAAATTGCAAGGACAGTGTTTTCAAGTATCCCTTCCTTTTCCAGGTTATCAATGAATTCTCCAAGCTCTCTATCCATATAGTGGATGGACTGAAGATAATCTCCAAGGATTGTGCCCCTATGCTCGGGTTTTAACTGGAGATGCTGGTCCTCCTCTGGCATTTCAAAGGGTGTATGGCTAGTGAGGGTGACCATAAATGCATAGAATGGATTTTCATACCTCTCATCTAGGTTCTTAATGTATACAAGTGATTGATCAAAGAAGTCCTCATCCTTTATTCCAAAGCCGATTTCTTCGTCAAATTCAAAGTTGTCCTCAGCTATAAACTTTTGGAATCCTTGGTTTATATAGGCTTCATCTCGATTCCAGAAATCACGTTCATACCCATGAAATGCCCAGGCAGTGTAGCCATTATCCCTCAAGAGCCAAGGTAATCCGTAATATGAGTTTTCCTCATACTCCATGTAGGTTGGTTCTCCCAGCGATGGATATAGTGAGTTATGGGATACAAATTCTGCATCAGATGTATTTCCCTTACCCACAAGCTGAAAATAGTTATTGTAGTAAAGGGATGACCTGTTCTTTGCTAGCCTGTTGAGACTTGGTGTTATCTCCTGACCAAGATATGTCCTCTCTATAAGGAAGTCCTGAAGGGCTTCAACCTGGATTACTATAAGGTTCTTGCCCTCTCCAACTCCCGTGTAGTTTCCATTTATAAGGTTTCGTCTCATCCTTATCCGCTCCATGCGATCCTCCATGGTAAGAACCTCTGCAGCTGCCTTATGCTCACTTACCATACTCCGTCCTATGTCGATTGTGTGGTATAGATACAATTCCTGGGAGGCTACGGACTGAAGTTTTCCGGTATACCCAAAATATTGTATAAGGATCGCTAAGGCAATCACTCCAGCTATAAGTGCATTTTGATTGTACTTAAAGGGAATCTTTTCTTCTGGGTTGTAATTTCTTCTGACTCTTCTGAAATACCAGTATATTATTGGCAGCTCCATGAGGAGGGCTATCTTTTTGAAATCAATAAGAAACTTGAGATTATCCCCCACATTTACAAGCTGAGGAATCTGTTTTATTACATATACTGATGTCAGTGTGTTGAATTGGGTAAAGTATGCTCCGTTAATTAGCATAAGTATGGATACAAATCCATAGAAGCCAAAGATATATGCAAATCTTCTTTTTCCTTTTATCCTCTTTAATAAGGCAAGTATGACAACGGATATGAAGAAGCTTGTGAGTATTACTCCTATCCTGTTGTGCTCCACCTCTATTACACCTGTGTATATTATGAATTTTATCAATAGCAATATTTCAAGCATTCCAATTCTCTCCCAGTCAATTATTCTTTATGTCCCATATTTCATATACCCAATGAAAAAGTTGTAATTCTTACGATTAAGTTACAAAAAACTCTAAGGGTGCACACCTTAGTGTACACCCTTAGTAAGCT
Organism: Gudongella sp.; assembly: GCA_024649995.1. Classification (GTDB taxonomy): domain Bacteria; phylum Bacillota; class Clostridia; order Tissierellales; family Tissierellaceae; genus Gudongella. The sequence goes on along the minus strand of JANKMX010000011.1, from coordinate 3,866 downwards.
TAATTCAATTCTGTTAATTTATTCTAGAATCCTTTTTTCTTCTTCAGTAGTACTCCTATTGCCATCAGAAGTGCTCCGATGCCTGCCATTTCTCCTGCTCCAACTGATCCTGTTTTTGGAAGAGTTGGTGCTGCAGCTGGTGTTTCCACTGGTACTTCAACAGTTTCCGGTGGTCCAACTGGTGTTTCAACAGGTGGTGTAACCACTGGAGGAGTTATTACTGGTGGAGCTTCTGGAGTCTCTTCTTCAACTTCTATTTCCGGCTCTTCTCTAGGCTCATCATCATCGTCATCATTGTTGCTGATTCTTTCGTATTGTGCGACGAATACCCAATCCTTTTCTATCGTATCAGGGAATCTTTCAGACCAGCCATCAAATCTGTAATTTCTATCAGGGTCAACATCAGGTACATCTATGATATCATCCCAGTCTGCGCCGTCCTCTATGTCTCTGAATACTGTTTCGCCTTCAAGATCCCCTCTATTTCCAGGTAGGAAGGTTACTGTCCATGTGTCTTCTTCAGGTTCTTCTTGTTCATCTTCCTCATCTGCGTCATAGTACAGCTTCAAAACAAGGCTTCCATCTTCCAATACTATTCCACTTACTACTCTGTCTC
>JANKMX010000011.1:0-3152 GCA_024649995.1 Gudongella sp. | reverse complement strand
ATCTCATATAATCCTGTTCCATACCCTGTCTCTGTGTAATGTTCCACCTTATATGCTGCTTCTGTTGGATCTGGTTCTCCTAACACTATTTCCATCTTCTCAAGAAATACAGTTGCTGCACTTGCATTGATTGTAAATGTTGGAGTGTTATAAGTTTCATTTGGTTTTCCCTTTTGTCTAACAACCACATAAAATGACTCAAGGACGTCATCAGAGCTTAAATTTAAAACGACATCATACTCGCCATAGGGAGCATCTTGCCATTTATTACCATCTGTTGGCACTTCAAAACTCTCACCATCTTCATGAGTCAGAGTCATTGTAAGTCCTAAATCAACTAGTGCATCATCATCAATCATAATATTAAGCTTGCCTGTAGGGTCTTCGAGTATTTCTTCTTCCGTTCCTACTTCCTTTGCCCCAAAACTAACCCCCATACTCATTATCATTGAAAAAATCACTAATAATGTCAAAAATTTCGATCTCGTTTTACCCATTACCCTTTCCCCCTTAACCTAGTTTCCTGTTGCCATCGTCTCTTTCATCATTTCCAAACCTTCGTTTTCTATTCCCTGAGGATTCTTCCTTATACTTGGATATGTCTGTATACACCATCATAAGGTAATCCCTTTCATCGCTATAGAGGCTGACCAGGTACCACCTGTCCTCTTCCTCCACGTAGTGTTCGAACTTTCTTCTAGTTCTTGGAAGCATATGGTAGTGAAAATTCTTCAATCCCAGAACGGGGTTCTCCATTTCAATCACCATGCTTGAAAGCTTCTCACCTAGCACCCTGTCGGAATTCATCCCTGATGCAAAATAGAAATTGTCGCTTACCTCCACCAAAACGTAGTCCAAAAATCTGCCTCTTTCATTGATCAGTGCCTTGAATCTTATGAAAAAGTCGTTTTTTGAAGGGTATTCCATACCATCCCCTCCTTCTCTCCAGTAATTTGTAACTTGTTAATTCAAATATACCATTGCCCAGTTTTATTTAGCGTATATCCCAGTTTTATTTCAGTTTTATTTCGATTTTATGAATTTTTTTGCAAAAAAATAAGCCCTTGCGAGCTTATTTCCTAAGGAATGGTTTTACTTATCCTTGAAATCCAAATTGGTTTTATTTTCTATTGGTATGAATTTAAAGGTCATATCATATTTATTGCCATTGCTATTCTTTATATAGTCTTTGATCCTCTTCTCCACCACATCTATCCCACCATTCTTTACCTCTGGTAGAAGTATGAGAATCTGTGAGTCGTTCCATAGGGTGTAGATGTCACCTTTTCTTAGGGTGTTCTGAAGGACCTTTGTCATAAGGACCTGCCACTTTTCAAAGCTTTCCTCCTGTGACTCATCAATGGTCACCAGGCTGATGTAATCATTATCCTCCTGATCATTTCTTCTTCTCCTTTTGTGGCTGTTGTAGAGAAGCTTGAAATACTCGGATTCACATTTAAGCGGTCCGGTTACTCCATTTTCATCAAGCTTTTTGCTAATATCCTTTATTGTAAGCTCTCCCTTGTCGGTGGAGTAGCTTTGAATCTTTCTTTGCATTTCCCTCATAAGTGAGGTTGTGGTAATGCCCATTTCCTTTTCAAATGCCACCTGCATAAACTCAAGGTGGTTATGGGCATTCTGTATCTTTCCTAGTCTCAGCATGCTCTCGATTAGGAATTTGTGTAGCATTTCCTCATAGGGCTCTATTGCTATGGCCTTTTCGCACAGCTTAACAATGTCTTCATCCCGGCCCTTTTCGGAGCATAGGTCAACCAGCTTTTCCAGGGTCTTTACATAAAGACGCTTGTAGTAGCTTCGAACTGGAACTAGCCATATCTCATAAGGATTCTCCGTAAGGTATCCTCCTCTGTACAGGTCTATTGCCTTTCTGTATGCAAGCATTGCCTTCTCCTGGTCAAACTCCAACTGCTGATCGCCTTCCCTGATCCACATCTCCATCTCATCAGTATCAAGTATTACATCCTTCCCAACCTCCAGAGTGTAATAGCCATTGCTGAAGGTAATTGTGAGGTAATCCTCACTTGGAAGAATATCCTTGAGAATTTGACGCAACCTGAATATCTGACCACGAATCATATTCTTCGGGTCCATTGAATCCTGATCCTGCCAGAGATTTTCTATTATGATCTCAGGTAGGAGCTTTTTGTTCTTGAACGTAAGAAAGTACTCAAGAAGCTTGAAAAGCTTGTATGAGCGGCTTGCATCCTGCATTATGGACTTGTTCTCCATCAGCATATCGAAGTCTCCAAGTGTTGTAATGTACAGCTTCATAATCTCACCCACCCCTATGGTTATTACTATACCCAATTAACGGGTAAATGGTCAAGTTTTTTCAATTTTTGTAAATATTTTTTGTCATTGGATGTGACAGGGAGTACAATTCGCAATTCACAGATCACAAATCACAATTCAATAGGGTCAGGTTTAGGGATTTAACCAGGACATGGGTAACATTAAATGTAACATTAAAAACACGGGTAAAATATTAATTATTTTACCCGTGTTTTGTTCTTAAACCCTAACCTTTTTCTAGATTAAGAATTGTTAATCCTTTCTTCTGAACAAGTACCCTAGAGCTATCAATAAACCTCCCATAATTCCTGGGGAAGCTGCATCAGCTGCTCCAGTTGCTGGCAGTGTCTGTGGTGATGACTGTGGAGTTTCCTCTTCAACTATTACTGGAGTACCTTCAGGTACTTCCTCTTCAATCGTTTCAGTATCCTCAACTCCGCCTACTTGCTCATCTGTTGGTTCGTCTGTCGGCTCGTCTGTTGGTTCATCTGTCGGTTCGTCCGTTGGTTCATCAGTCGGATCGTCTGTTGGCTCATCTGTTGGCTCATCTGTTGGTTCATCAGTCGACTCGTCTGTTGGCTCATCTGTTGGTTCATCTGTTGGTTCGTCTGTCGGCTCGTCCGTTGGCTCATCAGTCGGCTCGTCTGTTGGTTCGTCTGTCGGCTCGTCTGTTGGTTCGTCTGTCGGCTCGTCTGTCGGCTCGTCTGTCGGTTCATCTGTTGGTTCGTCTGTTGGTTCGTCTGTTGGTTCGTCTGTTGGTTCGTCTGTTGGTTCATCTGATTTCTCGTCGCTTGTCTCATCTGACTGCTCATCTGATTTCTCATCGCTTGTCTCATCTG
>JANKMX010000116.1 GCA_024649995.1 Gudongella sp. | reverse complement strand
CAACTTCAATGCTGTTTTTTCACCTACACCTGGAACTCCAGGAATGTTGTCTGACTTGTCACCCATCAGTCCCTTGACATCGATAAATTGCTTTGGTTCAATTCCATACTCCTCTTCAATCCTGGATTTATCATAGGCTTCCATTTCGGAAATACCTTTTTTTGTAATTAGTACTTTTGATAGCTCAGTTGCCAACTGTAGATAATCCTTGTCTCCAGTTACCAATAGAACCTCCATGTCCTTTTCCTCACCAAGTCTGGCAAGTGTTCCTGCAATATCATCGGCTTCATAGTCACTCATGTCCACCGTCTTTATTCCAAGGTGTTGAAGTATTTCCTTCAATATTGGAAACTGCTGTGACAGTTCGCTTGGAGTCTTGTCCCTGGTTCCCTTATACTCACTGTATTCCTTGTGCCTGATTGTCGGTCCCTTCCTATCGAAGGCAACACAAATATAATCTGGCTGTTCCTGCTCCCTAATCCTATATAGCATGGTCAGAAATCCATATACCCCATTTGTAAAGACTCCTCCCTTTGTGGTTAAAAGGGGCAATGCATAGAAAGCTCTGTGTACAAGTGAGCTTCCATCAATTATCATCAATTTTTTCTTATTCATAATGGCCTCCCAGTTCATTAGTCCTATACATAGTATACATTATTGGTGCTTGAGTTTCCACAAGGTGGGCTATAATAATCCCTTTAGTATGGCCCATTTTAGGGCAATTATTTTTATTGCTTTTTATTCCCAACTGTGTTAATATATATTTCGTAGTCATTGAGCCGAAGTGATGGAATTGGCAGACGTACTGGACTCAAAATCCAGCGGTGGCAACACCGTGCGGGTTCGACTCCCGCCTTCGGCACCACTAAAAAGTACAGTTCACTTGAACTGTACTTTTTTCTTTGCCCTCTATTGCATGTTTCTGTAGGCTTCAACATTTCTAAGATGTTCGTTGTAGGTCTCAGCAAAGACGTGACCATTCTCTCCCATCACATAATAGTAGTAGCTGTGGTCTTCAGGGTTCAAGGCCGCTTCAATCGAATTCCTTCCGGGAGATGCAATTGGTCCAGGTGGCAGTCCCTGATTTCTGTAGGTATTGAACGGATTGTCACTCTCCAGGTCGTCGTACAAGACTCTCGTCATATGCTCCTTACCTTCTCCAATGCCATATATAACTGTAGCATCAATCTGCAAGGGCATTCCATCTTCAATTCTGTTGAATATAACACCACTTATTCTATTCCTCTCTTCATCATTATAAGCTTCCCTTTCAATAAGTGATGCCAAGGTCATGATCTGATGTCTGGTCATGCCCAAAGCTTCCCTTTTTGCATCTCTATCTTCAGTCCATAGGCTTTCTCCTGTATCCACCAATCTTTCAACTATCTGAGAAACCGTTCCGTTTGTTGAGAATTTGTAGGTTTCAGGGAAAAGGTAGCCCTCCAGGCTGAAGTATAGTGACTCATTCTCAAAGCTATCTGAGTACCTATCCTGATACACCCTCTCAGTCTCCTCAATGAATTCCTCCATTGTTCCAAGGCCTGATTCCTCTACCTTCTCCGCAAATTGGTAAAGTATAAAGCCCTCTGGAAAGGTAACGGTTACCTGAATCTCCTGCTCACCAACCTGTATAATTTCATATACATCATCTATGGACATTCCCCTGTCAATGGTATATGTCCCCGGTCTTATGCTTGAAGCAATTTCCTGGCCATTGTATCTGAACCACAGCCTGCTTTTTATTACACCTGCCTCATAAAGTCTCTCTGACACCGAATGAAGGGTATCACCCCTTTGGACCACAAGCTCCACAGGGTCCTCATTGTGGGTCTTGTCCAGATATCCAGGTGCCATGAAAAATCCTGCAACTCCAGCGATTAGTAACAGCAAAATAATAAC
>JANKMX010000115.1 GCA_024649995.1 Gudongella sp. | reverse complement strand
AGAGGGCTTTGAAGATTCGGATAGAGAGCCTGGAGTATGAAATGGACATCCAGCTGGAGAAGGCTACCTTACTGCAGAAGTACAAGCTAGCTGATAAATACCAACTCTATAAACTACTTGAAAGAGCCAGGGTGGAAGAGACAAAAGCTGAACAGGATAAGAGCATTTTAGCTGAGCTGCAAGGGTCGAGAGAATCAATATCTGCAAAGATGAAAAGCCACAACACGGAACTGTTGGCCATGAAGAGGATGTTAGGTGAAATATTAAGCAATAACCAGGTGGGTGATATGCAGGCCTTTCATGAAGGTCTGCAGAAGAAATCAAGGTTAAAGGAGATCAAGAGGGAAATTGAATTCAATCAGGAGACTATCAAAAGAATTCTAAAGGATGAAAATCTTGTAGAACTAAAGCTTCTTTATGATGAAAGACCTGATGCTGGAAGTGACACTGTATCAAACGATATGGCAGCAATCTTTCAGTCTCATGATAAACTCCATGATAAGAGACGTGACCTTCTGTTGAAAATAAACCAGATTGAGGGTTCACTGTCTCAGCTGGAATATTCCATTGATCAGGAGCTCAGCTTGAACGAGAAGCTTAAGGGACTAAGAACAAAGGAGGCTTCCTTGAGAATTAGAAGAGAATCACTTGAAATGGCAAAAACCAGAATCAAAGCTTTATCAAGTGACATACACAGGGAGTTTGCGCCATCATTAAACAAAAGGGTAGGACAGTTCATTTGCAGGCTCACAGAAGGAAGATATTCTGATGTAAAGGTTGACAAGAATCTCAATTTTAATCTGATCCAGGAAGGAACCAACAGATTGATCCCCTTGGAGTACCTAAGTGGAGGAACCTTGGACCAAATGTATATTGGTTTGAGACTTGGCATAGTTGATGAATTGATTTCAAATAGCTTGCCTATATTTTTGGATGAATGCTTTTCACAGTATGATGACCAGAGATTAGGGAGAATTCTGGAGTTCATGACAACTTTTGAAAATCGACAGGTTGTTCTGTTTACCTGCCAGGCAAGGGAAGAAGAAATGCTGAAAAGCACAGGTAAGAAGTACAACAAGATTAATCTTCAATACAGTTAAGAGAGGTGCGTATATGATCTATGCAATCGGTGATCTACATTTTGATCACTCTAAACAGAAGCCTATGGATATTTTTGGTGAAAACTGGATAAACCACAAAGAAAAAATCGTCGAGGATTGGAGATCAAAGGTGAATGACCAGGATCTGGTTCTTGTACCAGGAGATATTTCCTGGGCTCTTAAGCTTGAAGAAGCCGTACCGGATCTGGAGCTAATTGACAGGCTTCCAGGGCATAAGCTGTTTATCAAAGGTAATCACGATTATTGGTGGGAGAGCATATCAAGACTTAAATCATTGAATCTTGAATCCATAACATTCATTAGGAACAGCTCCTTTGTCTACAAGGATGTTGGAATTGGAGGAACCAGAGGTTGGATGAGCAGGGATTCTGACGGGTTTGACGATGGGGACGAAAAGATTTACAGACGAGAAATCCTAAGATTGGATGCATCCTTGTCCACAATTGATAAGGGGATACCAAAAAAAATCGCCATGCTTCATTATCCTCCCTTTGATGGGAAGCTAAGGCCTAATGATTTTGTTGACGTATTGGTCAGGCATAATGTTGATATCTGCATCTATGGACATCTCCATGCTGAGGGACACAGGTATTCAGTTGAGGGATTGATTGAAGGAATAGAATTCAAAATGGTGGCCTGCGATTTTTTGGATTTTAAGTTGAAAGAAATCGATATTTAGACTTACTCTTAAGGGGGACTGGCATGAAAATTATTGTGACTGAATCATATGATGAGATGAGCAGGACTGCTGCTGAAATATTTGGAGAGGAAATAAGAGCTGATTCCAGAATTGTACTTGGATTGGCTACAGGGTCCACACCCATTGGCACCTACAAGGAGCTTGTAAGAAAGCACAGGGAGGAGAAGTTGGATTTTTCCAATGTTACAACATTCAATCTGGATGAGTACGTAGGTCTTGAAGCAAATAACCCAAACAGCTACAGGTTTTTCATGGAGAAAAATCTATTCAACCAGGTGAACATAGATAGGAAAAAGACCCATGTCCCAGATGGAATGACAGATAATCCTGGTGAGTATGGGAAAAGATATGACAGTATGATTGATGATGCGGGAGGAATAAGGATACAGCTACTTGGCATAGGTTCAAACGGTCACATAGCATTCAATGAACCTGATGAGGAATTACCTGTAGGAACCGGCCTTGTAAATCTTACCAGACAAACCATTGAGGATAACGCCAGGTTTTTCAGCTCAATTGAGCAGGTGCCTACCAAGGCAATTTCAATGGGAATGGGAAGCATAATGAAAGCTGAAAAAATTGTTATATTAGCCAGTGGTGAAGGCAAGTCTGAAATAATAAAAAAACTTATTGAGAGTGGTAAGG
>JANKMX010000114.1 GCA_024649995.1 Gudongella sp. | reverse complement strand
GTTTATATGGTACAATAAGGGGCAGGGGAATTATTCCCAAATTTTTATTAAGGAGCGGTAAAGGTGATAGTTGAGCATTTATTGGAAATGATAGTACCTTACATCACGGCTTCTCTGGAGCTGATTGGTGTAGCCATTATTACAATAGCAGCGGTAAGGGGTATATTCCAATTCTTCGAGAATGGGTTTAACTTCCGCGGAGATGACGTTGCAATCGACTTTGCAAAGGCCATGACTCTAAGTCTTGAGTTCAAGCTTGCGGCAGAGATTATAAAGACTGTTGTGATAAGAACAATAGACGAGTTCATTATTCTTGCGTCTGTAGCGATACTTAGGGTAGTACTTTCATTCGTGCTTCACTGGGAGCTTAAGAGCGGTGCGAAGAACGTTGACACATACTGTGAAGACCCGGACGAACTGGCAACGGATCCAAGCCAGAACATTCAACAAATCAGATAGAAAACTACAGGGAGTAATATATTGGTTTAAAGCAATCGATATATTACTTTTTTGTAATTATTATACATTTTCAGAATTATCCTATATAATATAGTTAAGAAATTTAAAAACAGGAGTGATCAAATGAAAAAGCTATTAACCGGAAACGAAGCAATTGCAAGAGGAGCTTACGAAGCCGGCTGTCATGTAGCCACAGCGTATCCAGGGACGCCTTCGACTGAGATCTTGGAAAACGTTTCCACATACCAGGAAATCTATTCTGAATGGTCAACAAATGAGAAGGTTGCAATGGAGGTTGCAGCAGGTGCATCAATAGCAGGAGCGAGATCCATGGTTGCCATGAAGCACGTTGGGCTTAATGTTGCGGCAGACCCACTTTACACCATCGCCTATGAAGGTGTTAACGGCGGTCTTGTTGTCATAACTGCAGATGAACCTGGAATGCACAGCTCCCAGAACGAGCAGGACAACAGATTGACGGCACCTCACGCCAAGATTGCCCTTATGGAGCCATCAGACAGCCAGGAGTGCAAGGACTATATGAAGAAGGCCTTTGAAATTTCAGAGGAGTACGACACACCGGTTCTTTTTAAGGTAACCACTAGAATTTGCCATAGTAAAAGTGCCGTTGAGCTTGAGGACAGAGTAGAGGTTCCAATAAGAGAATATGTCAAGGACCCCAAGAAATACATAATGGTACCAGCTCACTCTAGAATCAAGCATATACAGATGGAAGAGGAAAGAATTCCTAGACTGCAGGAGTTCTCAAATACAACTGAACTTAACAAAATAGAGTGGAATGACAGAAAAATAGGTATAGTAACATCCGGAGCAAGCTATGTCCATGCAAAGGAAGTATTTGGAGATACTGTTTCCTACCTAAAGGTAGGCTTCAGCTGGCCACTTCCCGATGAAAAGTTCAAGGAATTTGCAGCAGGCGTTGAAAAGATTTATGTAATTGAAGAGAACGAGCCCTACATGGAGAAACACATAAAGGCAATGGGCATTGAATGTACTGGTAAGGAAATATTCTCAGTATGTGGAGAGATTAATCCACAGATAATCAGAGAAGCGATTCTAGGTGAAAAACCTGAAGAAGGCTACATCATGGATATTATTGCACCGACAAGACCTCCAGCACTATGTGCAGGTTGTCCACACAGGGGTATTTTCTATGAGATGTCAAAAAATAAAAACAAGATTCACGTGACCTCAGACATCGGCTGCTACACTCTAGGTGCCATGGAGCCCCTAAATGTTGGTGATACCTGCATATGCATGGGAGCTGGAATCAGTGCAGGCATAGGATTTGACAAGGTCAACAAGATGGCGGGAAGAGAAAGAAAGGTATTTGGAGTAGTTGGAGATTCAACCTTCTTCCATTCAGGTATGACCGGACTTGTGAATGCTGTATACAACAAGAGCAATATGGTTACAGTAATACTTGATAACAGAATTACTGCCATGACTGGACATCAGGAAAACCCTGGAACAGGGAAATCCATTTCAGGGGTGGAATCTCCTCAGGTGGATATGGTTGCACTTGTTAAGGCAATAGGCATCAAGGAAGAAAACCTGAGAGTGATAGATCCATACGATATGGATGCAAACAAGGAAGCTGTTAAGGCTGGAATAGCCGCAGAAGAGCCATTTGTTATAATAACCAAACAGCCTTGCGCCCTACTTAAGGATGTTATGAAAAGGAGAGCAAACCTTTATTCCCAGGTTGATCAGGATAAGTGCAGAAAATGCAAGACCTGTCTGAAAATAGGCTGTCCAGCCATATCCATGAAGGACAATGTGGTTTCGATTGATACGACCATGTGCAATGGCTGTGAGGTATGTGTGCAGGTATGTCCGTTCGATGCAATTGAATCTTTTGGGGAAGAGGTGAAATAGATGGCTAAGAGCTTGTTGTTGGTAGGAGTAGGAGGACAGGGTACAATCCTTGTTTCAAAAATATTGTCTGAAGGCCTTCTGGAGGAAGGCTATGATGTCAAGATGGCTGAAATTCATGGAATGTCTCAGCGTGGAGGAAGTGTAACCACCCAGATAAGATTTGGTGACAAGGTCTACTCACCCACTGTAAACAAGGGTGATGCGGATGTGCTTGTATCCTTTGAGAAAATTGAGGCATTGAGATATATACCTATGCTTAAGAAAAGCGGTACACTGATCATCAATGAAGAGGAAATCTGGCCATTGACAGTATTGGCTGGCCTTGAGGAATATCCTGAAGGTGTGATGGAAGAAATCAAGGAGAAGCTTGATAAGATCGTCTCTGTTGATGCCAGAAAGATAGCCGAGGAAATCGGCGAGCCCAGATCAGCTAATATTGTTATGCTGGGATTGATGGTCAAAGCTCTTGGAATCGATAAGATAGATTGGATAAGCAAAATTAAAAAATTCCTCCCAGAGAGATTCCACGAAGCCAATATTAAGGCCTTTGAAAGAGG
>JANKMX010000113.1 GCA_024649995.1 Gudongella sp. | reverse complement strand
CTGAAGCTTTTTTTGCACACGGGCAGACTGCTCTTCCTTGGTCCTTGCAAATTCGGCCTCCTTCTTTAGCTTCTGGTAGTTATTCCATCTACTTTCTGAAATTTCTCCTGAGCGGAGGGCTTCCCTTATGGCACAGCCCGGTTCCTCCTTGTGACTGCAATCTCTGAACCTGCAGCCTTCTGCTATTGATTCTATATCCTGAAAAGTCTCCTCCATCCCTGCATCTGAACTCCAAAGCTCCAGCTCCCTCATTCCCGGAGTATCTATCACCATGGTGCCATCGTCCAGGACAATGAGCTGCCTGTGTGTTGTGGTGTGCTTTCCCTTTGAATCATCCTCACGTATTTCATTCACCCTCATGACCTCGGTCCCCGCCAGGGCATTTACCAGAGAGGATTTCCCCACTCCCGATGATCCCAGCAATACCAGGGTGGATTCTTTATTCAGATACTCCTTCAATGAGGAAATCCCTTCACCTGTGATGGAGCTTACGGCAAACACCTGAACTCCAGGTGAGTTTTCCCTGACAGAGCGGATGAAACGTTCCGGATTTTCTGTTACGTCAGACTTTGTGAGAACCACCAAGGGTTCTGCCCCACTCTCCCAGGCGGATACAATGTACCTGTCCAGCCTGTTCAGGTTGAAGTCCTTATTCATGGACGAAAGTATCAGTACATAATCAAAATTGGCAGCAACAACCTGCTTTGTCCTGTTGAAGGAGTCCAATCTTGAAAATTCACTCCTTCTCTTAAGAACCTGGTATATGGTATCATCCCCTGCAGGATTATTCCTTATTGCCACAAAGTCTCCTGTTGTTGGGTATGTCACACTTTGACCGCTGTTGTAGAATATTGATCCCTTAAGTGTAGCCCAACCTTCTCCCTGGCCAGTTATTACCTGGTATCTTTCCCTGTGGACTGCTGCCACCCTACCTGGGATAAGTTGTTGGTCCACTCCCTGTAGCTTCTGAAATCTTTCCTTGAAATATTCGCTGTATCCTAGCTTTTCAATATTGATAATATCCATTTGTACCCCCTTGATCTCTTTGTTTTCATTTGAATGATCTTTTTCTTTCAAAGAATTCCTCCTGTTTTTGGGCACAAAAAAACAGACATAACCTGTCTGCAAGCATAAAAACACGACCTTCCGATCGTGTCCATAATACAAATTATTTTTTGAAAGGTTAGTTTTTTGTTGCCCGTATTATATTTTCTTCTCCCCGTTCACTTTAACTGTTATCATAATACAACAACTCCTTTCACATCAGCCTTTTACAAGATTAGTATAATTCCTGCCATTTCCCATGTCAATAGATTTTTCAATTTTGTTACATAATTAACATTATGTTCAGATTACATACCCTCATGAATCTCAAGAACTGGCAGCACAAACATAAATCCTGCACCCTTTTTCTCCTTCATGTCAAGTATTTCCTTGATGTTGGCGATGGCCTTATCAAGTACCTCCTTGTCCCTTATTACGCTTATAAGGGTTTTGTTGTAGGGCTTGCCTTCATTGAGGATCTTTGTGATGCTTGAAAAAAGCCCTTCATCCACATTGTGCTCCAAGAGGACCTTGCCCATTCCAACGCTATCGATTGTTGTGGCCCCGGTATCCAGCTCATAGAGGCTTTCCAGTATTTCATCCAGCTTGTCAGTTTGGTTTAGAATAACAAACAGTGCATACATTTAAACACTTCCTTCGTTTTTGATGGTTCAATTATATCAAATGAAATAATTTCTATCAATTTTTTTAATTGTCCTTGCATTTATGAAAATGGAGGTATATAATCAAATATTGTTGTTAAATATTTATTTATTATTCCTATATATACTATACAACTAAATATTAAAAAGAGGTGTACTTAATGAACAATTTATTTTATTTTGCATTGATACTGCTTTCCGGAATTGGAATGGCAAAGCTGGTATCGAGATTCAAGCTTCCACATGTTACTGGATACCTGCTTGCAGGTGTACTGATCGGACCCTCCATACTTGGAATTATTCCTATGAATATCGCCGAGGGAATGAACATAATATCAGAGGCTGCATTGGGCTTTATTGCCTATAACATTGGCAGCGAAATCAATTTCAAAAAACTTAGGAAGATGGGAAAATCCCTTATTATCATAACATTCTTCGAGGCCCTGACTCCAGTTGTATTGGTTACTCTTGCAATGGTATACATATTCAAGCAGCCCCTGCCATTCGCAATAACCATTGGAGCCATTGCAGCGGCTACTGCACCTGCTGCGACCATAATGGTGATCAGGCAATACAAGGCAAAGGGGCCCTTGGTGGATACACTGCTACCTGTAGTTGCAATGGATGATGGACTTGCAATAATATCCTTTGGCATAGCATTCACAATTGCCAAGTCACTGATGTCAGCAGCCGGTACCATTTCCTTTGTAAGCGCTGTCTTGCTACCACTATGGGAAATAACCCTGTCTCTTGGAATCGGATTTCTTGCAGGTCTTGCCCTGACATATGTAATTCCCAAGATCAAGGGAGAGGACGAGCTTTTAAGCGTTGTCATTTCGGCTGTCTTCCTGGCTATAGGCATAGCTACCTTTGCTCATGCATCAACGCTTTTGGTCTGCATGATGCTTGGCATAACAATCGCAAACTTTTCACATAACAGTATAAGAGCGATCAATATCATAAACAGAGTGACACCTCCGGTGTTCATCGCCTTCTTCACCCTTGCAGGTGTTGAACTGAATCTGAGTGTCCTAAGATATGCTGGATTGATCGGAATAGGATATATTGTTGTAAGATCCCTTGGGAAGACCCTGGGAGCAACAATTGGGGCCAGGGTGACCAACTCACCTGCCATGGTTACAAAATACCTTGGACTGACACTTCTTCCCCAGGCTGGTGTTGCAATCGGACTTTCAATGATAGCACAAACAGTCATGCCTGAATTCGGGGCTACAATAAGAACGGTTATATTGGCTTCCACGGTGGTTTATGAGGTTCTTGGACCTGTAATAGCAAAAAATGCACTGATAAAGGCAGGGGAAATCGATCCATCACACATATAACTAAAAA
>JANKMX010000112.1:2810-3148 GCA_024649995.1 Gudongella sp. | reverse complement strand
CCCTCCTGCAAATACTCTTCATACCAATTTCGCAAGGCTCTTCTAGAGGGATACTCCAACTCACGAATGACAGTAGCATAACTCATATCATACTGTATTAACAGTTTTACTGCTTTTATACGTTCTTCATATGTGAACACGCGACACCTCCTTACTTAATTTAAGTCCAGGATATTGTCCGCATCCCCTTTATTGCATTTTTAGATTACCATAAACAAGTGTGATCCTAAGGAGCTGCAATGGCTTCTAAGAGGCTTGAATTAGGGTTTCGTGGAGATATTCCTCTTTCTTTCTCTCCCTCTTAGATTGGCACTATGTGCCAAGTTCAGTGATCATTA
>JANKMX010000112.1:1580-2800 GCA_024649995.1 Gudongella sp. | reverse complement strand
AACACGCGACACCTCCTTACTTAATTTAAGTCCAGGATATTGTCCGCATCCCCAAGTTGAAAGTAGAATTCCCCAGATTTGCAACGAGGATTTCCTCAGTATTGCAAAAGGTCATTGCAAACAAAACGTCCAATCAATTATCCTGTAATTGAACACCACTTCGATTACAGGGAGGAATGGAGGATGTTAACAATGACCCAAATCCATCATATCAGAAAACTGTTTTTTGAGGAAGGCATGAATATTTCTCAAATAGCAAGCGTTACTGGACATGATAGAAAGACCATCAGGTCAAAGCTAAGTGTTGAGGATTGGAATCAGGAGATCCCAACAGTAAGTCAAAATGTCAACAAGTACCCGTCTTTAGATCCTTTCAAGGAGACAATAATATCCTGGATGGAGGAAGATAAAAGACACAAGAGAAAACAGAGACACACAGCAAAAAGAATATTCGACCGTCTTTGTAATGAATTTCCTGAGGAATTCAATGTATCATACCGAACGGTGGCAGGCTTTGTGGCCTCACAGAAAGAAGAAATCTTTGGGAAAAAGAAAACCTCTTTTCTTCCTCTTGAACACATACCTGGAGAAGCTCAGCTGGACTTTGGAGATGCTGATTTTTACCACCACAACAAATTGGTAAATGGTAAATACCTTAATCTTTCATTTCCACACAGCAACCAAGGATACCTGCAGTTGTTCAAGGGCGAAAACCAGCAATGTCTCTTTGAGGGTCTTCTGTCCATATTCAAGCATGTCGGTGGAGTCCCCCAAAGAATCTGGTTTGACAATGCAACCACCATAGTGACAAAAGTACTCAAGGAAGGCAAAAGGAACCTGACAGAGGATTTCTTGAGGCTACAATCCCATTATCAGTTCGAAGCGGCCTTTTGCAATCCAAACTCAGGAAATGAGAAGGGATCAGTGGAGACAAAAGTCAGATATCACAGAAACAATGCATTGGTTCCTGTTCCAAGGATTGAGAGCCTTGAGGCATACAACAGGGAGTTGCTGATATGGTGTGACCAGGACTCCAAGCGAGACCATTACAGAAAGAACAGCAGCATAAACGAATTGCATAAGGAAGATAGAGAAGCTCTCCTTCCCCTTCCTGCCGTGGACCTTGATGTATCAAAGTACATACCGGTCAGAACCAATTCATACGCCAAGTTCTACCTTAACAAAGGACTTCATGAGTATTCCTCAAATCCAAAACTATC
>JANKMX010000112.1:0-1570 GCA_024649995.1 Gudongella sp. | reverse complement strand
GAGCATACTCGTTAGATTAACATCAGAACATGTTACAGTTCTGGATGAGTCCCACAGGGAAGTAGTTAAACACCAAAGATTGTATGGTGATCACAAACAATCAAGCATGCAGTGGCTACCATACCTTAATCAGCTATCAAGACACCCGGCAGCCCTAAAATATACTGGGATCTATCAAATGCTTCCAGATACATTGCAAACATACTTGTCAAAATGCACAAAAAGCCAAAAAGGAGATGTTCTCAAATCAATAGCCTCCCTAACGGCACAGGATAGCTTTGAAAATGCAATTAAGGCAGTTGAATCCGCTCTTATCCATGAAGCGTATGACATAGACAGCTTAATCAACCTGTACACCGGGCTAAATGGTAATATTAAATATCCTGCTCCGCTAAAACTTGACAGTCACATACCTAAATTGTCCCCAATAGTCGCAAACCTTTCAACCTATGACAGAGGACTAAAGCTGAAAAGGGGTGAAAGGGATGAATGATGAGCTGACTGGATACTGCAAGAGACTAAGACTTGGCAAAAGCTTTGTAGACAACGCCAAAAACATACAGGCTGATACACACATGGAATTTCTTCTAATGCTTTTGAAGGCAGAGGTTTCCAACCGAGAATCCCTAAGGCGTGACAAGCTATTGACCAGTGCAGGTTTCTACAGCATTAAGACCTTTAGTGAATTTAAAGAGGATGAAATCACACTACCATCGGGGATAACAATTGAGGATCTTAAGAATCTTGATTTCATCAAAACAAATACAAACCTGGTTCTCTACGGCAATGTAGGAACCGGAAAAACATTTTTGACAACAGCCATTGGAGTCGAGGCCTGTAAAAGAGGTATCTCAACAAAATTCTTTAGGACCGCAGCTTTGGTAAACCAGCTTTCAGAAGCAAAGAAGGAAGGATCTCTAAGCAGCTTCATAAAGAAATTACTCAAGACAGACCTGATACTACTTGATGAGCTTGGATACATCCCCTTGGACCGTACAGGAGCCCAACTTCTGTTTGAAGTGATTTCCCAGTGCTATGAACAGAAAAGCCTGGTGATAAACACAAATATTGAGTTTTCAAGGTGGGTCAACATATTCTATGATGAACAGATGACAAGTGCCATACTTGATAGGCTCTTACATCATTGTCACCTGATACTCTTTGATGGACCAAGCATAAGGATGCAAGAGTCCAGCCTATTCAGGAATCAGTAGATAAAATGAGTTAAACTAAGTTAAAATTGGATCGTTTTGTTGGGGATAAAATTCCCCACCCCTTACTGGGGAAAAATATTTGCAATAGTGGGGAAATTATACTTGCAAAAAACAACAATTATGGAGGATATAACTGAGGTAGAGAATTTATTAAAAACATATCTAAAGGATAATGAAGGAATATCGGTAGGACTACGGACAGATATAGATTTAGAATCAAAAGTAATATTGAAACAGGTTTATAATTCAGAAGGTGTACTTGAGAGTGTTGACTTGAATAAAGACTATTATCGTATTCCTGGTATTATCGATGTGTTAGTAGATTCGAAGCTTGATGGTGATTTTATATGTGATGT
>JANKMX010000111.1 GCA_024649995.1 Gudongella sp. | reverse complement strand
CCATTCTCTTCTCTATAAGTGCATTGTTGGCGTTGTTAAGTCTCTCCAGCTCAACCTCAATGTCAAGTCTTGGGAATATTATGCCGCCCTTCTCCATCTTGGTTCCTTCCTTGAGAAGTCCCCACTCCTTGGCATTGTCCCAAACCACCTCTTCCTCTATTCCAAGCTGCTTTCTGATCTCATCAGAGGTCTTCACCATAAATGGCTTTATGAGGATTGAAACAATTCTCAGGCTCTCTGACAGATTGTAGAGTACGGTGTCCAGTCTTTCTGTGTTCTCTTCCTTTGCAAGTATCCAAGGCATTGTCTCGTCAACGTACTTGTTGGTTCTTCTGATCAGCTTCCAAACCTCCTCAAGGGCGTTTGAGAAATTCAGATTGTCCATAAAGTCATCCACCTTGCCAACCGTCCCTGTTGCCATCTGGATAAGGGAATCATCAATCTCCTCTGTCTTCTTTGGTGATGGAAGGATTCCATCGTTGTACTTCTCAACCATTGACACGGTCCTGCTTACAAGGTTACCCAGGTCATTTGCCAGGTCTGAGTTAAGTCTTTGCAAAAACTTCTCCCTTGAGAAGGATCCGTCCTGACCAAAGGAGAATTCCCTCAGGAGGAAGTACTTGAATGCATCTATTCCGTAAAGGTCAATTATTGGCTCTGGATAGATGATGTTCCCCTTGGATTTTGACATCTTGTCATCATCAAACAGTATCCAGCCGTGACCAAATACCTTCTTTGGAAGTGGCAGGTCAAGAGCCATCAGAATTGCGGGCCATATGATAGTATGGAATCTTACGATCTCCTTTCCTACAAGATGTACATCCGCAGGCCAGAACTTCTTGAAGTTCTCGTCGTTATCAGTTCCATAGCCAAGGGATGTAAGGTAGCATGAAAGTGCATCTATCCATACGTATACCACGTGCTTGTCGTCAAAGGGAACCTTGATACCCCAGTCGAAGCTGCTTCTGGATACGCTCAGGTCATCAAGTCCGTCCTTGAGGAAGTTGTTGATCATTTCATTCTTTCTGCTTTCAGGCTGGATAAAGCCTGGATTGTCCTCGTACAGCTCAAGAAGCTTGTCCCTGTACTTTGAAAGCTTGAAGAAGTAGGCCTCCTCCTTTTCAAGGTGGGTCTCCCTTCCGCAGTCCGGACACTTGTTGCCGTCAACCAGCTGTGACTCGGACCAGAAGGATTCGCAAGGGGTGCAGTATGCTCCCTCGTACTCATCCTTGTAGATCTCTCCCTTTTCATAGAGCTTTGTAAATATGTCTGCTATGGCCTTTTCATGGAAATCATCGGTACTCCTTATGAATGAATCGTAGTCGATTTCAAGCATTTTCCACAGGTCCTTGATGTCGGCAACAATCTTGTCAACATAGGCCTTGGGAGTCATGTTGTTCTCCTGTGCCTTCTCCTGTATCTTCTGGCCGTGCTCGTCCGATCCTGTTGTGAAGAATACATCATATCCCTGGAGCTTCTTATATCTCTTTATGCTGTCTGCCGCAACTGTTGTGTAGGTATGTCCGATATGAAGATTGTCGCTGGGATAGTAAATGGGTGTGGTCAAATAAAATGTCTTTTTCATCTACCTCTTCCTCTCCTTTATATGTTTTTAAATAATAAAAGCCTCCATCTCAATAGAGACGAAGGCTACTTCGCGGTACCACTCTAATTATCAGCATCTCACGATGCTGACCTCAGCAGGTTCTAAACCTTGGCACTTTAACGACTGCCGCCGTCCCGACCTACATATCGGCCGAAAAATTCAGGGACCATCTTCGACAGGCTTCCTTTCACCGGTTTTCCACCATCCCCGGCTCTCTTAAGAAAGTAGACCCCTACTCTTCCCTTCATTACCTTTAATTCTCGATTACTAAATATTATAGCCTATTTGGGGAATTAGTCAAGTTTTTTGGTAGATAGGTCCCCATTCCTACTGTTTGCATCGTATATTCCGACCTTTTCCTTTATGGCACTCTGTAGAAGGGATGAAAAGTTCAGGTTGTTTTCAACACCAATGTCATTAAGCCATTTAGGTATGGTCAGGGTCTTCTTTACAGCCTTATTCTCCATCTTGTCCCTTACTGGAATCATCCAAACATTGATCCAGGCAATGGATTCATTCTTGTCCGTGTGAATATCTCCAATATCAGATGCTTCAGGCATTGCCTTCCCATCCTTCTCCATATCGTATAAACACAGCTCCAAAACATCCCTTGCACTGTCCAATGCATCCTCCAGGTTCTCTCCGAAAGTGAAGCATTCTTCAATATCCGGGAAGCTCACATTGTAGCCATCATCCTCCACCTTAATTATTGCAGGAAAAATATATCTGTTCTTCATGGTCTCTCCTCCATTTCCCCAATTACACATTTACTATGTATACTAAAATTTAATCCCTGTTATTCTTTCTATACTTTTCATTGTTCCTTTAGGAATCTCCTTACCTGTACATTTAACCGGGCATGATCTTCCATCAGGATGTTTATATATTTCATGTGAACCACTGGTTCTTTTTAATGACCAGCCTTCTTCTTTCATTTTCTTGACCACATCCTTATAAGTATAGCCCACAGGAACCTCCAGGTCTCTAATTTATTTGTATATTAATTGTATTATCCACAATTATTATACACGTATTATTTATACGTGTCAATGATCGTGTGTGAATTTTTATGCCACAACAATCAATTTACATTACTCACTGCAATTTCAACATTTACGCATGTTTTGACCAGCGATATATTGTCAGAATATTCCGGATATATAAGCAAAAATTTGACAAACCAATTTTTTTGGTTTATTATACATGGAGCATCACAAATAGTTACAAATTGGTTACAATCTGTAACAAAATCAAAGGAGGAGAATTATGGACAATACCAAAGCCAACATGGCTAGCAAGGTAGTGGTCCTCTTACTTCTGGCTATAGTAATGACAATATCATTGGGGGTTAGTTCCTACCAGGGGGCAGAAATAACACTCACAGTGGACGGTGAGACTATAAAGATGGTCTCACATTCATCAACAGTTGAGGAGCTTCTAATGGACGAGGAGATTGAGTTTGACAGGGACACTCTTGTTAAGCCCGGTCTGGACACACTATTGACAACAGGATTAGAGATTACCGTAACAAACCCAAAGACGTACACAATTGTTTTCAAGGATGATGTAACAGAAGTCTCATCCTATAACACAAGGGTTGAGGACATTCTTGAAGAGGCAGACATAAATATCGGACCAAAGGATTTTGCAACACCATACTTGAATTCTGAAGTAAGGACAAATACCACAATAGAGTTTTTTCAGGTTGAGGAAAAGCTAAGGGTGGAAAACACCTCTATTCCATTTGAAACAGA
>JANKMX010000110.1 GCA_024649995.1 Gudongella sp. | reverse complement strand
CTGGAGGTGGGTGAAATGTGGTCAAGAGCTGGTTTAAAACAGCAGGCAAAGGATTTTCTGAGGCAAAATTACTGGAAGGCCTTCGTCGTATGTCTAATAGTTGCCATTGTTACAGGAGGCTCCGGACGTAGTGAGTCCAGAAATGAATACAACAATGGAGTGTACAATACTGAAACGGAGTATATTGTGGATTTCTCACCAGGAAACGAGGTCTTCAATTTTTCCACCGATGGAATAGGTCCTGGAAATCCATTTGTGTTCAACACCACTTTTGGGATTTTCGCTGCCTTTATAGTTTTTTCAATCATCATAGGAATAATAATAGGGAACGCATTAACAGTAGGGGAAAAGAGATTTTTCCTGAGAGGCTTTGAAGGTGATGTAAGCATCGGAAACCTTTTTACAACCTTCAGGAAGGGTCAGTGGATGCCCCTGGCTGGGAAAATTCTACTTATGGACATATATATACTCCTTTGGACCTTGCTTCTTATCATTCCAGGAATTATCAAATACTATCAGTATAGGATGGTACCATATATTCTTTCTGAGGGCCCTGACATGTCCCTGAGGGATGCAATAGACATAAGCACGAGAATGACCGATGGTCAGAAGGGAGATATATTTATCCTTGACCTGTCCTTTATGGGCTGGTATCTGTTGGGGCTTATGTTCTTCGGAATAGGAAGCATATTTGTAAGGCCCTATCACGAGGCTACTGTTGCCAAGCTGTTTGAGCATTATGTAGGTGTAAGAAACCAGGAAGCTTCAATTGAATATTAGACATGAAAAATCCTGCCTCAAAGGGCAGGATTTAAACTATCTAGGGTATGATTGACGTAATTTCTTCTCTGGTTGAAGGAGTGATTGCTCCATTGCTTTCCTTCACTTTCTGAAGCATGAGGTTGATTACATCAGACATGTTGGTATCAGGATAATTGTTGACTATATCAAGAAGCTCCTGTCTGGAATCATCCACAAATATTCCGGTTTCCTGGTTGAATACATTTCCCTCCAGGGTCAGAAACAGCATGGAATTCATGTATTCTTCATACAGCTGAAGGGCTTCATCCAGAAATTCAGAATAGCTATAGGTAAGTCTGAAGCCTTCAATTTCCGTAATCCTTGCAGCAAGCTCTTCTTTTGGTATCTTGAGAACCCCTTCCTCCATATGCTTCAGAGAAGCCTCTTTGGACATGATTTGAAGATACTTTCTGAACTCGTTTGTAATATTGCCGCTAAAGCTATCAATAAAGATACCGTAGTCAATCTCGTAATTGTACCGGTCCTTTTCTACCATCAGCATGTATCCTAGTCTCCTATTGCGAAGGAGCATTTCCTTCAGGTCTGGCTCTGCCTGCAGGATCCTGTCCCTTTCCAGGTATTCAAGATCATTCAGACGATCCTGGGAAAGCCCGTATTTTTGAAAGAAGGAATCAAAGGAGAATTCCTTCATATACCTGGAAAACATGGTTGCTATATCAAGGCTCCGATAGCTTTTATTTACCTGAAGTGAAGCAATATGGTCCTTAAGCTTATCCGCAAGCTTCTTATTGGAATAATCATCCTTTGAATCCTTGAGATAGTCCATATATTCCGTGGTTCCTGGGGAAGGCTCCATGGCCCTTGATTGAGCTCCGTCCGATTCATTGGGGATACTCATTATACCCATGTCATCCCCAGAGTTCTCCATTAAACCAGACTCCTTTGGAGCAGCCATCATCATGGGACTTTCAGCAGAATCTTCAGCTGCCGCAATCACATCTGCACTGTCTCTGCCATTCCATTTGTACCAAAGTTCAATTGTGTCTGCTTCTGAAGGGCCACCAGCGCTTGTTTCAGGATCAATTGAATGGATGCTGAATTCAAGGATGCCGTCTCCGTCAATATCATCTATGATATTTGAAGTTGTAACCGAGAATAGGTTGATCTTTTTTGGATTGAGCACGCTTCTAAGTCTATTGTCTTCAAGAATATAGCCATAGGTGACACCAGCCTTGGAACCAACCTGGTTGCTAAGAAGTATCCCTTGTGTATTTTCATCCAGATGCCCAATCTTAAGGATATAGTTTGTATTGTCATAGTTCATGGAGACCTGGTCTGTCAGCACATATGAGTTTGAGTCGTAGCTGTATACCTGCAAGGACCCCTGGTCATCCATGTTTTCGGGATCTCTTTCAATGTACATGGCTATTTCAGGAATTTCATCCCCATTCAAATCACCAATTGCATAGTGACCCTCTTGGACATTTACCTCAGTGTTTATGCTGAGTAGATAGTCTTCAATTTGTTCCCTTGTGAAATCCGATTCCAGCAAGGATTGGTCAAAGGGGAAGAAGCTTTCCACTGAATCCTCCACAGACCTTGTTGTCATCTCCTGATTGGAGCCTCCACAACCG
Source organism: Gudongella sp. (assembly GCA_024649995.1). Taxonomy (GTDB): domain Bacteria; phylum Bacillota; class Clostridia; order Tissierellales; family Tissierellaceae; genus Gudongella. Next base: position 984 of record JANKMX010000110.1, on the reverse strand, counting down.
GACAGGACAAGCCCAAGGATGATTGTCAGAAGCAGGAGATAATATATTTTATTGTTCATGATATTGCTCCTTTCTAGTTATCATTATATAAAAAAAACAAATGCAGTGTGTAACAATCAGGTTACAGAAACACGGCAATTGACAGACTATTCAGGTATTGCTACTATGATAGTACAAGAGTAGAGGAGGTATGGCCATGCTGCTGGGAGAGCTCAGGGAAAAGGTAGTTGAATATGGGAAAAGGATGTTGGAGAACAAGCTAACCACCGGAACGGGTGGAAATATAAGTATTTACCACAGGGAATCCGGTCTTATGGTTATCAGTCCATCGGGACTTGACTATATGGAAACCAGGGCAAATGATGTTGTGGTGATGAATTTGGAGGGAGAGACAATTGATGGATACAGGAAGCCATCATCGGAATATGAGCTGCACAGGATATTCTACCTGAATAGGGAGGATATATCGGCCCTGGTACATACCCACTCCATATATGCCACAACCATCTCATGTATGAACTGGGACCTGCCGCCGGTACATTATATGGTTGCAGTGGCAGGGGACAATGTACGGTGTGCTGACTATGCAACATTTGGTACTAGGGAGCTGGCTGAAAAGGCCTATAGGGCCATGGAGGACAGAAAAGCAGTGATCCTTGCAAACCATGGAATGCTGGCTGGAGCAGCTACCCTTGAGCAGGCATTCAAGATAGCTGAGGATATTGAGTTTTGCTGCCAGCTTTTCTACAGGACCAAATCAATGGGTGAGCCGGTAATAATCGGGCAGGATGAAATGGTTCTTATGAGGGAGAGGTTCAGGACCTATGGACAGAGATGATTATAATTCACAATTCACAATTCACGATGCACAATTATTAAGTAAATGATTTAACCAGGACATGGGTAACACTTTTGATTCAAGACATGGGTGAGACTGTAAATAATTTTGTGTATACGATACCTCTGGATTGAGATAAAATAAAA
>JANKMX010000010.1:52488-53360 GCA_024649995.1 Gudongella sp. | reverse complement strand
CCCGATCCAACTGCAAAGCCAAATGACTGCAGGAAGGTGTAGTCACGGATCACCCAGCGAAGAAGTGGCACTTAACAACCTGGATAAATTCGATCAAAAATGGTCCAGAAAATACCCATCATGTGTAAATTCATGGAGAAACAACTGGGTCCATCTTTCAGCATATTTCAAGTATCCAGAAGAGGTCAGGACCATAATTTACACAACAAATGCCATGGAGAATTTCAACAGACAGCTAAGAAAAGTCACAAAGAGCAAATCAATATTTCCAACAGATGCAGCTTTGATGAAAAGCCTGTATCTTGCAATGCTTGATTCCACATCAAAATGGACCTCCCGTGTAAGGAACTGGGACTACATTTTGAACCACCTGGCCATATATTTTGAAGGGCGTATAGAGCTTTAAGAGTTGACGCTAAAAGGCTGCCAAGAATGAAGCCTCTTGACAGCCTATTTAACGTTGTGCTTTAATGAACTTGTAATCAGATGATTCTTGGAGGACTCTAAAACTCTCCATTTTATCATCAAAACAACCTACGATTATCCCAATTCAGAGGATAAAAACACAAACTATTTTACACTACCCCTGGGCCTGATTTTTTTAGTGAGGATGGCTGTTCCTTTTGTTTGCCAGAGATTCCTTTAAGGCATCCCTTATTGTTCCGTAAAGTTCTGGAGGACAGTAGAGATAGATTTTTTCACCTGGAGAACCCTTTATGACAATAAGGTTTCTATTGTTGTTGTATTGGATATCCTTGATCCTTTCCCAGGAAATACTTCTACTGTCGTTAAAGGTTGACAACAGACCCGCTCCTGAGGCTGTGGGATTTTTTGAAAATACCCCTGCAAGAAATGTCAGAATTCCAATGGTC
>JANKMX010000010.1:0-52478 GCA_024649995.1 Gudongella sp. | reverse complement strand
CAGCAGATTCCATTCCAATTCCCTCTTCATCAATGATATAGTCCACAGAATATTTGCCCCCATAGACAATATATACAAAAATTAAGCCCAGAATAAGGGTTGCGGCAACAAGAAGGACACCATACCAAGCCTTAATGGCTATAAGGAATACAAGCAGCAGACCAAATGGAATACCAATGGCAATCCCCAGCTGCTTAAGAATTGCATTATCCTTGAATATTGATACTTCTGAATTCCAACTGATTGGCAACAAATCAATCACCTCAATTAATATATTCCCTCAGCTGAAAATTTTAAGCAATACCATATTAATTTGTATTTTGCTTGTTTTCCTAGGGGTTTATTTGATTATTGTAATTCAATTGTAATCAAATGCAGGTTCATTTCGATATAATGTTATTAAGAGAGAACAAAAATTGAATCCGAGGGGATTGTAGATAGACGGGGATGAAGATGAAAGATTTTATAAGGAAATCACTTATTATACTAGCAATATTATTATTAGTGTCCTTTGTACTTGTAGAGGGTATCATACTAATGGAGGGTAAAAAGGCAGAGCCGCCCCGAGTTGACTATGTAATAGTACTTGGAGCCAGGCTTTATGGGGATTTGCCATCTCCAGCCCTTATGGAGAGATTAAGGGTGGCCAGGGACTACCTTCTTGAAAATGGAGATTCAATAGCTGTTGTTACAGGCGGACAGGGTACGGATGAGCTGATTCCAGAAGCCCATGCAATGAAAAAGTATCTTATTGAAAATGGAATAGAGATCAATAGGATTATAGTCGAGGATAAGGCCACATCAACCTTTGAGAACATGAAATACTCCAGGGAGCTGATCATGGAGGATGAGACCGTCAGCCTAAAAGTTCTAATTGTAACCAACAGGCACCACATATTCAGGGCAAAATTGCTTGCAGGAAGGCAGGGGATGGAAGCCTATGGAATGCCCGCAAGTATACCTCCTACAATAATATTGCAGAGCTATGTCAGGGAATACTTCGCGGTTGTAAAGTCAGTTATATTTGATCATTAAGGAGTGAGTACAAAATGAACAGGAAGCTTTTATTGGTTTTAATTGTCGTACTGGGAGTTATGGTTGCAGGCTGCAGTCAGGAAGTTACAGAGGAGTTTGTAGGAACCATAACAGAAATAAATGGTCTGACTGCAATTGTTCAGCCAGATGAAGACGAGGAGATAAGGAATTCAGGAGATCTTGTTGAGGTAAGCCTATCAGTAAGCGACAACTTTGAGTTTATGGTTGGAGACAGGGTCAAGGTTACCCATAACGGACAGATACAGGAGAAGTATCCACTTGGCATCGAGACAATTTCTGTGGAGCTTATTGAAAGGGTTGAGAATCCTGAAGAGGAGCCTGGTGAAGACGATGATTCCGCATACAATAAAATAAGCGAATATCTTAAGGGAGAGAGCATTGAGGCTTTCTCTCCTTATTATGAACTGTTGGAGTTCAGGATAACAGACTATAGGGAAGAAGAGGTTGACGGTAAGACAGAAGCTGAATTCCTGTACACTATAGTTAGCAAGAACTACGATAGGGATCCGGATACAGTGGGGTACATAATAGAGGCAAAGGAAAACGGCAGCGACTACTATCAGCAGCTGTATGATGAGTATCTGCAGCCGAAGGAAATGAACTTCAATTTCAAGGTGGTCATGGATGAGGAGGACAACATGACCTTATACTCGAATGTTTCTCCAAATGGTGTGGAATGGGAAGAGTCAAGGATGACCGACTATATACTGACAGAAAAGACTGGATTCACAGGGATCGGGTATGATCTTGATTACAAGGACAGGATATTTCCAGGAATGTCAGATAAGGAAGTCAGTGCTGCCATAAGCAGGATATTGGATGCAGCAAGGCTTGAGACAGATAAGGGTGAGGTATTCCAGTTGACGGAGGAAATAGCGGAGGAATATGGTATAGAGGGACTTGATCCAGAATATATGAATATGCTGGATATTATGGTGAGATAGTCAATAACAACTAATGGTTTTATGAATTGTGGAGTGTGAGAATAAAGCTTAGGAGGATTTCATGAGGACAAAAAATGTTGTGGTTGAACCCTACAACCCAAAGTGGAAGGAAGAATTTGAGAGGCTTAAGTCATATTTTGAGAGTCATGTTGGGAGCATGATTATTGGTATTGAACATGTTGGGAGCACTTCAGTGGAAGGACTTTCTGCGAAGCCAATCATCGATTTGGATATGGTTATTGAGGGCTATGAGAAATTCGATGAGGTGAAAAACATATTGGAAGGCCTAGGATATTACCATGAGGGAGACCTGGGTATCAAGGGAAGAGAAGCCTTTGAGTATGAAGGCAAGGAAGATTTTCTGATGCATCATCTCTATGTATGTCCAAAGGATTCACAGGCCCTTAGGAATCATCTGGTCTTTAGAAACCATCTCAGAAAGAATGAATATGACAGGGATAGGTACGGTAGGGTAAAATCGAAGGCTGCTCTTGATCACCCAAAGGATATTGATGGATACATGGAAGCAAAGAGTCATGTGATCTTAGAGATATATGAAAAGCTGGGTCTTGAGGTACAATAGCGGAGGTAACTATGGAGCTAATAATTAAGCGTTTTGAGGAACTTACAACTGAAGAGCTCTACAGGATACTCAAGGTTAGGTTTGAGGTGTTCATCGTGGAGCAGAATTGCATCTATCCTGAGATTGATGGCAAGGACCAGCATTCATACCATGTGTATTTGGAGGATCAAGCAGGTATCAAGGCATATTTAAGAGTAGTTGAATTTCCCATGAGGAGGTCTCAATTGGACGTGTCTTGACAACAGATAGAGGGATTGGACTTGGCAACAGGATCCTTTCCGAAGGTATCAGGGTTGCAAAGGATAGGCTAAAGGCTGGTAGGATAGCAATAGAGGCCCAATCCTACGCAAGGGAGTTTTATGAGAAGTTTGGATTTAGTCAGGTGTCAGAAGAATACTTGGAGGATGGAATCCCACATATACAAATGATATTGGAGTAGCTGAAGTTTGATAGTGATTGTAAGGAAGAGAGTGAATTTATTGGAGATAATATCAGTTAGGGAAAAATCGGAGTACAAGGATATGGCAATTGAATATTTTCAAAGAATATGGGCATCACCAGCAAGTATGAAGGTGTATGAGGACAGCATAGAGAGCTGTATTAATAGCAAAAGTCCTTTGCCACAGTGGTATCTCCTTATGTCGGAGGATAAAATAATTGGCTGTGCAGGCCTGGTCACAAATGATTTCATCAGTCGCATGGATTTGTATCCTTGGGTTTGTGCAGTATACATAGAGGAGAAGCAACGGGGCAACAATTATGGAGCCATGCTGCTAGAAAAGGCGAAGTATGATACCAGAAAAGGTGGTTTTACAAATCTTTACCTTTGCACTGACCATGTTGGATATTATGAGAAATTTGGCTTTGAGCATATTGGGACAGGCTATCATCCCTGGGGTGAAAGCTCCAGAATTTATTCAATCGGTGTATAGTTTTTAAGAGAGGGGGACCGAGAATGAATATTGAAGAAATTATTGTCAAATACGAAAAAGATTTTTTCAGGAAGGATTTCTGCGACGACAAAAGAAATCTGGACAAACGAATCCACAATGAATTTTTTGAAATCGGTAAATCCGGCCAGGTATTTTACAAGAACACAATCATCAATTACCTTAGCAACCTTGACTCTGACAGAGATATCGACATTATTGATTTTAAGACCAAGGATTTGAAAAATGGTCTTATGATGGCAAACTATATTGCTGATGAGAAGGAGCTTGGAATCAATACACTCAGAACCTCCATATGGGTAATTGAGGATGGAGATTGGAAGCTGCTTTTTCATCAGGGTACAATAACTGAAATGGAGAGCTTTTAAGTAGATATATATACTTAGTCAAACTTCAGTATCAAGTTGGAGGTGGTCACAATCAGGTTTAATTTGTCAGTCATGTCTGAAGAACATGCCAAGGAAATTTGCACATGGGAGTATGATGGTGAGTATTCCGTTTACAATCTTTCCGACTGGGAGACCGTAGTCAGGAACAATTGGGATCTGGCAGTAAGGGAAAAGAGAGAATCCAACTTTCTATCGGTAATCCAGGATAAGGAGCTGATTGCATATGGGGTCATAACAAATGTATCCGATACCGTAATCCTTGGAATCGGCATAAAGCCCTCATTATGTGGAAAAGGTCTGGGGAAGGATATCATGATGCTATTGATTGAGGAGGGCAAGGTCAGATTTCCCCAAACACCCATAGGTCTTGAAGTAAGGACCTTCAATAAAAGGGCGATAAAATGCTATGAAAAGATCGGCTTTAAAATCAAGAAGAGGTACCGTAGAGATACACCCACAGTGAAGAAGGCAGAATTCTACTATATGGAATATTCTGAGGTTCATTAGGGGAGTATGAAGCATCTTATCTTATGATCAAAATTAGGTAATGAGTTTAAGGGAGGAGTACTGAAATGACAGACAGATTGGAAATGCCGGTCAGTTGCTGAGGACCGGTTGAGGATGCCGTGAAGCATCAGAATGTCAACTATAGTGAAAATTGCAAGGTCTGTGGAAATGAGCTTGATTACCATAATAAAGGTGAGAAGCTGATTTGTCACAATTGTGGTATTACTGAGTATGCTAATATAAGTTGCTCAAATGGACACTATATTTGTGACAAGTGTCATGGCGCAGATGCATTCAATATGGTTCTGGAACATGTTGTCTCATCTGAATCTAAGGATCCATTACATATAGCAGAAGAGTTGATGAGTATGAAGGATGAAGTTCCAATGCTTGGCTGCGAAAATGCATGGGTTGCAGCAGGATCCTTGATGGCTGCCTTGAGGAATGAGGGATCGGTTGGAATTAATAACAACCAGGTAGAAGAAGTATTGAATAGAACTAGAAGTCAGGCAATTGGAGGTTATTGTGGACTTACGGGAGTCTGTGGGATAGCACCGGGCATAGGTGCTTGTTTTAGCGTCATTCTAGGGGCAGCGTGCCCTAAAGACAAGGAAACTTCTGTAACAATGAAAGTAGTGGGGCGTATCGTGAATGTCATTGCAGATCAAACAGGACCCTGCTGCTGCAAGAACTTCGTTCGAAATTCTCTAGAGGAGTCAATCCAACTGGTAAGGGAGTATCTTGATGTGGATTTGCCGGAAAATGAGATTAGAATACCATGTGACCATGTGAATCGCCATCCTCATGGATGCAGAAAAGAGAAGTGTAGTTATTGGGATAAATAACTCAAAAATCTACCCAGGGGGACAGTCCCCCTGGGTAGATTTATAAGCCTATTCTTCAATCAGAATTTCTATATCGCTTTTTTCCATAAGGTCATTCAGATAATCCATCTGCTTTTCCTGGGTTTTCAACTGGATAAGCTGGTCTGTAAGGTCATCCCTTATTTCCTCAAAAAGGGGAGGGGCCATCATTGCCATATCTTCCTTGGTCACTTCCTCGCCGGCAGCCTTACGTGCATCTATCTGGTCCTGAGCCTTCTGGACTAGCTCAAGGTAATAATCCTCAACCTCTTTTTCAGTTACGGATACATCACCAACCTGCTCATCAAACAGTGCCCTTACACTTAGGTCCTCCAGGATGATTTTTCTGAACTCATCCTCCGAATAGAGGTTGTCTGAAAGAGCCTTTTGGTATTCCTCTTCTGAGCCGTAATGATTTCTGAATTCATCAATTTCTGACTGCACAGCCTCATCGCTTGGTGCCAAATCAAGCTCCTGTGCCTCCTGAGTCATGACCTCCACCTGAATCATCTGGTTAAGAACCTGATCATTGATTCTTTCCTTGACAGTTTCTCCCATCTCTCCCTCAAGACTTAGACCCTGCTCCTGGTAGCCCGCGATCATTCGTTGGACAGCTCTCTTGTAGGGTCCCTCATGAAGCTCAACCCCATTGACTGTTGCAATTGGATCTCCCAGTTCAAACTCGCCACTTCCTGTGTCGTTGCCTGTTGAACAGGCTGAAAGAATAAGGACAAGAGATAGAACTATTATCAATTTACTTGATTTTCTGAACATAATCATACTCCTTTCATAAATGCTGCACTTATGGTCAATACTACCATAAGAAGGAGTCCAATACAACGATTGATAGTAATCTGACTAATATTATGAAGGAAGAATCCAGGCTATAGAAAACAAAGATAACCGTCCCTATTGTCAGAAAAGTTCCAGGAGAAAGGAGAAACGAGGCGTTTGCCTCGTTTAAAATCGTATCTATTCGAATTAGTATGGTCTCTCTCTGTATACTCTTATTTCCTCTGTAAGAAGAGGTAGTATCTCAAGGGCATCTCCTACAAGACCGATGTTTGCCACGCTGAATATTGCAGCATCTGGGTCCTTGTTGATAGCAATGATGTAGTCGGACTTCTCCATGCCTGCCAGATGCTGAACAGCTCCTGAAATTCCGCAGGCGATATATACCTTGGGTCTAACGGTTTTTCCCGTCTGGCCAACCTGGTGGTCCTTACCTATGAAGCCTTTGTCAACGGCCCCCCTGGAGGCTCCAACCTCAGCTCCAATCATCTTGGCACATTCCTCCAGAACATGAAAGTTGTCGCCGATTCCCCTTCCGCCAGATAGGATTATGTCCGCCTTTGTTATATCCACTGCCATATTGTCCTTTTGCAATACATCTATAAGCTTAACCTTATCCTCAATATGGTCTATGTTGACTTCCCTCTTGTCAAACTGGAAGTCTCTCTCCGGATCTCCGTGGACAGGCTCCATAACCCCTGGTCTTATGGTTGTCATCTGGGGTCTTTTGGTCTCGTTTATGATTGTACCAAAGAGGTTTCCACCAAAGGCTGGTCTTGTTACATATAGAAGAGCCGACTCCTGATTTTCTGGATCAAAATCAAGCTTGGTAGCATCTGCTGTGAGCCCTGTATCAGACCTTGCCGCAATCCGTGGGGCAAGGTCCCTACCAAGGACTGTTGCCGGTATAAGTATGATATCAGGCTTGTCATTCTTTATTACGTCCATAAACAGCTCAGTGTAGATTTCCGTGCTGTAGTGCTTGAGATTTTCATTGTGCAAAAAGATCACCTTGTCTGCACCGTAGTGTCCAGCTATTTTTGCAAGTTCATCCGAATGGTCCCCAATAACCACACCCACCACCTTGTAGTCAAGTGATGGTCTATCTTTAACAAGTCTCACTGCCTCTCCAAGCAACTCGAGGGATGAATCGTGTATTTTGTTTTCCCGCTCCTCGCAGAAGACATATATATCTTTGTATTCAGCTATGTTCATATTCAATCCCTCCTTATTTTCCTATAAAATTCATATCCATAAGTATCTCTGCAACCTTGCGTGCCGATGCCTTGCCATCCAGATTAAGTATGTCCGAATTTGAGTGGACCTCCTTGGTGAAGGTCTTCTTTACCTTTGTAGGTGATCCCTTCAGACCGATTATTGTGGGATCGATGTTCAGGTCATCAAAGGTCTTTATGGTGATGTCCTTTTCAAATGCATGGCTGATCCCATTAACTCTCATATACCTTGGCTTGGCAATTGTACTAAGGGTTGTAATTACACATGGCAGAGGACATTCAAGGACCTCGTAGTTGTTCTCAAGGGCCTTTTTAACAACGATCTTCTCCTTCGAAAACTCCAGGACATCGTCAACGTAGGATATCTGTGGAAGACCAAGCTTTTCAGCTGTCTGTGGTCCCACTTGTGCAGTATCACCGTCAATTGCCTGTCTGCCGGCTATTATCAGGTCAAAGTCAACCTGCTTGATATATGCGGCCAAGGTATTTGATGTTGCCCAGGTGTCGGCACCTGAGAATTTCCTGTCTGTCAATAGGACTGCATCATCTGCACCCATTGCATAAAGCTCCCTGAGCATATTTTCAGCCTGGGGAGGACCCATGGTAACTGCGGTCACCTTGGCACCGCACTGGTCCTTGAGTCTAAGTGCAACCTCCATGCCAGCCAGATCATCTGGGTTTGTTATTGTTGGAACGCCCTCCCTTATGAGTGTTCCCTTTTCCTTATCTATTTTCATTTCCGTAGTATCCGGAACCTGCTTCAACAATACAAGTATATTCATGACACACCTCCGTTATCTTAAGATTTTGCTTGCAATAACCATCTTTTGTACCTCGGAAGTACCCTCGTAGATCTCAGTGATCTTGGCATCCCTGAACATCCTCTCAACCGGGTAATCCCTTGTATAGCCGTATCCGCCGTGAAGCTGGATGGACTTGGTTGTTACCTCCATGGCAACCTCTGATGCGAACAGCTTGGCCATTGCAGCCTCGGAGCTGTAGTTCCTGTTCATGTCCTTCATGTAAGCTGCCCTGTAAACAAGCAGTCTTGCAGCATCAATCTTTGTCTGAAGGTCAGCTATTGTAAATTGTGTATTCTGGAATGCCGATATTGATCTTCCAAATTGTTTTCTTTCCTTTGTATACTTTACGGCCTGGTCAAGGGCTCCCTGTGCTATTCCAAGGGCCTGGGCAGCTATTCCTATCCTACCGCCATCAAGGGTTGACATGGCTATCATAAAGCCCTTGCCCACTGGTCCAAGGAGGTTTTCCTTTGGTACCATAACATCCTTGAAGATTAGCTCAGTTGTGGAGCTTCCCTTGATTCCAAGCTTGTGCTCGGTTTTTCCAATGGAGAAGCCCTCCATGTCCTTTTCCATAATAAAGGCTGATATTCCCCTGTTTCCCTTTGCCTTGTCGGTCATGGCAAAGACCACATAGGTATCTGCAAAGCCACCGTTTGTTATGAATATCTTGGTTCCGTTGATTCTGTAGTGGTCGCCTTCATCCACTGCAACCGTCTGCTGCATGGCTGCATCAGTTCCTGCATTTGGCTCTGTAAGGCCGAATGCCCCGAGCTTTTGACCACTTGCCAGGGGTATAAGATACTTCTGTCTTTGGTCTTCTGTTCCGTATGTATATATTGGGTTGCATGCAAGTGAGGTATGGGCGGATACTATTACCCCTGTGGTTCCGCAAACCTTGGAAAGCTCCTCCACAGCCAGTATGTAGGACAGATTGTCACCATCTCCACCACCGTATTTGCTCTCAAAGGGGATACCCAGCATTCCTATCTCACTCATTTTTTTGACCGTTTCCTCTGGGAATCTTTCCCCTTCATCCACCTCTGCTGCTATTGGTTCAACCTCATTGATCGCAAATTCCCTGAAAAGCTTCTGCATCATAGCCTGTTTCGGGCTAAGGTCAAAATTCATTCCTTTGTTCAAATAAATCCACTCCCTTCATTTACGTTAAATAATTAACATTAATCTGTAAAAAAATATAGCCACCAAATTTGCTACCTACAAAGTCTATTATAGACCACCGTGAATATAAATCAAGACTTTAAGTGAAATTTTGATAAAAATTTAGCAATCAAAACAAAATTACAATAAATTTTGTAACAGATGTTACGGAATTGTCTCCTAATAGCTGATATACTGAAACCATCAATCACAATTTTGGAGGGAATAGGATGATAGAACAGGTATTCAATTATTCAACAGGGGACGATTTTGCAGTTGAGAAGCTGATATTCGATGACAATATCAACTACATCCACATGGTTTTCAACAGGGATGAGGGACTGCCAGAGCACTTTTCAAACTCAAATGTCTATATGACAGTATTGAGGGGGACCCTTTCAATTGCATTGGGAGATCAGGAGGTACACAGATATCCAATGGGAAGCATATTGAAGATTCCAGTGGATATCAAGATGAATGTAAGAAACAAGGATGAGGAGACACTGGAGCTTATAGTCGTAAAGGCACCGGCACCAGTGAAATAGAGAAAGACCACTTCGAGTGATTTCGAAGTGGTCTTTCTATTACTAATAGGAAATTTCTAGTCTTTTCAAATGATGAAATTTTCGTTGTTTCAACTGTCTACTTTAAAAGAAGCATATCAGCATCTTCAAATGTTTTTTTATGCTAGAAACTTAACTATGTATTTTTCTTAATAGTCGTTGCAAACCACTGTATTTACCTATAAAATAGACAAATATCAATTTAAAATGATAAATGGATTAGGACAAGGAGATGATTATGGGAAAGATACAGGATTACGTTGGAAAGTACATGATTAAATGGCTGTTTGTGGCAACTTTGGTAGGTATAGGTGGAGGGGTGTTCGCATCCATTCTGAAGAGATCAATAGGCTTTGTTTCAGGATTTGGGGACCTGGTCCCAGTATATATGGCACCGGCAATAGGTGGAGTTATTCTTATCTTCATATACAAATGGGATAAGATGGCTGCGGGCTTTGGAACAGACCATTACATATGTGAGGTAAACCAGAAGGAAGACTACATGAAGTGCAAGAACTTGTTCAGCAAACTGCTCTCAACCTCAGTTACACTTGGCTTCAAGGGAAGTGGTGGGGTTGAGGGACCAATGCTTGTGATGGGAGGAGGAATTGCTGAAATAATTTCAAAGATTCCCTTTCTTTCAAAATTCTTTGATGCTCATGACAAAAGGATACTAACAATTTGCGGAGCTGCAGGGGCAATAGGTGCAATATTCAGGTCACCTCTTGGAGGTGGAATATTTGTTGTGGAAATACTTTACCATTCCTCCCTCCATTACGGAGACCTTTTTCCGGCAATGCTGTCATCTACCATGGGCTTTATTGTCTACAGCATGATTTCAAGCTCAACTCCACTATTTGAGATACCTGATTACATTCCGGATGTTTATAACATACCTTGGTTTATACTGACGGCTATAGTTGCTGGAATAATATCCATAGTTTTCATGAAGGTGTTTTCATTTATTAAGGGAATCTTTGACAACATGCCGTACAAGACATTTCATCCAGTTATAGGAGGAGCTCTTACAGGTATGGTAATCATTTTCTTTCCTGAAGTTTCAGGGCTTGGAAATGAGATGATTCAAAATATGGTTGATGTAAACTTTCCAATTATGTACCTTGTAATGCTGCTTCTTGCAAAAATGCTTGCCGCATCCTTTACAATCGGTTCAGGTGGAAGTGCAGGTCTTGTTATACCGGCTCTTTTTATAGGAGCTATTGCAGGGAATATGGTGACAAGCGTAATTTCAGGAGGAGGAGATTTGGCTTTGGGTTCCTCTCTAGTAATTACTGGGATGGCAGCAAGTTTGGCCAGTATTGCCAATGTTCCCGTGGCAGCTGCAGTTATGCTTATGGAGATGGTCGGACTTAGACTTGGAGTACCTGCAACAATAGGAAGCATAATAGGATATGCAATTGGTCATTCACAGGTAATCTACGGAATTACCTGTCCCAATGAGTGGCAGTATTCTGAGCTTTCAAAGCTAAAAAGATTTGACGCAAATACAGAGAGTCATTAATAAATGGGAATCTGATGGGAATCAGGTTCCTTTTTTAGTGGGTGCATGTTACAATTGTGTCATAAGGGGTGAAAATATGGCTGGGAAAATCTCACGGAATAGTGTACTAATGAAAGTAACCATGTTTATATTGACATTTGCATTGATGCTGGGTTCACTGACCGGCTGCAATACGGGTCCGGAGGGGCCTATGGAAAAGGCGGAGGCATTCCTAAATGAATATTACACCGTCCAGGAATCGGAATTGGCTGACTTCTTCTATGAGGAGGTTGCCTTACCCTACGATCCTAATATGGAAGGTATGGAAGCCTTTGAGGAGTTTGGGAAAATGGTGGAGGAAAAGTACGGTCCATGGATGACGGAAAGAGGCTACCAGGAGGCCTTGGCTAACAGGTTTGTTCCTGGAGTTGAAATGTTTGGAAGGGGAACCTTCAATAGGACGACTGCACATTCTATTGCTCTTATGGATGAAGAGGAGTATCAGGATGGAAGGATGTATTACACCTATGGAGTGGATGTCCAGATCCAGCTTGAGGATGGGGAAACAGAGGTCATCCCTGTGACAGGCGAAATTGTGATGGAAAAAGTCCAGGAGGAATGGAAGGTTGATTTGTTCAGACCTAAGGCAGAGGGCTTGCAGGAACTTATGACCTATGGAGTATCCAACCTTAGGATCACCAACTGGGATGTTGAGGACAAGATCGGTTACGTGGAGGTATACTGGGAAGGTGGTTCAGGTGGAGCTATCAACGCAGATGAAACCGCAATGGGTCTTGGTTCAACCTTTTCCTTTAGAATGCCCAGTGAGAAAAATCTCCTATTCAATGTGAAGCTGTTTGATACTGAAGATAGGGCACTGGTGGAGTATGGGTTTGAAACCAACTTCTCCTCCGGGAGAAATTTCCAGCTGTATATAATGTGGGATGAAACAAGGGAGAATGTAATCCTCTCAGAATCCTATGACAGTGCCATTATTGGTGGTGCCGATGGCCCGACCGAGATAATTGTGTCTGATGACAACATAAAATACACCCTGCAAAAGATTGTAGATGGTCAGGCGGAAAGAACTGTCCAGATTGCCGACAGCTGCTCAGTGGATATTGTAACTAAGGTTGTGATGGACCATATGGTAAGGTCGGCTGCCTGGGAAGGCATTGATGTTAGAGAGCTTGATGAATATTACATACTGATGGATCACCAGTTTGAAGAAGGAGAGACCAAGGAAAACTACATCTATATTGACCAGGGTGAAATATACTATCAGGGTGGTCTTGACGGAAGAAGATCAAATATTACAGAGGAGAGCTATAGAAGCATAGAAAGCTTCTTTAACTACTAGAAGAACACAAAATAACGCAAAAAGAACCGGAACCGATGCGATAAATTTAAAGGCATCGGTTCTCTTTTATTTTTGTATCATACAAGATATAGTTGTTTTTTACAATAAATTAACTAAAATATACAATTTATTGATTTAAAACTTATGCCGGATATAGTATAATATAACCAGGAAGTTTAATACGGTAACTAAATAAAACGGAGGTCGGCCCATGAAAAAAACCTATGTGCTAGACACTAATGTTATCATTCAATCCCCTGCCGCTCTGTACTCATTTGAAGACAACAGGGTAATTCTTCCGGTTGCTGTTCTGGAGGAGCTTGACAAGCATAAGAACGACGATGCTGAGAGAGGTGCAAACTGCAGACAGGCAATCAGATTTCTTGAAGGATTAAGGACAAAGGGCAGCCTATATGATGGAGTGATGCTGGATACTGGTGGGATGCTCAAGATTGAGACAAACTACACATCTGTCCAGATTCCAGATGGTTTTCATGGAGATACCTGCGACAACAGGATCCTGAAGGTCTGCAAGGGTCTCATGGAAAAGGGTGACAATGTAATTCTGGTAACAAAGGATATCATTGTTAGACTGAAGGCGCAGATGATGGGTGTACCTGCCGAAGACTATACAACGGAGCAATCTCCAAGCTTTGAAGCGCAGTACACCGGAAGGATGGATGCATATATAAGCGATAGGGCAATGGGTGAATTCAAGAAGAAGGGACTCAGTCCGGAGAATGCCTTTATAATGAAGGGCTTGGAAAGGGTCCATGTGGAACCGGTTCCAAACCAGTTTTTCATTTTACATTCTGAGACTAACGAAAAGAGGACACTCCTGGGGAGGTTTGACGGAAGCAAGATAATTCCCCTGTGGAGCCTTAATGAGGAGCCCTTCGGTGTCAAGCCCAGGAATGTGGGACAGAGATTCCTACAGGAGGCTCTGATGCAGGATCCTGAAACGGCTCCCCTGGTAATAGTCAAGGGAACGGCAGGAACTGCAAAGACCTTCTATTCCCTGGCGGTTGGACTGCAGCATACATACGAGCCTGCCACAAGAAGGTACAGGAAGATACTCATAACAAGGCCAAATGTTCAGTTTGATGAGGACATAGGCTTTCTTCCAGGAACAGAGGAGGAAAAGATTGCTCCCTATCTAAGGCCAATCATAGATAACCTTGAGATACTTGTTGACAGGAATGACAACGAACGCTACAAGAACGAGAAGCAGCTAAGGGACAAGATTGATGAGCTCTTCTATCGACATGTTATTGTAGCTGAAGCGATGAACTTTATCAGGGGCCGGTCCATTACAAACACATACCTGATAATTGATGAGGCCCAGAATCTGACCCCCAAGCAGGTAAAGGGAATAGTCACAAGGGTTGGAAAGGGAACCAAGGTTGTACTTCTGGGAGATCCTCAGCAGATTGACCATCCGCTTCTGGATGAAAGGACAAATGGATTGAGCTATGCATCTGAGAAGATGAAGGGTAGTCCCCTTTGCTTCCAGATCACAATGCGTTCAGATGAGTGCTTAAGGTCCAGTCTGGCACACGATGCCTCTACGAGAATGTAGTTAATATAATGGGAAAAGTTGCCGGCATTGATGAGAAGGTTTAGTCAATGCCGGTTTTTGGTATATATTTGAAGTGGAGACTTTTTGGAAAATCAACAGATGGGAGATGACCTCCATGTCAAATGACCTATATATGATATTTGGACTCATAGCACTTATGCTACTTTTCTTTATTTGGGGAAAATGGCGGTATGATATTGTATCCCTGGTTACCCTTTTGGTTGCAAGTCTTACTGGTCTTGTGCCAATGGATGAGGTTTTTCAGGGCTTTGGGCATCCAGCAGTGATCACTGTCGCGGCAGTTCTTGTGGTCAGCAAGGGCTTGATGAATGCTGGTGTTGTTGACTTCATGGCCAGGTATCTGTTGAGGCTTGGAGACAATATTCTGGTGCAGATGACCTTTCTGATACTGGCAGTCACCATAAGCTCTGCATTTATGAACAATATTGGGGCACTGGCCCTAATGATGCCCGTAGCCATAAAGATGGCCAGAAAAAACAACAAGTCGCCCTCAATATTCCTCATGCCCCTGGCATTTGGGTCTCTTCTTGGAGGAATGACCACACTGGTTGGGACTCCGCCTAATATAATAATCTCAACCTTCAGGGCAGACTACACTGGTGAGGCTTTTGGGATGTTTGATTTTTCACCTGTTGGAGGAGCAGTTGCAGCCGCTGGGGTTGCATTTATTCTTGTAATTGGCTGGAGGCTGATCCCAAAAAGGGCAGGAGGGAAATCAGATGAGGATCTATTTGAGATAAAGGATTATATAACAGAACTAAGAATTCCAGAGGAATCTGAATACATCGGAAAAACAATCAATGAGCTGGAGGAGGCCATAAAGGGTGAGCTTAAGGTTGTTTCTGTAATCAGGAATGAAAGAAACATGGCAGCACCTTCCCTGAAGCTACCTCTGGAGGAGGACGATTCCGTAATTGTGGAGGCGACGGCAGGTGAGATCCAGGAAATTCTTGATGCAACAGATCTCAAGCTGGCAGATACTGACAAGCTCTCACAGGAGGACATAAGGACCGATGATGTTGAAATCATGGAAGCTGTGGTCATGACAAACTCCTTTATCATTGGAAGAACGGCAAAAGCCATGAGGATAAGGAGCCGTTACGGGATAAACCTACTTGGAGTTGCCAGAGAAGGGGTAAGGCTAAGTAAATCACCTGATTCCGTTAGATTTGTTGTTGGTGATATACTGCTCCTGCAGGGATCTCCTGAAACCCTATCTGAAATAATCACCCAGTGGGGCTGCCTTCCATTGGCTGGAAGGGGAATCAGCCTTGGCAAACCAAGACGGCTGATACCAGGAGTACTTGTTTTTGCAACTGCACTTGCCCTTACAGCACTTGGCTTTATACCGGTCCAGGTATCCTTTATGGCGGCAGCAGTGGTAATGGTGCTTGGAAACTTCATTTCCCTAAAGGAAATGTATGAAAGCATCGACTGGTCTATAATTGTACTTTTAGGCTCAATCATCCCCGTCAGTAGGGCTCTTGAAACCACAGGTGGAGCTCAGCTTATCGCTGAAAGTGTATTGGGACTGGCGGACAGACTACCTCTATGGGCCATGGTCCTCGCAGTACTTGTAATATCCATGACCCTATCGGATATAGTCAATAACGCAGCTGCCGTGCTTATAATGGCACCTATTGCTCTTGAGATTGCAGAAGGTCTTTCAGCATCACCTGATGCCTTCCTTATGAGTGTTGCCATTGGAGCATCCTGTTCATTCCTTACGCCCATAGGACATCAGTCAAATACTCTGGTTATGGGACCAGGAGGCTATAAGTTCGGGGACTACTGGAAAATGGGACTTCCCTTGGAGGTTATTGTTGCAGCTGTGGCAGTTCCAATGATCATGCTTGTGTGGATGTAGAGCTGTAAAAAATAGTTAATTATCAACTCCTGTAAAGCTTTACTTTAAAAGGTGAGTATGTTAAAATGTTGTTAATCAAATATTCTCCGAGCAGATTGGCCTGGCAATGAATGGCTGACCTGCCGTTAGGGTTCAGCTGGAAACGGCTGTGCCTCCTGTTGGAAAGGAGAAGGGCGTCGATATTCCAGACAGGGATGTCGATTTTTTTTTAGCTTCTTTCCATTTGATCAAAACAATATGAAAGGTGGAAGAAAAATGAAAAAAAGCAACTTAAGATTATTGACTATGATGCTGGTTCTTGCCATGTCATTGACTCAGCTTGCATTTGCTGAGGAGGATGCGGTTGTAACCGTATCAGGTGAGGGCATTGAAGAGGCACTTCACTTTACTCTGGAGGACCTTATGGCAGTGTCAGAAGAAGGTCAGATTGACGAGGAATACATATACAACTCCAAGGGCGGTGAAAAATCTGTAATTGTCAAGGGAGTAAGTCTTGCTTATGTATTGGAGGAAATGGCAGGGCTTGATTTGGAAGAGGGAATGGTTGAATTTACAGCAGCTGATGCTTGGCCTATAGACCCACAACCACTTTCAGATGTTATGGATGAAGCCTTGAAGTTCGTAATGGCCTATGAGGTTGATGGGGAAGCAATAGACAATGATGATAATCCTGAGACTGATGAGATTGTTGTTTACAGGAAAGTTAAGGAAGAGGGAGAATTCAATACTGTATACAAGCTAGTTGTGGATATAAAGGTTACAGCAGCAGAGCCAGCAGTAGAGGAGCCTGTGGTTGAGGAACCGGTTGAGGAGGAGCCTGCTGAAGAGATGCCAGCAATAGAATTCACAGATATAACAGAGGAGTATGCCTATGCCCAGACTGCTATAATGGCCATGGCTGAAAAGGGAATAATAAATGGAATGGGCGATGGAATCTATGCACCTGAGAAGGAGTTCACAAGAGCCCAGTTTGCCAAGATTATGGTTGAGTCATTGGGCTATGAGCTTGGAGACTATGAGGGAAGCTTTTCTGATGTAACAGCTGAAGCGTGGCACGCACCATATGTCCAGGCAGCTGTTGATAACGGATTGTTTACAGGGTACACAGATGGTACATTTATGCCTGACAAGGTGATAAACAGACAGGAAATTGCAGCGGTTGCCGGAAGGGGAGCTGTTATGGCCGGAATTGTTGATCAGGCTAAATTGGACAAGTTTGTAATGGAAAAATCAAACTTCATGGACAAGGACATCGTACCTGAGTGGGCTTCAAATGAAGTTGCATGGCTAGAGGCTCAGGGAGTTTTTGCAGAGGTTGCAGGAGATAGCTTTGAACCGGTTAAGGTTGTAAACAGGGCTGAGGCTGCTGTGATAGTTTACAACACTCTATTTGCAGAGTAGACCATAGTATTGAATGTGGACGGGCGAGGGCATTTTGCAACCGCCCGTTCATTTACATTTGAGGAGGGAGACTATGAATGTAAGAAGAATGTGCAGCAATACTCTTGTTGGCTTCCTTTTGGCAATAGCACTGGTACTTGGACAATTTGGTTTCCTTGTACCTGCTGCAGAAGCAGCATCCGGAGAACTTGTCATAACCGGAAGCGGAGTGAAACAGGAAGTGTTAATTGGTCAGGAGGACTGGGACGAGTACATAATTCAGGAAAGGATCTACTCAACAAACAACAGTCTTGGCTTCCACAAGATAGTGAAGGTTAAGGGCTATGACCTTCTTGAGCTTATAGGTGAGGACAACCTAAAGGATGACCAGGATTATGTGGTGGACTTCCTATGTGCTGACGGGTTCAAATTCCAGAAGACCATAAGCGAGCTTTGGGATGTCTATACATACACTGATTTCACGGAGTCCACAAGCGAGAAGGTTGGACCAATGCTGGCAAAATATTCAGCGGTACTGGCCGATTTTCCACAAAATATCTTTTCGCCTCCTGTCCAATGGGAGGACAGGGCACTAACTGAAGCTGACCTGGATGAGGGCTTCCCCAAGCTGGCCTTTGGGCAGACAGGCATTGACGATATGAACATGTCCAGATGGGGCAAGGAGGTAGTTAAGATTACAGTTGGAGATGAGCCACAATCTGCTCCAGCTGGGGAGGATTCACCTTACAGGCATCTTTCCTATGAGGGAGCCCCCTACAATATTGATGCAATATCAGGCGCAACCTTGACCATAGAGGGTCCTGGAGTTGAGGGCTACAGGGCAATATCTCTGAAACAGATAGAGGAGGACCTGGAGGGGCATGAAAGGGTATCCCATTTTGAGAATGTAGGTGGTGAGATTGTGGAGAACACCTATGAAGGAATCAATGCAGGATATCTGATCGACAACTATGTCAAGGCAAAGGACAATGCCGGGAACTTAACCTTCAAGAACAAGTCAAGGCAGACAATCCTGACCGTACCAATCCAGGAGGCAGGAGACTATACGGTGGCATTCGGGATCAATGAGGTTCCCTATGTATACCTGGACACCGATGTTGGCTATAGGGAGGACAAGTACAACAACAACGGCTGCTTCAAGCTGGTCTACGGGCAGGAGGAATCTGAAGCCAAGGAATTCTCAAATGTTGCATATATATACATTGAGGAAAAGGATGCCAAAAACATATACGAGCACACCTATGGACCATATGAAGACCCAAGGTACACAGATTATGAGCTGATAATACATGGAGATGCTATGGAAGGACAGAAGGTGTACATGGTATCGGAAATCGAGAAGATGAAGGACATAATGCACCAGGATGAGTACAGTCTTTCAAACAGCGAGTACTTCTGGTACTACAACACCTACAAGGGTGTCAAGCTGCTTGATCTTCTTGAGGAGGCAGGAATGGATAAAAACTTGCCGGACAGTACCACAGTACAGTTTATTGCAGCTGACAACTACAACTTTGCCCCTATGACACTTGGTGATATCAGGGATTACTCCCTTTATGGCTATTATGAAAAGGATGCAGGTGATCTGGGAGACGGTAGCTTCGACGGTAAATCGGTGGAACCAATCCGTTCGGGACAACCACCCCTTGTTGCCTATGGCTTCAACGGCTACCCATATGTCATTAGTCCAACGGATGAAGGATATAATCCAGGGCTTGGAAATGATGGAGGACCCATTAGGGTCATATTCGGTAAGACTGGCTACAATGATACCAATGGATCAAACCAGGTTCAGTTCCTTAAGGAGATAATTGTGGGAGGCGGTGAACCCGTATCAACTGGTGATTCACAGGGAAGCGGCACAGGCGAGGAGACAATGAAGCCCATTGATCCTTCAAGCAGCTGGAATCACAACAGAGACCCATATATGGAATATCTCGACCAGCCAGTTCTAAGAATTACCGGCTCACAGATAAAAGAGCCCGTAACACTGAGTCTTCGCCAGGTTGAATCCCTGACAGGACATGCTCTGAAGGACATCTATTCCGGAGATGGAGTGAGGGAGTTTGAGGGTGTTATACTTTGGGACATTATCTCCAAGGTTGCAGAGCTTGAGGATGATGTTGAAACCCCCAGCATCAGGGTGTTCAGCGGTCCAAACTACAACCAGGTCCTTAGGAGTGCTGACCAGGTCATCAACGGGGTAGTGAACTCCAAGGGACAGCTGAAGAAGATAATTCTGGCATACGCAGTTGACGGATATCCCTTGGTGCCGGATGAGTCATCCATAGGCTACGCCTACAACAATGCCTATGGACCATTGAGACTGATAATTGAAGAGAACAAGTCCATGTGGGTAAAGTGGACTGATTGTATAGTAGTGGGTACCGGGGACTATGAAAAGCCAATGGTGGAGGATATTGCAGACTGGGATATGAAGCTTCCTGGAGATGATGTCGTTCCAGCTATGGAGTTAGAGATATGGATTGATTACAGAAACAACACCGGCAGGGAAATGACAGAAGCCAGCGTTAGGGCCATGGAATTTGACAAGGATGGAAATCTATGGATCGGCACAAATAACGGTGGAATTTCTGTAAGGTCACCGGAGGGAAAATGGTCACATATTAATTCTATATATACTGCGGATGGAGAAATGGTCAAGGTTGACACATCCTACGCAATTGTACAGAGGGACAACGGCCAGCTTTGGATAGCAAATGGGGGTCCTACAGAGCCAAGGGGGATACTGGTTCTCCAGGATGACCAGTGGACTTCACTTACCAAGGAAAGCACAGGCTTGCCAGCCTGCTTTGTACAGGAGCTGGAGGATGATGGCAAGGGCGGAATCTGGATTGGAACACAGAATGGACTTGCCCATGTTGATTCACAGGATAATTGGAAAATCTACACCCAGGAGGAAGGCCTGCTTCCATATTCCGTTGATGCGCTTGAGCCTGACGGCAAGGGAGGAGTCTGGATTGGCTACTATCCCGACACTGAGGGAACGGAAGACAAGCCTGAATATCTGGGAGGCTATCAACATCTGTCTTCAGACGGTGAATTGACAACCTTTGAAGGTTTTGACAGCTCAAACTTCAACATAAACTGGACAAGAAGCATCTCAAGGGATGCCGACGGTGGAGTATGGATAACAAGATCTGGAAACGCGCCTGGCTTCACCAAGGGGGAAGCTGATTACATCAAGGACGGGGAAAGGACAGTCTACACAGCAATGGAGCTTTATCCAGGTCTCCGTGAGGATAGTGATATAAGGATGATTATTGCAGATGAGAATGAATCCGGTGTGATCTACATTGCCACAAAGGGCCAGGGAGTTGTGAGGGCTGACCTTGAAAAGGGACAATTCGAAAGCTTCAGCAGTGACAGCGTATTTCCTTCAAGACAATGGGATGATGTATACTTTGTTGATTGTGAGGATGATATTCTGATGGTTGGTTCCAACGGAGGGGCAGCATTGAGGTTGGAGCATGAGGAATTCCAGGATTCATCAAGCCATTGGGCAAGGGAGCATATAAGCAAAATGTCTGCCATGGGATATGTCAAGGGTGATGGTGATGCCTTCAGGCCAAATGACAGCATAACAAGGGCTGAATTTGTCACACTGGTCACCAGGATAATCGGTGCAGACATAAGGGATGGAATGGATAATCCCTTCTCTGACATAGGTGAACAAAGCTGGTACATGGACAACGTACTTGCAGCTGCTGACCTTGGAATAGTGGGAGGATATCCTGATGGAAGCTTCAGGCCCGATGGGCAGATAACAAGAGCTGAAATTGCAGCAATACTGGGCAAGCTCTATCAGGAGGAAATCCCGCAGGAGGACATTGATTCGATCCTGGCCGGCTACAGCGATTCCATACCCCAATGGGCATGGGAGTCAGTAGCCAAGGTTACCGACCATGAGATCATAAAGGGCTTCCCAGATGGTTCCTTTGGAGGAGCAAGACCTGCCACAAGGGCTGAAGTTGCAGTGATGCTATACAGATATCTCAAGGATTGATTGGGAAGGACAGGGTCAAACCTGTCCCTTCCTTGAAAGGATGATGGACATGAAGCAAAGGATTTCTATATTGTTGATATTGCTACTGGTGATTTCCCTATTTGCAGCAGGCTGCTCCGGAGGTGAGGATACTACACCCCAGGAGCCCGAGGATATGGCTGAGGTTCAGGAGGAAGGGGAGGATATTTCCCAGGAGCCTGAAGAAACACCTGCTCCAGACGGGTCCATACAGGATGAAATTTCAGCCGGGGAGGCTGACGTTGAGGAAGAGCCTGACAATACTCAGGACCAGGAGGAGCCGGAAGCGGGAGAAGATGAGCCTGCACAAGTTGTGGAGACTGAACCGGAGCTGGTGCCTGAAGAGCAAAAGGAGGAAGCAACTGAACAGACCAGTGATGAGGCCCAGGAAGAACCAGTGGTTGCGGAGCCCCAAATCGTTCAGGAGGGACCATTGCTCAAGGTGGAGGGAAGGGTGTCAACTCCATTGAGCCTTGATCTTTCACAGCTTAAATCCATGGATTCCCTCATATACTCTGCAGACTACTATTGGCTTAACAGCTTTGGGTCCACAGGCCACACCAGCTTCAAGGGTATAAAGCTGTGGGGATTGTTGACTGAGGAGGCTGGAATAGGCTCTGATGCCCAGACTGTAAGGATAGTTGCAACAGACGGTTATGAAATGACATTTACTGTGGATCAGATCAGGAAACAGGATTACATTGATGAGACCGATGATTCAAAGAAACTGCCTGTTATAGTGGCATGGCAGGAGGACGGTTCCCAATACGATTCTGATAAAGGACCACCCTACAAGCTTGTAGTGGGGCAGAAGGAAGCTGGGGATGTAAACAAACCCCAATGGGTTTCAAATATAGACAGAATAATAGTGGAGTAGGTTGAATATGGCAAATAAGAGGAAGTATATAATCATATTGGGAATAATGGCTGCATTGGTGTTTGTTCTTTTTAGGCTCAATGATACAGCCAGTGTTGAGGAGCAGAAGGTGGCCGACTTCTTTCCTGAGGCAAGAAAAATCCAGCTGGTAAATGACATCTCTGATGACGTTTTCATTTCACTGAACCTTCCCGCTGTGAGAAGGGCATACATGGTTGACGACCAGATGAAGGCCTATGTTGTAAGCTGCGTAGGCTACAATGGACCGGTAAATGTGCTTGCTGCCATGGAGGATGACAGGCTTATAGGGATAGATATACTTGAGCATGAGGAAACCCTTGACTATGCCCAGCATATTGAAAGTGACTGGTTCCTGGAGAGATTCATGGATCATGGGACTTCAAGATATCTGAACCTTGTGGTGCTTGATAAGGAGAATCCTGAGGACATAGTCCAGGTTACCGGGGCAACTGTGAGCTCCCAAGCTGTTGTCAATGCTGTCAATGCTGCAATAGGTGCCTATCAGTATCAGATAAACGGAGTCGAGATGGAAAGGGTTCCTGATGTGGTGCCCCAGGAAATGTGGCAGAAGGATTCAAACAGTTTTGCAATAAACTGGAAGGATGGATCCATTAGGATAAATACTGAGACAATCAAGGAATACGATCAGGTTGAGATGGATGTCACCCTTGTAAATACCACCGGTACAGAGACAGATTTCAGGGTCAAGGGTCCAACCCTTAGGACTGTGCTCAAGCAGGAGGACCTGGATCTTTCAGACTATGAGGGAATAGGAATAACCGGCAGGGATGGATATTATACAATGGTGGACCGTGAAAAGCTGGAGGTGGGTGAGGTCATTCTCGCCTGGGAGGCAAACGGTGAACTGCTCCCTGAGGAGGAGAAGCCAGTAAGGACGGTACTCCCCCTTGAGCTGGGACCATTCTGGGTGAAGATGGTGACCAACATAGACTTATACGATGAAATCACCCCCAAAGACATAGACAAGGTCCATATGTTCAATCCATTGATTGAGGGGATAGAACCCTACCTTTACGAGTATTACGGAAGTAGGGACAAATCTGTGGAAATAGGGAAAATACTGGCTAAATTCGACCAGGTGGACACAAAGGGCTTCTTCACAATGACGGCAACAGATGGTCTGACCAAGAATGAGACCATATCCCTTGTCAGACAGAGATATTTCATCAAGTACGAGGGGGAGAATGCACCAATGAACATAGCTCCAAACTTTAAGCTGGGAATGAATGTGAAGCATATGACACATTTTTCCACAACAAGGGATGCGGTTGTATTTCCCGAGAAGATGGTCCAGGTTGTAAGGACATCTGAAATCAACGGAATGGAGGCCCTGCTGCTTGAGGATGTTCTACTAACTGCTGGGATGAGATGGAAAGAGTGGGTGGATCTTCGCGTTATTGATGCAGATAATAATTATGTGACAGAGTTGGGCTATGAGGAAATGATGGATTCCTGGCTGGTCCAGGTTGATGGAAAGACTGGCCTGTATACAGGTGAAGACCTGGTGACAGATAACTTGTTGAGGGTTGAAAAGGATGAAAACTAGCAAGAGAAACAGACTTCAGATTGCTGCATTCATAATTATTGCAATCAACTGCATTGCATATGGTTTCTACATAAGAGGGGGTATTGAGGTTAGACCCCTGTCTCCCTCAGACCTGAATCCCTATGGTGGATGGAGCCATCTAAAGGCGGCCTTTACGGATGTATCCTACAGATGGAGGGGAGTGACCAGGGGGATTGCCCTAACAGGGTCAGTGACCCTTGCATCACTTCTTTCAGGAAGGTTTCTTTGTGGAAGCATGTGTCCAATTGGAGCTTTACAGGATCTGTTTAATCATATGGGAAAGAAAATGGGCATAAGGGGCTACAGTCTTGGGGTTGAGAAGGAGAAGAAGCTTGATTACATAAAATATGGGGTTCTCTTTCTTGTGATGACCCTAAGTATTGTGGGGCTTGGGAGTGTCCTTGCTCCATATTCACCATGGTTGGGCTTGATGAATATATTTTCGGGATTTGCTTCAATGGGTGGCATTATTGTTATTTCAGCCATTGGAATAGGCTCAATTTTCACTAAGAGGATTTTTTGCAGGTTCCTGTGTCCACTGGGAGCCTACCAGAGCTTGGTTAGCGTACTGGGTCTTTGGAGCATCAGAACCAAGGCTGAATGCAAAGGCTGCACCTATTGTCTGAAGGATTGCCCAGTTGAGATCCAGTTCGGAATTCAGGGAGAGCTTCCACCGGAGTGTGTTTGCTGCATGAAGTGTGTTGAGTCTGATTGCATAAAGGATCCAAAGGGTTACCAGGTTTATATCGGAAGCAGGAGGATAAGGACGGGGACATTTTTGGCAATGGGACTTTCAGTTCTCCTAGCTGCATATTTTCTGCTACCATTGGCAGGGGATGTTGAGGGTAAAGGCTGGTCAACTGAATCACTGGACCTTCATGATGGTTCATATATAGGTGTGGGAACAGGATTTGGTGGAAGGATCATGGCTGAGATAAGAGTTGACGAAGGTAGGATTGAATATATAGATATAACAGGTCATAGGGAGAGCTCCGGCTACTATGAGGAGGTTTTCAGGAACATGGAGCGGCAGATAATTGAAGTACAGGGCATAGATGTGGATACTGTAAGCGGGGCAACCGCAACCTCCCGGGGATACCTGAATGCGGTGAGAAACGGGATCAGCCAGTCGATGGAGAAAGAGGCAGGGGATTAGATATGAGAAAAATCATGGCAATAATAGTATTCCTGAG
Organism: Gudongella sp.; assembly: GCA_024649995.1. Taxonomy (GTDB): domain Bacteria; phylum Bacillota; class Clostridia; order Tissierellales; family Tissierellaceae; genus Gudongella. Next base: position 27,179 of record JANKMX010000010.1, on the reverse strand, counting down.
TATTGCTCTTGGGGTATTTTTGTTTATGGGTAGGGGAAACTCTGATATCATTGTCTACATAGATGATATGCAGACGGTAGTAGAAAGGGAGGACATCCTTGCCATGAGTAATGGGATAAGCTTTCCTGCAGTTGTAAGGAGCAGCGGCAGCAAGCCCGTTGAAACGGAATATACGGGAGTCTGGATAATGGATTTCCTGAAGCATCTGGGTATAGAAGGAGACTTTGATACGATAACCTTCAATGCCTCTGATGGCTATAGGGTAATGCTATCCGGAGAGGAGCTCAAGGAACCGGGCAACGTTTACCTTGCATATATGAGGGATGGGGAAGACCTTAAATCAAGGGAAAGAGGAGGCAACGGACCCTATCAGCTTGTGATCAGGAGTGATCCCTTCAGTCAAAGATGGATCAAGCATGTGGATGAAATGAGAATTGATTGACAATGGAGAGTGTTAATATGAGAATTAAGGCGCTAAGAGGCTTCTCTGTCTTGGAGCTTGTTGCAATAGCAGTGGTTTCCGCCCTTGGAGTTGCAACAAAACCAATTGTGGTTCCCCTTGTACATATAATAACCGGCCCCCTGTTCATACCTGGTGGTGCAATTGCCGGTGGCTTCTATATGCTTTGGATTGTACTTGGAATAGGGATTGTGAAAAAGCCTGGAACTGGAACCCTCATCGGGATCATACAGGGCCTGCTTGTCATAGTAACAGGAGCCATGGGAACCCATGGAATAATGAGCATTGTATCCTACACCCTCCCGGGCCTTGCTGCAGATCTTGTATTTATTCTTGCTGGAAGTAAAAGGTTCAACATATTGCATTTTATGGCAGGATGCATGGCGGCAAATGTGACCGGAACATTTATCTCAAATGCCATGTTTTTCAGGCTGCCGGCGGAGACCCTGATTCTCCTTCTTAGTGGTTCAGCGCTTTCAGGAGCCCTTGGGGGAGTTCTGGCATGGAATATGCTCAGCGCCATGGACAGACTAAATATCGATCTATAGGAGTGAAATCAATGGGTAAAACGAAAATCGCAATCATACTTCTTGTTACAACTATCCTATCCTTTTCAGGCTGCTCCTTTGAGGAAGACCAATACGATGGCATCAACGTATTCACTGGTGAGGAAACCATTGTTTCAGGATATATACCAGGTAGGGATACCCCATTCTCAAGCATATATGAAAAATCAGACACTACTATGCTCATAAGCCGTGATGGGGATATGACACATGTCACTGGAGATTTTTTGCTGAGGAAAGATGGCGGCAGAATAGAAGCTGTAGGGGAAGACGGAGTTCTGGTGAGTGATCTTGTTTCCATATACGCTGGAGACCAGCTTCCTGGAATAGGAATCCTCCACCAGGAGACTTTGGAGTATCTGAAGGAGGGTGTTCCGGTTTTGGCGATCCTACTGGATGGATTCACCCATGAGCAATACAAAATGCTATCATCTGAAGACAGATTTGACTATTTTGAGAACCTGTACATGGGTAAGGCCATAAGCGTCTTTACACCCGTTACAAATGCAGGCTTTGCATCAATAATAACTGGGGAACTCCCTCCAGTTAACGGAGTTCATGACCGCTCCTACAGAGACCTTCAGGTGGAGACAATCTTTGGCTATGCCGTGGAAAACAGCTTGGATTCAATGCTTTTGGAGGGGGATATAAAGATACTTAACACTGAGGTGGAGCCAGTTCTAAACGTTGATCTGAACAAGAACGGGGACACCGATGATGAGATATTCAAAGCTTCACTTGAATCAATAGATCAGGGATTTGACCTTGTTTTTATACATTTTCATGGAATTGATGACAGAGGTCATCAGTTCGGGCCTTACCACAAGAATACTCTTGAATACGTGGAGGTTGTGGAGGATTATCTCATTGAGCTTGACAAGGTTTGGGAGGGTGCAATAATAGCAACTGCAGACCATGGAATGATAGAGACAGATGACGGAGGAGATCATGGTTCATGTCAGTATGAGGATATGATAGTCCCATACTTCCTAAGGGAGCCAAAATAATGAAAAAGACAAACAAGCTAGCTATATACACAATTTTAATACTGGCAATCATATTTATCGCTGCTCTCCTGATGAACATGGATGAGAGGGAACGCAGAAAAGAGCTTCTTGAATCCTCACAAATAGTCCTTCGATGGGAGGATGGGGAAGAGACCTTGAGTCTTGAGGATATAAGGCTTGCAGGGGAGGAAACATTTAAAGGAACTCTTGACACCTCAAGCTCAGACCCCAGTGAACACCAATACATTGGTGTTCAGCTAAGCTCCATTCTCATGATCTACCTTAAGGCTGACTACTCTGAATGGGAAAAGGTAGTGGTCAGCGGAGCAGATGGCTTTTCAGTCGCCTATGGGCGGGATGAGGTTCAGCAATCCGGTAACTTGTACCTTGCATATATGGAGGATGGAGAATATTTGGGTGATATGGATTCCGGAGGTAGGGGTCCTTATGAGACAATAATACTCTCTGACATGTTCAGCAATAGAAGATGTAAGTGGGTAGTGGAAATCGAGGTGCAAGAATGATAAGTTTGGAGGTTTCAGGCCTTGGCTTCAGATATGAAAAATCACCCGCTTGGTCCATAAGGAACTTGGATTTCATGACATATGAGGGAACCATCACCGCCATTACAGGAAGCAACGGCTCGGGAAAGACCACCCTGCTAAGATGCATAAGTGGTCTTGCACCTGAACTCTACAGGGGTGAGATTGAAGGCGAAATCAGGCTTTTGGGAAAGAACCTGAAGGACATGAAAAGGGGAGATATCATAAAGCTTCTGGGTATGGTATTCCAGAATCCTGAGACCCAGCTGTTCCTTTCAACCGTACAGGATGAGCTGACATTTGGTCCTGAGAATCTCTGTGTTACTCGTGATGAGATAAAAGAAAGGCTTGAGAGGATACTTGGACTTGTGGGAATAGGGCATCTTAGACATGAGAATCCATCGAGGCTATCTGGGGGAGAGCAGCAGCTGGTTGCAATTGCATCGGTACTGATGATGGAACCAAGAATTCTACTTTTGGATGAAGTTACCAGCTGGGTGGATGTGAAGGGACAGGACAGGATACGAGGACTCCTTTTGGAGCTGAGTGATTCGGGTCATACAATAGTTATGGTGGATCACTCAAAGGAAAATATCCTCTTGGCAGACCAGATTATTGAAATCAGAAAATAACACAAAAAGAACCGGAACTCTTGTGTTATTTATTGAGTGGGGGAAGGAAAATGTCTCAGAATAAGACCAGATATATTGAGATTGAAAATATAAGCTTTGGCTATGGCAAAGGACCTGATCTCTTCAACAACCTTTCCCTTGGTCTTGACAAGGATGAGATTACTGTGCTTCTTGGAGAAAACGGCTCCGGAAAGACAACCTTGGCAAAGCTGGTCATGGGTATGCTTGGTCCCCGATCAGGCAGGATAATGCTGGATGGGGTTAGTGTTGAAGATCTTGCATTGGGGGAGGTTGGTATGAGGGTTGGGTATTTGTTTCAGAATCCCGACCATCAGATTTTTGGTGCGACTTTGATTGATCAACTCCTTTGGAGCTTTGAGTTCCTGGGTGAGGACATTGATCTTGCCAAAGGCAAGGCTGAAGAGCTTATCCGCTTATTTGGTCTGGAGGGATCAAGAGATACATATCCATACTACCTTAGCCTTGGGGAGAAAAGGATTCTAGCCCTTGCATCTGTGCTGATGAGAAGCCCCGACTACCTGATTCTTGATGAGCCTACATCAAGCCTGGATGAGGAAAGAGCAGGGGTGCTGAAGGAGGTCCTCAAGAATCTGAGCGAAAGAGGAATTGGAATGCTTATAATAACCCATGATTATGATTTTCCAGAAGGCTTGGCACATAGAACTATTGTGCTGTCCGAAGGGAGGGCTTGTAATGGTTGAAAGGGGAAAGCTTGACCCAAGGTCAAAGCTGTTTTTTGTGGCCACTATATCTTCATTTGCAGTTGGAGTCAGTGATACAAGGATGCTTCTGTTTCTTTTCATCCTCGCCGCCCTCGCTTTGGTCTATTTGGGGACGGGTATATACCAGGCGGTACACAGGCTTGGCAAGCTCATATATGTAGTTCTTGCTTTAGCAATTGTTCAGAGTGTGTTAACGGACGCTGGGGAGCCTCTAATCAGGCTTATGGGGGTGACTATCCTTACGGATTACGGCATTGAAAGGGCTGCACAGTTCCTGCTTAGGGTATCCATAATAATAACATCATCCTTCTTGATACTTACCAGCACCACCAGGGATCTCATACAGGGACTGCTGCAGATGAAACTTCCATATGAGCTTGTTTTCATGCTCTCGATTGCAGCAAAGTTTCTTCCAACCTTAAGAAATGAGATGATCCACAAGGTGATGGCCATGGAGCTCCAGGGAATTGACCTTAAGGGAATCAGGATGGGGAAGAAGCTTAAGGCCTACAGATACCTGCTACTTCCTGTTACCGTCAACTCCCTCCTCAAATCCAGGGAGCTTGGGGTTGCCATGGAAATGAGGGGATTTAGGGCAATGGAAACAAGGACAAGCTTCAGGCAGCTGCGCCTGGAGGGAAAGGATTACCTTTTCATGGGAGCAACAGCAGCCACGGTGATAATCGCATACATAATCATTACATAGATCTGGAGGTGCCAAATTGAAGGTTATATCAGTTGTGGGTCATTCAAAAACTGGAAAGACAACTACCATTGAGAATATAATTAGGGAGCTAAAGAGAAGAGGATATACAGTGGGGACCATAAAGGAGATTCATTTTCATGATTTCAAAATGGATATGGAGGGTACAAACACCCACAGACACAGACAGGCTGGAGCAGAGACCGTCACTGCAAGGGGAGACAGGGAAACTGACGTGCTTTTTGACTACAAGCTCCCTGTTAATGAAATACTTTCATTCCATAAGGAGGACTTTGTAATAATGGAGGGAGTAAGAGATACCTCCGCTCCAAAAATTGTGACTGCCGAGGATGAGGAAGGCATTCTGGCAAAGCTTGATATGACGGTGTTCGCAATTTCAGGAAAGATAGCAGCCGAGATAGACAGCTACAGGGATCTCCCCGCAATCGATGGTACAAGGGATATCATGAGACTTGTGGATCTCATTGAAGAGATGGCCATTGAACCTTTGCCTGATGTGGACCAGGATTGCTGTGGTGCATGTGGTTTTTCATGCATGGAATTAAGCAACAGAATAATTAGAGGCCTATCCAAGCGGGAGGACTGTGTGGTGGATCATCAGGAGACAAAACTTCTGATAGATGGAAGGGAGATTCCAATGGTTCCATTTGTTGAGAGGATTTTAAGGAATTCAGTTCTTGGAGTTGTTAAGGAACTGGATGGATACAAGGAAGATGGGAAGGTAGAGATATGCATAAGGAAATAGAGCTTGTCAGCAAGAGAAACAGGGTGCTTAGGATAATTGGAAATGGTGGAAGTTCCATAAGAAAAGAATTCAAGGTGATGAAAAGGTTCTCCGCAGAGACAGGGATGCTTAAGCTCCTTAAGAATGAAGGTATCAGGGTTCCAGATATCCTGGAGGTTGGGCCTGACTATCTCCTTTTGGAGGATTTGGGAGATGAGACCCTGCTTGCTTGGCTGGAGAGATCTGAAAATCAGAATCTCAAGAATTATGAGTTTATGGTTGAGGAAATGGCGGAATTTCTCAAGGACTTCTACAGGGCTACACAAGCTGTATTCAATGAGACCATGATAATGAATGATATGAATTTCAGAAATTTTATCATACATGAGGACAGGATATACAGGGTTGATCTTGAACAGATAAGCAAGGGGGAGATTGAAGCTGACATTGGAAGGCTGTTGGCCTTTGCAACCACCTATGACCCACCAAAGACTGATTGGAAAATACAGTTCAGAAATAGTCTGTTGGAAAAAATTCTTAAGGTTATGGATCTTGACAGGAAACTGGTTCAGAGATGGGAGATTGAGGAATATAAGGATATTGAGGATAGAAGGAAGTAATAAGATATTGACAAGCAAATATGATTGGATATATAATGTTGGAGGTCAAACAGTTAGACATCCAACATTATTTTTATTTGCGGAGGAAAACATGAAAAAGAAAACGGTAGGAATGGAGCTTCGCTCCCTTAACAACCTAATAAAGAGATACATTGAAAACAGCCAGCATTTCCAGTATGCCAAAAAGATCACCGGGACCAATGGGTGGATAATCGCATACCTTTTCGAAAACGAGGGAAGGGACGTATTCCAGAGGGATTTGGAGGAGAGATTCACCATTACCAGGTCCACGATTTCCAAGGTTCTCAAGCTTATGGAGCAAAAGGGTCTGATCCAGAGGCTGAGTGTGGAGGAGGATGCCAGACTAAAGAAAATTATTCTTACGGACAAGGCAAGGGAGATCCACCAGGCAGTAAAGGAGGATTTGATGAGCATAGAAAAGTGCCTTATGAAGGACTTTTCACCTGAGGAAAAAGACCAGCTATTCACGTTTATAGATAGAATGAAAGGTAACATGGAGGGTTCCTTTGAGAATCTGGAGGATTTAAAATCCTCAAATCAATAGCAGTCATCGGAGGAAATAATATGATTAAGACACTGGCAAGAAGTATAAGAGAATACAAGAAAAGTTCAATTCTGACCCCACTATTTGTAATGCTTGAGGTTCTGTTTGAGGTCATGATTCCATTTTTAATGGCAAGACTCATCGACCAGGGAATTGATGCAGGTGATATGGGTGTAATATTAAGGCTTGGAATGCTGCTTTTAGGAGCAGCGCTTGTAGCCCTCACCTTCGGAGCATTATCCGGCAGGAACGCAGCAATCGCTTCAGCGGGCTTTGCAAGAAACCTGAGACAGGACATGTTCTACAATGTGCAGAGCTTTTCCTTCTCAAACATAGACAAGTTTTCAACCTCAAGCATAATTACAAGACTTACAACTGATGTCACAAATGTACAGAATTCCTACCAGATGCTACTTAGGATGGCGGCAAGGAGTCCCATTATGCTTACATTTTCATTGTTTGCAGCCTTCAGTATAAACAGAAGGCTCTCCCTGATATTCCTGGGAGCCATGCCAATACTTGCTATTGGACTATTCTTCATAATCAAAAATGCGCATCCAATCTTCAGACAGGTTTTCAAGACCTATGACAAGCTGAACAATGTTGTCCAGGAAAACCTAAGGGGGATTCGTGTCGTAAAGGCATATGTCAGGGAAGACCATGAAAGAGACAAGTTCGAGGATATCTCTCAGGAAATCTATGAAAAATTCACAAAGGCTGAAAAGCTGCTGGCATTTAACATGCCCCTTATCCAGTTCTGCATGTTCGGGTCCATGCTCCTGCTTTCATGGTTTGGAGCCAGGGCAATCGTAGCCTCTGGAAACAATCCGGCAATTGGACTTAGCACTGGTCAGCTTATGAGTCTTATGACCTATACCATGCAGATCCTTATGAGTCTTATGATGCTGTCCTTTGTGTTTGTAATGATTACCATATCAAGGGCTTCAGCTGAAAGGATCGTGGAGGTTCTGGATGAGGAGACAGACCTAAGAAACAATGACAATCCCGTCTATGAGGTGGAAGATGGCAGTATAGAATTCCAGAATGTTAGCTTCTGCTATTCTGACAAGGCAGACAAGATGGCACTTAGGGATGTGAATTTAAAGATCAGATCTGGGGAGACCATTGGAATCATCGGAGGAACCGGATCGTCAAAGACAAGTCTTATTCAGCTTATTCCAAGGCTATATGACGCCTCAAGGGGACTTGTGAAGGTTGGAGGAAGGGATGTCAGGGACTATGACATCAAGACCCTCAGGGACCAGGTTGCGGTTGTTCTTCAGAAGAATGTGCTGTTCTCAGGAACCATCAGGGAGAATCTCAGATGGGGAGATGTGAATGCAAGCGATGATGAGATCAGAAGGATGGCAGAGCTCGCCCAGGCTGATGAGTTCATAAGAGACTTCCCTGACAATTACGATACACATATCGAGCAGGGTGGAAGCAATGTTTCCGGAGGCCAGAAGCAAAGACTGACCATTGCCAGGGCTCTTCTGAAAAAGCCCAAAATATTAATCCTGGATGATTCCACCAGTGCTGTGGATACAAGGACGGATGCATTTATCAAAAGAGCCTTCATGGAGGAGATACCAGCTACCACAAAGCTTATAATAGCCCAACGGGTGTCCTCTGTGCAGGATGCAGACAGGATCATTGTTATGGATGATGGAGAGATAAAGGCCATGGGTACTCATGCTGAGCTTCTGGCGGACAGTGAGATATACAGAGAGGTTTACGAATCACAGGTGAAGGGAGGGATGGCAGATGCCTAAACCAATGGGAAGAGGTCCCCGGGGAATGGGACCTGTAAAAATCAAGGACATCAACAAGGGCACTGTAAAGAGGCTGCTGTCCTATCTTGGAAAATACAGGGTGAGGCTTGTATTTGTTGTTATTTCAATAATAATAAGTGCCTTTACTGGAGCCATAGCATCTTTATTCCTGAGGACCCTCATTGATGACTACATTACACCTATGCTGATACAGGCTAATCCTGACTTTTCAGGCCTGTTCAGGGTAATCCTCATGATGGGAGGAATCTATATCCTGGGTGTGCTGGCATCACTTTTCTACACCAGGTCAATGGTTACCATATCCCAGGGTGTTCTGAAGAGGATAAGAGATGAGCTTTTCTCAAAAATGCAGAGTCTTTCCATAAAATACTTTGATTCACGTAGCCATGGGGACCTTATGAGTCATTACACCAATGACATCGATACTCTCAGACAGATGCTTTCACAGAGTCTCCCCCAAATGTTTTCGTCAGTTGTTACGATTGTGGCCGTTATGACTGCCATGCTCTACCTGAGCCTTTGGATGACTGGATTTGTGATCTTGTTTGTGTTCATTGTTCTTAAGGTTGTCAAGACAATTGCAGGGAGAAGTGGCAAGTATTTTGTGGAACAGCAGAAATCACTTGGAGACCTAAACGGATATATTGAGGAAATGGTCAACGGTCTCAAGGTTGTGAAGGTGTTCAATCACGAGGAGGTCGTAAAACAGGATTTCGACATAAAAAATGAACTTCTTAGGGATAACTCCACAAAGGCAAACCAGTATGCAAATATTCTCATGCCTATTATGATGAACCTTGGCTATGTTCTCTATGTTCTACTTGCAATAGTTGGAGGGGTTTTGGCTGTTGGAGGAGTCCAAAACTACAGCATAACGGGAGCGGATATAGTCACTCTTGGAATGATTGCATCCTTCCTGCAGCTATCGAGAAATTTCATTCAGCCAATCGCACAGGTCTCACAACAGCTAAATGCTGTAGTAATGGCTATTGCCGGGGCTGAAAGGATATTCAACCTCATGGATCAGGAGCCTGAAATTGATGATGGCTATGTGACCCTTGTCAATGCAAGCTATGAGAACGGAGAGATTGTTGAGGCAAAGGAAAGGACCCACCTATGGGCATGGAAGCATCCTCATGGCGATGGTAGTGTAACCTATACTCCCCTTAAGGGTGAGGTGAGGTTTTATGATGTGGATTTCGGCTATAATGAGGATGAACTTGTCCTTCATGACATAACCCTTTATGCTGAGCCAGGTCAGAAGGTTGCATTTGTAGGGGCGACAGGTGCCGGGAAGACAACCATTACCAATCTAATAAACAGATTCTATGATATAGCTGATGGAAAGATCAGATATGACGGAATAAACATCAAGAAGATTAAAAAGGCCGACCTTAGGAGATCCCTTGGAATAGTTCTGCAGGATGTCAATCTGTTTACAGGCACCGTTATGGATAATATCCGCTACGGTAGGCTGGATGCAACTGATGAGGAATGCATCGAAGCTGCCAAGCTAGCCAATGCCGATGGCTTTATCAGGATGCTTCCCGATGGGTATCAGACCATTTTGACAGGAGATGGCGGAGGACTTTCACAGGGGCAGAGACAGCTCTTGTCAATTGCTAGGGCAGCGGTTGCAGACCCACCAGTAATGATTCTTGACGAGGCGACATCCTCAATAGACACCAGAACTGAATCAATTGTCCAAAGGGGAATGGATGCTCTGATGAAGGGAAGGACAGTGTTTGTAATCGCCCACAGGCTATCCACTGTACAGAACTCAAATGTCATAATGGTACTGGAAAAGGGAAGGATCATTGAGCGGGGAAGCCATGATGATCTGGTTCAGGAAAAAGGGAAATACTATCAGCTGTACACAGGTGCATTTGAGCTTGACTAAGAAAAAGAGCAGCCTCTGCCAATAAAATGGTAGAAGCTGCTTTTTTGTGTCCAAATATCATTCCATAAGGGTATATATAAACATGAAGTCTTGTAAAAAAACCTAGGAGATGAAAAATATGGATAGAAAAAACAGGCCGTCAGGAAGAAAAAAGAGAGTCGGTTCAGGGAGCTCCAGAGTTGAGAAAAGGGGAAGCGGAATTGGAAGAAAAACTTCGGGACCAACAGGCGGGCTTGGGGGTTTCTTTGGGAGACAATCATCTTCTGGCTCATCCTCAAGCGGTCAATCATCTGGACAAAGCTTCTTTCCATCCTCAGGATCCCAGCAATCTGGACAGAACTACTCATCAACAGGCAGGAGAAGGTCATCTGGAGGAATAATAAAATACATCATAATATTTGTAGTACTTATGCTCCTCTCCTCACTTATATCAAGATTCATGGGTGGAGGATCGGATGCTCCAATATCGGACCCTGGACCGGGAATTTCAGATGGAGGCTATGTTCAGGGGACCGAGGGACCAAGCTATGACAGAGGGGCCTATTCGGTGGACAGGTCGGTATCTGATTTGGCAAGACCAAAAAGAACCACCCTCCTTGGAGGGGGAAGAGACAGGGCGACAGTAATGGTTTATCTATTGGGAACGGATCTTGAGTCCAGAAGTGGAATGGCCACAATGGACCTTCAGGAAATGCTTGAGGCGGACATATCTGACAATGTAAACATTGTAATAGAAACAGGCGGAACGGCCCAATGGAAGAATGATGTAATGTCAAACAGGACAAACCAGAGGTATCTAATCAGTTCACAGGGCTTAAGCAGATTGGAGGAGGACCTTGGAAGGAAATCAATGGTGGATCCTGACACTCTTACTGATTTTATCAGATATTCCCAGCAAAGCTTTCCTGCGGAAAGGTACTTCCTGATATTTTGGGACCATGGTGGAGGATCCGTAACCGGGTATGGTTATGATGAGTATGTGAAGGGAGACACAATGACCCTTGATGAAATAGAAAGGGCCCTCTTCAACTCAGGAGTGGAGTTTGACATGGTTGGATTTGACGCATGCCTTATGGCGACACTTGAAACCGCATTTGTTGTGGAGCCATATTCAGACTATCTTATAGCATCTGAGGAGCTTGAGCCTGGAATTGGCTGGTATTACACCGGATGGCTTAATGAACTGTCAGGAAATCCATCAATTGAGACAATAGATCTTGGGAAGAGGCTTATCGATGATTACGTTAGTGAGGTAAAGAGAAGAACCCCGAAATCCCAGGCCACATTGTCCATGATAGACCTGGCTGAGCTTAGCGCAACTGTGCCTCCAGCCTTCAGCGAATTCTCACAGTCCACAGCAGAGCTAATAGATACTCAAGAGTACAAGAGGGTTTCAGACTCAAGGGCAGGTACAAAGGAGTTTGCAGCATCAACAAAAATAAACCAGATTGACCTTATCCATTTTGCAAATAGGCTTGGAACAGATGAAGCTTTGAGATTTGCAGAGGCTCTGGATGGAGCCGTAAAATACAATAGGATGAGCGACAATATAACAAACGCCAACGGGGTATCAATATTCTTCCCCTATGGCAAGCTGAGCGATGTTTCATCAATGCTGAACACCTACGAGGAAATAGGAATGGATGAAAACTATACAAGGGCAATAAAGAGCTTTGCCAATGTAAATGCCGGTGGGCAGATGGCGGCTCCTGGTGGAGGACTCTTGGAGACACTTCTCGGTGGAGGTCAATCAGGTGGAACTCAGGGAATTGCAACTGATTTGATTGGGTCACTCATAGGCAACTTCCTTTCACAGGGCGACTTTTCATCAATAACCGGTGGAGCCCAGCAGGCACCAGACTGGATCGATGAAGATCAGATTACCCAGTCCACGGAATACTACAGTGAAAACTTGCTGGACCCCGCGTCAATAAAGATTACGGTCAAGGATGGCCAGAGGGTTCTTGACCTGTCTGAAGAGGAATGGGACCTGGTCCATAACATGGAGCTTAGCGTATTCATAGATGATGGAGAGGGCTTCATAGATCTTGGAAGGGACAACGTATTCGAGTACAATGAAGACGGTGACCTTATTCTCGAGTTTGACGGCACATGGATGGCCATTAATGACATGATTGTAAGCTACTTCATGACAAGCTATGAATACATTGGAGATGATTACAAGATAATGGGCAGGGTTCCTGCCATGCTTAACAATCAGCTTGTCCATATAATCATATCCTTTGACCAGGATAACCCATATGGGGAGGTCCTTGGTGCGAGGATCGTCTATGACAGGGAAGAGGAAACACCCAATCTTCCAAAGGGTTTGATTGATATTGAACCCGGGGATAGAATTGATTATCTCACTGACTACTACACCTATGGTGGAGAATTCGATGACACCTACTATCTTGGTGACCCATATACGGCAACTGGAGACTGGTATATTGAGAACCTTGCAATTACCAATCTGGACTATATGATGACCTATAAAATAACGGATATATATGGAAACAGCTACTGGACACCCATAATAACAGACTAATTAAATTTCCCGGGCAAAATTGCCCGGGAAAATTATTTTAAGGACCTTGGGGACATCAATATGCTATAGTATATACATAGGAATAAAAGATTGGGGGAAATATCATGATTAGATTTGAAAACGACTACTCAGAAGGGGCTCACAAGAAAATATTGGATATGCTCCTTGAAACCAACATGGAGCAGACTCCCGGATATGGAGTGGATTACCATTGTGAAAACGCCAGAAACTACATAAAGGGCTACTGTGAGGATGATACTCTTGATGTACATTTTCTTGTGGGAGGCACCCAGGCAAACACAACAGTTATAGCCTCAGTACTTAAGCCATATCAGGGAGTTGTCTCTGCGGATACGGGTCATATAAACGTTCACGAGACAGGTGCAATTGAAGCAACCGGTCATAGGGTCATTTCCGTCCATAGCGAGGATGGAAAGCTTACTGCCAAACAGGTATGGGAAGTATACCACAATCATTGGAATGATGTCACACATGAGCATATGGTTCAGCCTGGAATGGTTTATATTTCACATCCAACGGAGAATGGCACAATATACTCAAAGAAGGAGCTCCAGGAAATAAGCAGGGTATGTAAGGAACTTCAGCTGCCACTATTTATGGATGGAGCCAGAATGGGCTATGGATTGATGGCAGATGGCAACGACCTTACCCTATCTGAAATAGCAGGGCTATGTGATGTCTTCTATATTGGAGGTACAAAGGTCGGTGCGCTCTTTGGGGAGGCTGTTGTAATAAGAAGCGAGAAGCTGAAAAAGGACTTCAGGTATAATATCAAGCAGCGTGGTGGAATGCTTGCAAAGGGCAGACTTTTGGGAATACAGTTCGAAGCGCTTTTTGAGGACGGACTTTACTTTGAGATTTCCAAGAATGCAATAAGCACTGCTATGATGATCCGGGATGCCTTCAGGGAGAAGGGGATTGAGTTTATGTATGACTCTCCCACAAACCAGCAGTTCCCGATTCTGAACCACCAGCAAAAGGAAAAGCTTGCAGAGGATTATTCCTTCCAGCACTGGGCTAAGGTGGATGATGAGAGGGATGCAGTTAGGTTTTGCACAAGCTGGACAACTGATGAGGCAAATGTGAAAAAATTGGTTGAGGACATCAAAAAGTTGTAAAATTATTGGCCGGTATTTTTTTGATAATCGGTGTGAAGAGGTCATAGGAACAAGGCTTGAGGCTAAAAGGGAGATTTATGCAACCATTTTTGGGACCTGTAAAATCTCCTTTTTTTGTGTTATAATTACTGGTATGTGTGTTGGACAAAACTAACAAAAGGAGCAGGTATATGAGAAAAATTGGATTTGACCCTCAGAAGTACATAGAAGAGCAGTCTAAGTTCATTCTTGAGAGAGTGAATAACTTTGACAAGCTGTATTTGGAGTTTGGTGGAAAGCTTATTGGGGATCTTCACGCTCAAAGGGTCCTTCCAGGCTTTGATGCCGACGCCAAGATAAAGCTCCTTCATAAGTTGAAGGACAAGGCAGAGATCATTATCTGCGTATATGCTGGGGATATTGAAAGGAATAAGATCCGAGGAGACTATGGAATTTCCTATGATATGGATGTTTTGAAGCAGATAGATGAATTAAGGGAATACCAGCTAAAAGTGAACAGTGTAGTCATAACCAGATATAATGGACAGCCCACTGCAAAGCAGTTTATAACAAAGCTGGAAAGAAGAAACATCAAGGTATACACCCATTCTGCAATACCAGGATATCCTTCTGATGTTGATATGATTGTAAGTGAAGAGGGCTATGGCAGAAATCAGTACATTGAGACGACAATGCCGATTGTGGTGGTCACTGCACCGGGACCTGGAAGCGGGAAGCTGGCAACCTGCCTGAACCAGCTATACCACGAGCACAAGATGGACAAGGTTGCGGGCTATTCAAAGTTTGAGACATTCCCCGTCTGGAATGTCCCTCTGAAGCACCCCTTAAACATTGCATATGAGGCTGCAACAGTGGACCTCAAGGACGTAAACATGATGGACTACTTTCATTTTGAAAAATACAATGAGGTTGCCGTGAACTACAACAGGGATCTGGAGATGTTCCCCGTAATCAAGAGGATCATAGAAAGGATAACAGGCAGGGAATCAATCTACCACTCACCAACTGATATGGGGGTAAACAGGATAGGTTTTGGGATAGTTGATGATCAGGTGGTTAGGGATGCATCCAAGCAGGAGATAATTAGGAGAAGCTTTGCCACTGAATGTGACTACAAGAAGGGGCTGGCAGACGAGGAGTCTCTCAACAGGATGAGAATCATCATGGAGGAGCTGGAGCTTAAACGTGAGGATAGGGCTGCTGTTGGACCTGCAAGGGAATACTCACAGAGGCTGAAGGACAAGGAAGCAAACAACGACATGCCTCCTGTTATAGCAATTGAATTGAACGACGGAAGAATAATCACCGGAAGGGGATCCCAGCTTCTGGATGCCACCTCAGCAGCAATTCTGAACTCAATCAAGACCCTGGCAAACATAGGTGATGAAATTCTTTTGCTTTCGCCCTTGATAATTGATACCATTCAAAAGCTGAAGATGGATAGTCTAATGGGCAAGGTAGGGACACTTGATGCAAATGAAGCCCTCATTGCATTGAGCATTGGAGCAGTGACAAACCCAACTGCTCAGCTTGCCATGGAAAAGCTGCAGGATTTGAAAGGAGCTCAGGCACATTCAACGGTGATGTTGAATGACAATGACGAGCAGATACTGAGGAGACTTGGCGTTGATGTAACCTGTGATCCTGTGTATCCAAGCGAAAACCTTTTCTACGTATAGACATTTCAGCAGGCATGATTGCCTGCTGATTTTTTTCTCAACAAATATACCCATATATGGTATAATAGTCAAGCATTACTAAAAAACTCAAGAGGTGTGTAATGAACTGGCTGCTTTATTTGGTGACAATTATATTTTTAGCATATTCATACATAATGGACAAAAGTAAGACTAAAAAATCACTTATGAAGGCCTGGAAAGCGTTTGAGAAAATTCTTCCTGAATTGCTGGTGGTTATAATAATGGTGGGCCTTTTGATGGCAATACTGGATCCAGACCTTATAATAAAGGTCATTGGTGACGACTCCGGATGGCTCGGTGTTGTTCTTGCATCAATTGTTGGAGCTGTGACCTTGATACCGGGCTTTATAGCATTTCCAACTGCAGACCTCCTGCTTCAGGGAGGTGCAGGCTACATGCAGATAGGTGCATTCGTCTCCACCCTTATGATGGTTGGAATAGTTACTATTCCAGTAGAAGTCAAATACTTTGGTGGAAAAATTACAGTATATAGAAATCTAATGGCCTATGCATTTTCATATATAGTCGCATATGCCATCAGTCTGGTGGTGAGTCTGGTATGATTAAGACAGCAATGAGATACAGATGGTTTATTTTATCGATGATGGTAATGGGACTAGTAACAATAGCCGACAGGGGTCTTGGTTCAAGGGCAATTGATACTACCATAATGACTCTAGGGGAAATGCTTTTTATAATCCCACCCATATTTGTACTTCTGGGACTTCTGGATACCTGGGTCCCAAAGGATACAATGGTCAAGTACATGGGAGAGGGTTCTGGACTTAAGGGAATCCTATTGGCTTTTTTCATCGGTTCTGCCGCAGCGGGACCCTTGTATGGAGCATTTCCAGTTGCTGCAGTTTTTATGAGAAAAGGTGTGAAATTCAGCAATATACTTATCTTTATTGGAGCCTGGTCCACCACAAAGATCCCAATGTTTCTTTTCGAGCTGTCAGCCCTGGGAGCTCCCTTTGCAATTACTAGGCTACTAGTGAACATACCTGGGATAATTATTATCGCATATCTACTCAATGCGATTGTATCTAGAGAGGAAGTGGAGACAATGTATCTTAATGCTGAGAGATTGAGCGACTAAATCCACCCATGCTTGATGTTGATAATATCTAAAATCAGCATTATAATCATGTCAAAGCCTCTCACCCCGACCAGAAAATAATCTGCCGTTTTTCGGCAGATTATTCTTTTTGGGTTGTAAAAATAGGGTAAATGGTTAATAGGGTACGCAAGTAAGAATCCCAAGGTTAAGGAGGTATTTATGTTCAAGGATAGGGTTGTTGTATTAACCGGAGGAGCCAAAGGTATCGGCAGGAAAATCGCAGAGGATTTCAAGCGTAATGGGGCTAAGGTCTGTATAGTGGACAAGGAAGACAATGATTACTTTGTTGGGGACATAGCTGAGGAGTCAGTACTGAGGGAGTTTACAGAGAAAGTAATAAGCGACTACGGAAGGGTTGATTTCTTGATAAACAATGCCTGCCTTTCAAAGGGTGGAATTTTCAGCTGTGATTATGAGGAGTTCAATTATGTTCTAAGAACGGGAGTCACAGCTCCATTCATGCTTGTAAAGCTGTTTCTGGACCACTTTGCTGAGGATGGATCAATTGTGAACATATCCTCTACAAGAGACAGGATGAGTCAAAGGGATACAGAAAGCTACACAGCAGCAAAGGGAGGAATAGCTTCCCTTACCCATGGACTTGCAGTTAGTCTATCGGGAAAAATCAGAGTGAATTCCATCAGCCCCGGGTGGATTGAAACAGCTGATATGGAATATTCCGGATCCAATAACTCTCAGCACCCTGCTGGCAGGGTTGGAAGACCCGAGGATATATCAAATATGGTAATGTATCTCTGTAGTGATGCCGCCAGCTTTATAACAGGAGAGAATATAACTATAGATGGTGGTATGACAAGACTTATGATCTATAATAATGATCAAGGCTGGACCTATGAGGACTAGATGCAAGCTGGGTTTCATTTTTGAAATCTAAATGTAATACTAATAAGTATTTCCAAGGGTATATTATTAGTGGATAAAGATAAAATCCGGTGGCTTGGATTGCAGGGTAAAAATGGACGCCTAATCCCTGCATGAGCCAGTAGCGTAACCGACCCTAGCTGGTCGGTTTTTTGTATGAAAGGGGAGAGTAGGTATGAAATCTAGGACGATGGTAGCTGTAATTCTTAGCATAGTGATGGTTGCAGTTCCAGCCATGGGGACCATGGAAGCGCCAATGAACCAGAATCAGATTCAGGATAGGGACAGGGTTCAGACCAATATCGGTGAAGCTGAACAGGAACAGATCAGACTTGAAATCAACAGGAGACTTAGGATAGATGGTGCAGCCCTGGAGCAGATGAAGCTCCGTCAGCAGGAACAGACACAGAACAGATTCATGGATCTTGCGAATCATTGGTCAAAAGAGGAGGTCGAGCAATCCTATAACTGGGGATTTGTCAATGGATATCCTGACGGAGGCTTCCGACCGGAGGGTATAATCTCAGGGACAGAGGGCATACTGATGCTGACCAGGATGATGGGTAAAATAGCTGCGGGAATGCCTGGGGAACCGGATCCCGATGATGTGGAATGGGACAAGGTGCCTGAGTGGGCAAGGGAACAGCTTCGTGAAGGTATTGCACTTGCAATAGCAACACAGAGTCATCTCTATGGGGAAAGTCAATTGAACAGACTCCAGTTTGCTGTCATGCTAGCAAAGACAATGGGAATTGAGGAAGGTATGCCTCCTGAGGACACAGTGGTTTTCCTTGACGATGAAGGTATTCCACCTGCAGAGCTTGGATATATCTACAGATTGAGAGCTTTGGGTATCATTCAGGGAAACGAAGGAAATTTTATGCCCCAGAAGAGACTGACAAGGGCAGAGGCAGCTGCAATGATGAACAGGGTCATGATGATGCTTAAGGCAGCTCCAACAGAATATTTTTATGAGCCTGATATGCTTACCGTGATGCTGCAGGAGAACCCCACAACTGGATACGGCTGGGTTGTGGAGTTTGAAGAAGGCGATATTCTAAAGATAGAATCTGATGAGTTTGTTCCATTTGCTGTTGCGCCAGATGTTGTAGGATCAGGTGGAGAGAGGACCTGGGAATTTACACCGGAAGAACCCGGTACTGAGGAGATAAACTTCATATACTACAGAAGTTGGGAAAGCAAAGATATGGCCATTGATACAAGAACGTTGACAGTCGTGGTGGATGAAAATTTCGAGATAGTTGATGTGAGATAACAAGCTGGAAAACTACCTAAGATATTCTCCAAGTGGGAATATCTTTTTTCTTTGCACAAAAATAACACCTTACTTAAAATACAAACACTATTTTAATATTTTCTGGAATAAGATTGAAGTGAGGGGAGGTCTTATCTATGGAAGTATTGGCTGTAGGCTCCATAATAGCATTGATGGTTTTAGGATATTTTCTAATGGATAGGATAGGTATGTTTTTTGTTGAAAACAATGAAATAATACAAAAAAAGCCAGAGGACAGGAGAACAATACTTATTTATTTGGATAATGAATCTGATAAGGAATTATTTCAGCTGTTTGAAAATATGAAGTTCTCTTACTATTTGATTTATGATTCCAACATTCCAGAAAAAATTGAGTTTAGAACATTTTTTGCCATATCACATGATGATGCAGAAAATCTTTTCCTGTGCAGACAGGTAAGGAAGAAAAGCAAAAATACTTGGATAGTTGCAAGGATTAACGATTATATCTATGCCGACATATACAGGAAGATTGGGGTTAACAAGGTAATAGTTGGAGACATCACCCAGGATAGAATAGTGGAATCGCTCCAGGGGGTGACCTTCAATGGTTAGGATTACAAGGCTTGGAGCAAAGCAGACCCTGGCAGTTGGCTTTGTGGTAATTATCCTTACGGGAGCACTTCTTCTGATGCTCCCTGTTGCAAACAAGAGTGGTGAAGTACTGCCATTTCTCGATGCCTTATTCACGGCAACCTCAGCAACCTGTGTCACCGGTCTTGTGGTTTATGATACATGGTCCCAGTTTACAACTTTTGGGCAGGTGGTGATTCTCATACTTATCCAAATAGGCGGTTTGGGATTTATGACCATTGCAATCCTGTTTTCAATGGTTCTTGGAAAAAGGATTGGCCTAAGGGAAAGGTCCTTTGCCATGGAAGCTGTAAATTCACTGCAGATAAGTGGGGTGGTAAGGCTTGTCAAGCATATCCTCATAGGAACCTTGGTTTTCGAATTTATTGGAGCCATTATTCTTGCCAGCAGGTTTTACGAAGTATTTGGAGATTCGCGTGCAATCTGGTTTGGAATCTTTCACTCAGTGTCTGCATTCTGTAATGCCGGCTTTGATCTTATGGGTAGCATGGAGCCATACTCCAGCCTTACTGGTTTTTCATCTGACCTTACGGTCAACATGACTATCATGGCCTTGATAGTCACAGGAGGCATCGGATTTGTAATCTGGGAGGATCTCTTTGTAAATAGGTTCAATTTCAGGAAGTATAATCTTCATACCAAAACAGTAATTGTATCAACTCTGGCAATGATAGTAATCTCCACTGCACTATTCTTGGTCATTGAAAAGGATGCTACCTTGAGTGGAATGGAGACAGGGGAAAGACTTCTGGCAGCCTTCTTTCATTCCGTCACTCCAAGGACTGCAGGCTTTAATACAACTGATACCGGTTCACTGAGTGAAGCAGGGACAATGCTCACAATGTTTCTTATGTTTATTGGTGCAAGCCCTGGTTCAACTGCAGGAGGAATCAAGATAACTACATTTGTTGTGATTGTGCTTTCCGTCATAACCCATTTCAGGAAATGCGAGGATGTCAATGTGTTCAACAGAAGACTGGATGCAAGGGTCGTGAAGCGGGCATACTTCAGTGTAACCTACTATTCCATAATGGTTCTTGCAGGGTGTTTCTTGATTGTGGCAAACCAGGGGCTGCCAATCAAGGAAGCCATGTTTGAAACCCTTTCGGCAATTGGTACGGTGGGACTTTCAACAGGTATAACCAGAGAGCTGTCAACCTTTTCAAGAATCATAGTGGTCATACTGATGTATACTGGGAGGTTGGGAAGCCTGACAGTATTTATGGCAGTGACTGAGAAGAGAAACATAAGAAAAACAAAGAATCCAATGGAAAAAATAATAATAGGATAGGAGTGTTATCATGAAATCCATGATGGTAATAGGTTTAGGAAGATTTGGTACACATTTGGCCATAAAGCTGGCAGAGCTGGGAAATGAGGTTATGGTTGTTGATACTGATGAAGAGTCTGTAGACAAGATAGCTCACCTTGTTACCAAGGCTCAGATAGGAGACTGCAAGGATGAGGATGTTCTAAGGTCTCTAGGTGTCAGCAATTTTGACATTTGTTTTGTATGCATAAGTGAAAACTTCCAATCATCCTTGGAAATAACCTCGCTCCTAAAGGACCTGGGAGCACCCTACGTAATATCAAAGACAGACAGGGATATACATGCAAAATTTTTGCTTAAGATAGGTGCTGATGATGTGGTTTACCCTGAAAGGGACATGGCAC
Source organism: Gudongella sp. (assembly GCA_024649995.1). Classification (GTDB taxonomy): domain Bacteria; phylum Bacillota; class Clostridia; order Tissierellales; family Tissierellaceae; genus Gudongella. The sequence continues at coordinate 5,929 of JANKMX010000010.1, read as the reverse complement.
AGAGAACTGCTGTAAAATACAGTTCCAGACTTGCACTTGACTACATTGAGCTGACGGAGGAATATGCAATATCAGAAATACTTGTACCTGATAGTTGGAGGGACAAAACCATCACACAGCTTAGTGTAAGATCTGTTTACAACGTCAATGTAATTGGCTTTAAGATCAATAGCCATGTAACCCCAATGATAGATGCAGGATATACCTTCACCGGCGAGGAGCATATTCTGATTGCAGGAAGCAAAAAAGATATTCTAAGATTGATGGAAAAGAAATAAGCTAATGGTATACTGTAAATGAGGAGTTGATTTTATGGTATTACCTACAAAGTCAGGGAGACAGGGAAACTGGCTCAAGACAACGATCATAATTGGGATATCCATCCTTGGATCATTGGGGATAAGCTATTTGGGAGTTGCCAAGGAGAGCATAATCATGCTTTTTTTGCTGGGTGTAATATTTTCAACCATTGTAACCAGCAGCTCAATGTGGGGAATCATAACCTCTGTGGTGAGCATGATGGCCATGAACTTCCTTTTTACAGAGCCCAGGTATACCTTTGTAATCTATGACAGTGGTGACCTGGTATTGCTACTCTTCTTTCTTATAACCGCAGTTGTATCAGGGACCATAACCTCACGGCTTCAACAGGAAATTGAGCTTGCTGAAAAGAATGAGCGAACCACACAGGTTCTTTATAAAATCGCATCAGGCTTTATTGCCATAAGTGGCGAAAGAGACATAATAAACAGAGCAGGTTATTTTATTGAAATGTATACTGGATTAAAAAGTGAAATAATAATCTATGAGGATGAAAAAGACCAGGAGAATGCTGTAGGTGTAAACAGGGATTTTTTTATAAAGAGCTCTGAAGGGATACTTGGGAAAATTAGGATTGCAGAACATGACAATATAAAGGACAAGCAGACTGAAATAATAATCCAATCCATTGCAACCCAGCTTGGAATAGCCCTTGAGGGCAATAGACTGTATACTGAGAGGGAGCAGATAAGGGTAGCCATGGAGAAGGAAAGACTGAGGGCCAATCTACTAAGATCTGTTTCCCATGACCTCAGAACACCCTTGACTGCCCTGTCTGGAGCAGGGAATCTTCTTGCGGAGAATTTTGATGTATTAAGGGATGACGAGAAGAGGAAGCTGGCAACTGATATCAGCGAAGAAATTGGGTGGTTGACTAATCTGGTTGAGAATATATTGAATATGACAAGGATCAACAATGAGCAACTGTTGCTAAAGAAGGAAGAGGAAATAATTGACGATGTTGTAAGTGAGGCAGTTTCAAGAACCAAGAGAATCCTAAAGGGTAGAAGCTTCTCAGTAACACTTCCCAGTGAAGTGGTGTCTGCACCCATGGATGGGAAGCTTATTGTACAGGTAATAGTCAATCTTCTTGAAAATGCAGTCAGACATACCTCCAGGGATAGCTCTGTAAGTCTGGATGTTGAAATAAATGGAACAGAGGTAGAGTTTACAGTAAGTGACACAGGTCAAGGGATTGATGACAGTATTAAGGACAGTCTCTTCGACAGGTTTGTAACCCTGGATAAGGGTGTTACGGATGGGAAAAGGGGAATCGGATTGGGACTTACAATCTGCAAGGCAATAGTTGAGGCACATGGAGGTAAAATCCACTCTGAAGACAACCTGCCCAAAGGGTCAAAATTTATTTTCACACTGCCACTGGAGGGGGATGAGAATTGAAAAACTCAAGGATTCTTATCATTGAAGACGACAAGTACATATCCAACTTTATTGAGGTATCCCTCAACAAGGATGAGTATGAGGTTATTACGGCGAGATCTGCAGCAGATGGGCTGTTCAAATTTTCATCCTACAATCCTGAAATAATAATACTTGACCTTGGATTGCCCGATAGGGATGGACTTGAAATCATAAGAGAGCTCAGGGAGTTCAGCAGCATTCCCATAATTGTTGTATCTGCCAGAGGCCTTGAGAAGGATAAGATTGAGGCACTTGATCTTGGAGCCAGTGACTATGTTACAAAGCCATTCTTCATGGGAGAATTGATGGCAAGAATAAGGGTGGTTGAAAGGTCAATTTCAAACTTGGGACTTGATGACACCAAAATCTTTGAGTGTGATTATCTATCAGTTGATTATGAAAAGAGAAAGGTCCAGATTCATGGAGAGGACATACACCTCACGCCACTGGAATACAAACTGTTAAGACTTCTAATTGACAATAGGGGAAAGGTTTTGACCCACAACTACATCATTAAGCACGTGTGGGGATATTCAGGTGAGAGCGACACCAAAAGCCTAAGGGTGATTATGGCCAACCTAAGAAGGAAAATTGAAAGAGACAACACCAGTCACAGATTTATTGTAACTGAAGTTGGTGTTGGATATAGATTTACAGATGAGTAGACCACCTTAAAAGGAAATTTTTGGTGGTCTTACACTTTTTCCAAATAAATTATTTGAACATATTACAAAAAATGCTCTCTCAGATGGTTGATGAGGGTATTTTTTGAGTATAATTGTAGCATACAGAAATTGGGAGGAGAGAGTATGACAAAGAAAAAAGGATTGATTACTGCAGGGGCAATTATTGGAATTGCTGCCTTGATTTATTTTTTTGCATTAAGTGGGCCTTCTCAGATTCAGGTCAGCTCCATGGAGGTAATGGAAGGGTCCATAGAGCAGAGGCTTGATATTACAGGAAAGATTGTCTCGGAGGATATCCAGGAGGTGATGATACCGTCTGGAACGGATGTGCTTCAGGTTATGGTTCAGGAAGGAGACAAGGTTAACAAAGGTGACCTAATTGCTGTCTTGGATCCATCGGAGCTTCAGACAAGGCTTTCAAAACTTAGGATAAACCTTGAACAGGTTGAGGCAGACCTGAGAATGGCAGGAAGCTCTGCTGACAGACAGATCCTTCAGAATAATCTCCAGAAGGCTCAGGAGTCACTGTCAACAGTACAAAGGGATTATGAAACAACAAAGGAGAATCTTGAGGACCTGAAGATTCTTTATGAAAATGGAGCTATCAGCCAGTCGGAGTATGAGAATCAGGAGAATGTGCTTATTGGTCTGGAATCAAGCCTGAAGTCTGCAAGGCTCAATGTGGAGGATGCAAGATTGAGGTATTCTGATTTTGGAACAAACCTATCCAGTACGGCTGAAAGCCTTGAAAGACAAAAAGAAACATTGCTTTTGGATATTCAGCAGGTTGAGGACCAAATTGAGGATACCAGAATAACGGCAGACCTAGATGGCACCGTTGTGGCAATGGATCTTGTTGAAAACAGGACAGTTGGAAGGGAAGCTGAAGTTGTGGTTCAGGATACCGAAAAATTCCAGTTTGAAGCGTTAGTGACCCAGGAGGATGCTGTAAACATACAAGGGGGTCAAGCTGCTGCCATCTTGGTGGCAGGGATATCCAATGAGTATAGGGGAGAGGTTGTGGAAATAGGTAACAAGGCAGAAGTTGACCCATCAAGTGGGAGCAGTACTCCAAAGGTTAAGGTTACAATCCAGCTAAACGAGGCTGATGAAAGACTTGTTTCAGGCTTTGATGCCGATGCTGAGATCATAATCGGTGTGGTTGAAAATGTCATGGTAGTGAAGAATGAAGCCATAAGAGAGGATGACCAGGCTGGGTCTTATGTTTTTATAATCGAAGATGGAGTTGCAGTCAAGACACCTATCACAAGGGGAATAACCGATAGATATTTGACCGAGGTCATGGAAGGTCTGGAGATGGGAGATATAGTCATTCTAAATCCGTCTCAGGAGCTTGGGGATGGCTCAGCAGTAAGCACGACAGAATAGGGGGAAAGACATGAATAAACATTATGATGAATTTATGGAGCTTTTCTCCAAAAATCTCAAGGACAGGTGTGTAGTCTGGTCAATGGATCAAATTGGGAAAGGGACCCTTACAATACCTGAGTTATACAGCGGTATATTGGTACCTGCACTCTACAGCATTGACGATTGCCCAGAGGACAATCCTGGCTGCATATGGGATGAACACGTAAAAACATCAATAATAAGGACAATAATCGAAGTCCTTTATCCAACAGTAATAAGTTTGGCAGAGAGAGTGGAGAAGTATAACAGGAAGATTGTTCTGACCTGTCCTGAAAGGGAATATCATGAAATTGGCCTTAGGATCATGTCTGATTTCTTTCAGATAAGTGGATATGATGTAATATATATAGGCAGCAACACACCCAGAACCCAGATTTGGGAGGTAATAAGGTCTGAAAAACCGGATTATGTTGGGATTAGTGTAACTGATTATTATCTGCTTTCAGAGGCAAAGAAGATTATTGAAAAAATTAAGATTGAATCCTCAAAGGACATAAAGATTATATTGGGAGGGCAGGCCTTCAAAAAAAACCCTCATACTGTGGAGGATTTTGGGGGAGATATGTACATTGAGAGTTATGAAGATGTCCTTTTCCTTGGAAAGGGGGAGGAGAAATGAGACTTGCCCTTAAGATAGCCCTTAGATTTCTCAAATCCGGTAGAGGGCAGACCGTCCTCATTGTTCTGGGCATCTCCATCGGGGTTGCCGTGCAATTGTTCATAGGTTCCCTGATACAGGGACTTCAGATAAACTTGGTGAACACCACAATAGGGAGCTCATCCCAGGTTACGATAACCTCCACCAGTGAGGATAAGCTTATTGACAACTGGGACAGGACGTTGTATGAGGCAAATCTGTTCAAGCCCGATGTCATAAATGTGTCGGTTGCTGCTGATGGACCCGCCACACTTGATTATGAGGTTGATACGGCACCTGTACTGGTAAGGGGCTTCAATATTGAGGATTCAGATGAAATATACAATATTCAGGAAGGGATCTATGATGGGAGACTGCCCGCAAGAAAGGACGAGGTCGTCATAGGAAGGGAGTTGTCATTGTTGGCTGGGATAAGCACTGGGGACAGGATCCTTGTTCTGAATCCGGGAGGGGGATCAGTCCGCTTTGATGTGACAGGTCTTTATGACCTGGGGGTATCCTCCATAAACGAAACATGGGTAATAACAAATCTACAGACAGCCCAGGATTTTCTGGGAATGGGAGACAAGGTTTCCTCAGTTGAAATGCAGGTCGCAGAAGTTTTCGAAGCAGATGTAATAGGAGATAAAATAAGCTATGCATTGTCTGGTGAAAACCTGAAGGTTGATAACTGGAAGGATCAGAATCAGAGTCTTCTAAGTGGACTTAACGGACAAAGCGTATCAAGCTACATGATACAGGTATTTGTCCTGGTTGCAGTTTTGCTTGGAATATCCAGCGTCCTTGCAATCTCAGTTGTTCAGAGATCAAAGCAGTTGGGAATATTAAAGGCAATGGGAATAAAGGATCGCGAGGCAAGCTTGATATTTGTGTTTCAAGGTCTGATGCTGGGAATACTGGGAGCTATCATGGGCATAGCCTTTGGATTTGGCTTGCTCTATTCCTTTACGAAATTCGCTGTAAATCCGGACGGGACCCCTGTTGTTCCGATATTTGTAAACTATGGGTTCATAGCCCTGTCAGGCATGTTTGCAGTGGCTTCGGCCATGATAGCTTCATTGATACCTGCCAGGATATCTTCTAGACTGAATCCGATCGAGGTGATTAAGAATGGCTGATATAGTGAGATTGGAGAACATAGATAAATTTTATGGAGAAAAAATTCAAACCCAGGTGCTCTTTGACGTAAACCTCAGCTTTGAGGAAAATAGCTTTAACTCAATTATCGGACAATCGGGCAGTGGCAAAAGCACTTTGCTGAATATCGTAGGAACCTTGGACAAACCTACAAATGGTAGGGTATATATAAGAGACAGGAGAACAGATACCATGAACGGAATGCAGCTGGCGGAGCTTAGAAACAGGACCATGGGATTCATTTTTCAGTTTCATTACCTTCTGCCTGAATTCA
>JANKMX010000109.1 GCA_024649995.1 Gudongella sp. | reverse complement strand
GAGCAGTGGACTGAAAATCCACGTGTCGCTGGTTCGATTCCGGCTCTGGGCACCATTAAGATGTAAAATCTTTTTTTTTAGTTTTTTTTAACATAGGGGTGTAGTTAAACGGTATAACAACGGTCTCCAAAACCGTCGATGAGGGTTCGATTCCTTCCACCCCTGCCAAATTTATTCACTATTTGTGCATTTCTTGAATCAATGGTTAATTAAGAATGTATGGACTTGCACCCTACCCGCTAAATTACAACGAAACAAGTTTAGGTAATTGACCGGATGGGCACGCAAAAAGTCCATTGAAATGTACAAAAATTAATGTATGGACTTGCACCCTACCCGCTAAATTACAACGAAACAAGTTTCGGTAATTGACCGGACGGGCACACAAAAAGTCCATTGAAATACACAAAAACTAATGTATGGACTTGTAGCTCAGGTGGTTAGAGCGCACGCCTGATAAGCGTGAGGTCGGTGGTTCGAGTCCACCCAGGTCCACCACTTAAATCAATTTGATTGATTTAAGGGCCTTTAGCTCAGTTGGTTAGAGCGCCCGGCTCATAACCGGTAGGTCCGGGGTTCGAGTCCCTGAAGGCCCACCACTCAAAAAAACAAACCACTAGGTTTGTTTTTTTAGATTTTTGTTATGGTTATTTCTCGAAATGAAACAGAAACAGGGATTCAATTATTCGTTTGATATTATCAATGTATATGTTTTTGTTTGCCTTGAGAATAAGTATTCCCTTTGGTGACTCATGAGGAGATAAATCCATTTCCACATTCAGTTCTTCAATCAATCGAGCATCTACTATATCAGCCAGGATATCTTCGGATAATCTGGCTTTTTTTGTTTCAATTGTAAATTGGAACAAGCTGTCACTATCAAGAATGAATGTGTAAAATGGTCTATAGTAATTCCAGGGAATACTGAATTTCGGGTTGTAGCTACCATTTACCATTAGCTTTTCTTCAGCAAAATTCATAGTATCCAGATAAAAATGCACGCTTGTATCAACGGAGCTGATTTCTATTGTCTTGTGTCTCTCAACCATGTTGTAGACTTGTAGTAAATGTGGCATATACTGAAGGTCGTCATAATTGTGCTGAAGGATTGGGTGGAGCTTCTCTTCACTTTTTGTGACCTTATATGATTTATATAGCTCTATACAGTCTTTGCCCGATATCAAGTCATCCCTATAGATTCCAAGCTGTTTTTCCAATGTTTTAAGCTTAAGATCCGGCATGTCCAGGATGCTTCTGTTGTCCTTCACATACCTGTAGATGTCCAGGGAATTGTCTACATCCCAAAAGTGACCGTATTTCTCAAGTCTCTTCCTTACAAAGGGGAGATCGAAGGAGTCACCATTGTAGGTCGCAAGGATTTCAAAATCCTTTGCCATGGCTACAAATCTTAGCAGCAACTCTTCTTCTTCACTTAGGTCTTCTGCAAAAAATTGAATTAGGGTCCAATCACTGGATTCCTTGTTATAGAAGAATGTTCCTATTAGATATATCTGATTATATTCCCTGCTTAATCCTGTGGTTTCAATATCAAAAAAGCAAAGGTTCTCAATTTCGATCATTGGCTTAAATTCCAGTGGAATATCTATAATGCTTTTTATGATTCTCATATGGATAACAACCTTTCAGATTTATTGTTTATACTTAAATAGCTTTTACCAATAGAAAAAATAGTGTACAATAATAGATGAACGGAGGGATAACTTGGAAAGCAAATCAAAATCTAAAAAGACAATTGGATCAGTAAAAAAAGCCTTTGATATAATCAATTATATTGCAGATCAGAAGCAGGAACAAGGGGCAACGGAAATAAGTGAAGGATTGGGCTATGGCGTAAGTGCAACCTACCACATTCTCAACACTCTAAAGGAATCCAACATCATCACACAAAATGAGAAGACAAAAAAGTACAAGCTGAGTCTCAAGCTGTGGCAATTGGGCATGACTGCCTATAACCAGAACAACATTTCTCTTGAGCTTAAGCCTTATCTTGCCAAGCTACGGGACTATACAGGCGAAACTGCCAATCTTACCATCCTTGAAGGTGAGGAGATAGTTTATGTGGCACAGGAGGAGAGCGACAAGCTTATAAAGATGTTTACCAAGACAGGAGCGACAGCCCCCCTGCATTGCACTGCAAGCGGCAAAATATTTCTTGCCTATAAGGATCAGGAGGAGAGGGATAACATCATTGGTGGTTTGAAGCTTGAAAGATTTACCGATAACACAATTACTGATATTAAAAGCCTAAAAAAAGAGCTGTTGAGCATAAAGGAGCATGGCTACGGCTTCGACGTGGAAGAAAGGGATGAGGATGTCTCCTGTATAGCTGCTCCTGTGTTTGGACCTAATGAGGATGTAATGGCTTGTCTGTCAATATCCGGACCAAACAACAGATTCAGTCCTGACAACAAGGAAAAATGGATTAGAATTATTGTCGATATTGCTAAGGAAGCCTCAGAGCATCTGAAAACATTTAAATAGGAGGAGACCCATATGTATAAGCTTATATGCACAAGCTGCAATGAAATTTACGATATTGAGACTGAAACTGGTAGATGCACCATCTGTGATGAACCACTTGAAATACAGGCAATATCCCATGGTCGGATCGCAGAGGAGTTTCCAATGGAAAAGGGAATATTCAACAGATATGCATCATTTTTTCCTTTCCTGGAATTGGATGAAGCAATAAGCCTTGGAGAAGGAGCCACTCCATTGGTTCATTTGGACAAGGGGACTGAGGACTGTAGGGGAAGCAGAATATATATCAAGAATGAGGGGATGAATCCCACATGGTCCTTCAAGGACAGGGGGACCCTTACGGGGGTTCTTTATGCCAAGGCCATGGGCTACAAGAAAATTGGAACCGTTTCAACCGGTAACATGGCAGCATCCGTAGCAGCCTTTGCAGCAAGGGCAGGTCTGCAGGCAACAATTCTTGTCAAGGAGGAAATGGCTGAAGAAAAAATTGGACCCATTGGAATATATGGACCTAGGCTTATTCGGGTCAAGGGAAACTACAGGCAGCTTTACAGTGAAAGCATAAGATTGGGCAGGGAGAATGGAATCTACTTCATTAACTCCGATGCCCCGTATAGGGTGGAGGGCTACAAGACCACTTCATTTGAAATCTTTGAACAGCTTGGCATGAAGGTGCCGGATTATGTAATAGTCCCAACCAGTGCCGGTGGAAACTTCAGGGGCATAGAAAAAGGGTTTAGGGAGCTATATCTTAGTGGAATCTCGGATAAGATGCCAATATTCATCGCATCCCAGGCAAAGGGATGTAATCCAATCGTAAGAGCTTATGAATCAGGCTCGGCTCAGGTTCAACAACTGAGTGAGTTTGGAACCATCGCACATGCCATTGAAAATCCATATCCTCCAAGTGGCAATCAGGTATTGAGACTAATTAGGAAGAACGGAGGAATGGCTATAGATGTGGATGAGGAT
>JANKMX010000108.1 GCA_024649995.1 Gudongella sp. | reverse complement strand
CTCATCTGGATGATTTATTCAAAAATCTCTTCTTGACATATTACCAGATTGCTTTGTTATTTATTTAACATATTAACTATGACTACTATAGCAAATTTTTACCCAAAATAAAATAGTATTATGTAAATTAATTATCTTTTTACCATTAGTCGGAATTGTGCTACAAGACAGGTATTTTCTGAACTTTAACTTCAATTAATAACAAATGTTTAAATCTCAACACTTATCTGAACCATTGCACTTAGCTCATTTCATATGGATATAATTTGTCATGCAATTAATTGAAAACTTCAATACTTGTATATTTTTGTTAATTCATTAACACCCAGTCTGATTTTTGGGTATAAATTAATTGGTAGGGAGTTAAATATAATTAAGGAGATGTGTACAATGATCTATTATTTCAGCGGGACGGGAAATTCCCTTCACCTTGCCAGTATCATATCCCGATCTCTTGAACAGGACTTGTGTTTTATCCCAGATGAACTGAGCAGAATGAAGGAATCAGGTGATTACAAAGTTGAACCCGGTGATTATCTGGGACTTGTGTTCCCGGTCCATGCTTGGGGACCTCCAAAAATAGTCCTGGATTTAATTGACAAAATGGTCATATCAGATAATAAGCCCTATGTATTTTCCATAGCCACTTGTGCCGAAGAGGAAGGAAGAACGACGGAGATTATAAAAAGACACCTTTTGGGTAAGGGATTGATTCTGGCAAGTGCCTTTACGGTTATAATGCCCAACAGCTATATTCTAGGCTATGATGCCGAACCAAAAGAGATTGTGGAAGAAAAGCTTAAAGCTGCAGATTTAAAGGCAATGGAGATAATTAGGAGCCTCCAGAACAGGGAAGTAGGAGTATTTGACACCAAGCCCGGTTCAATGCCACTGATAAGATCAGGTATTGTAAATACAGTTTTCAAGAGCTTTGGAAGAAGCAACAAACGTTTTTCCGCAGATGATAACTGTGATGGGTGCGAACTGTGCCAGAAAATCTGTCCTTTACACTCAATCAGTGTAACCGACAGACCAACATGGAGCGGTGATTGCACAATGTGCCTGGCCTGTCTTAACAGATGTCCGACACATGCAATACAATACGTCAAAAAAACAGAAGACAGAGGGCGATATGTTCATCCTGATCTTTTATAAGCAGAAATCTCTCTGGATTTATCAGCAAGAAAACTGGTCTATTTGTAGGACCAGTTTTTTCTTTCCCCGTTTACCTGACGGAATAGCTCTTGAAATCAACAAATTGGTTCAATTTCATGGCTGAAAGTGGTATAATCTTCAAAAGTCAAAATTTGAAAGGAATTCACACTATGGTAATAAGCATAAAAGATGTATCAATTTCTAGGAATGCAAAGTACATATTGAAGGATATCGACTGGACTGTGAAAGATGGGGAGCACTGGGCCATTCTTGGCCTCAACGGCTCTGGAAAGACCACACTTTTGAATATGATAAACGGCTACATATTTCCCTCAAAGGGAGATGTTTCAGTACTTGGAAAATCCTTTGGAGGATATGACCTGAGAGAGCTTCGAAAATCAATTGGCTGGGTTAGCACGGCCCTTGCTGAGAAGCTGTACGGAAATGAAACTGCAACTGAGATTGTGGTAAGTGGCAGGTATGCATCCATAGGCCTTTTTGAAGATCCAATGGATGAAGATGTGGAAAACTCAATGGAGATTATGGACCTTCTGGATTGCGGCCACCTTTCAGACAGACTATATAACACCCTCTCCCAGGGTGAAAAGCAAAGGGTTCTCATAGCCAGAGGCCTTATGGCAAAGCCTGAGCTGCTTATTTTGGATGAGCCCTGCTCCGGACTTGATATGTTTTCAAGGGAAAAACTCCTCAGTACCATTGACAAACTTGGAAGAAGCGAAAATGCCCCTACCCTTATTTATGTTACACATCAGACCGAGGAAATACTCCCTATTTTCTCTCATACACTCCTGATGAGAAGAGGCGAAGTCCACTCAAAGGGATACACAAAGGACCTCCTTACCCAGGAAAACCTCACTGATTTTTTTGAGACACAGGTCAACTGTTCAATATCAAAGGATAGGTATTTAGTGGATTTTGATATTTAACAGGATTTAATATCCAAGAAAAGCTCCCTGGTTTTATCCAGGGAGCTTCTTTGTTTTACCACATGCTCACCAGAACTCCGTCATTAAAGTAATAGACAACATCTCCGTACTCATGCTGGTATACCCATAGCTCAAGCACTGAAAATTCAGTAGTGATCTTTGCTGTCTGGTCCGGACTCTCCTTAAGCTTAACAAGAAGCATGTCAGAGGTCATACCCACCCATGGAAGCTCTCTGTCAAGCCTGTTCCAGGTCATCCTATCCCAATTGAACATGGTGGTTGGATCCCTGTCCAGATATGTGTAGATTCTGTCCTTATCAGGCTCAACTATGGTTACCCTTAGAGCTACAAGAGCGATATATCCTTCCAGATTTTCTCCTACTGTGACCCTTAAAATGGTATCATAGGCAGGAATCTCAGTCTCATCAAACAGTTCAGAGTTAATGGCAGAAGAAAACTTGGAGCCAGGGGATCCAATCAGATCTTTCCATAGCTGCAGATCAAAGATATGGTCCTGAACAGATACCCTTACATATCCTCCCACAGTCTCAAGCTTTTCCAGCTCATCCATTGTAAGTGGTTCCAAACCTTCAGCCATGCTTATTTGGCTCAAATTTCTTGTACCTTCCAGCTGGTCCCTGTGAATCCACCAGGTTTTACCCTCAAAGGGTGACTTATTGGACCATTGATATGAGTATTCCCCAACCTTGAAGTCAGGTACATTGGGAACAATTCTACCGTCCTTGCTATAAAGGTTGATGTGCTCCACGTCCTTTAAGGTTCCTGTGTATCTGTATTCTGTTGTCCTTTCACCATTGTAGTACATGAGCTCATATTCCCTGTAGGGCTTGGCTGCCTCAAAGCCTGCGTATCTCCATTCTATGATTGGCTCCCTGCTTAAGAGGATCAGCTGCGAATCCCCTATCCAGACCACATTGTAGCCCAGGGCTTCAGACAGGAACCTTAATGGAACCATTGTCCTTCCGTCGATTATGGTTGCCGGAGCATCAAGGTTATGGACCAACCCATTGACAGTCGCCTGATCGCTATCGATTGCAAATTGCACATTAAGTCCTTGTCCCTCACCTATTACGGTTCTCTCAGCCTCGTTCCAGGTGACCTCAAGTCCAAATTCCTCAAATATTGCCCGCATGGGAACCAGGGTTCGTCCACCTATTATTCCTGGAGCCACATCAAATAAAACCTCCTTACCATCAATGACAACCCTTATATTATCTGATCTTGTGTAGTCAATACCGTCAAAGGGTGTTTCGTAGTGCATTGTTTGCCCCAGGACAGAGGTCGGCAACATCATCACCATAAGTATGGCTAGAACAACCACTATTGATTTTTTCACTTCAACAAACATCATTATCCCTCCCAACAAAAACACCGACCATACTGGTCGGTTACGCTGCTTGCTCGCCTGAGAGCAAGCGTCCAAATACACTC
>JANKMX010000107.1 GCA_024649995.1 Gudongella sp. | reverse complement strand
CCAGCTGAAAAGGGAAGGGGCTATGGAAGAAGAATTCTGCAAGACTGCGTGAATCAAATCATTGAAAGAGGCTATGGCGATGTATTCCTAAAAGTTGTGGATTGGAACAAGCAAGCGATCGAGATGTATAAACAGTCAGGCTTTATGGAATATGTGAACATGAAATATCTGAGAAAAATAATCAGCCGGTAATCCATGGACTGGCTGGTTAAACTAAACAAAAAGCGAAACAGCAGTGTATACAAGAAGCAATGCCATTATTGTGTTCACTATTTGATGGTGTCTCTTCATGAACATCTGGAAGACAGAACCGAACAAGCCCCAGCTGACAGTGGAGATAAATCCAAGGGCAGCCATTATAAAGGAAAAAAGAATCAGTACGGCTGGAGATGAATAATAAGGGACCAAAAAGGTGGAGGCTGTGGTTACACCATAAATTATGCCTTTGGGATTTACAAATTGCAGTAAAAATCCCTTGGTGAATGTAGTGGTTCTTTTACCCTCGTCCACTGTATCCTCTGAAGGTGGTTTGCTTCTATAGGTTTTCCATGCAAGCCAGCTTATGTAGGCTGCACCAATGAAGGTCATATATGGCTTGATCATGGGTATAAAGTCAAAGAGGGTTTTGCTGAACAGATTGCTGAGAACCAGAACCATGAAAAATCCGGCAAAGACTCCGTAATTGAATTTTATGCTTTTTTTCAGCCCGTATCTGCTGGAGTTTGACATGGACATGATGTTGTTTGGGCCGGGTGTAAAGGTTGTTATGATTACATATGATAGAAATGCAGGTAAATTAGGCACTTGAAGTCCTCCTCGTCACGATTTAAAGAAATGAAGCATTACAATATTTTAACGCATATATCGATAGCTGTCAATGACATGGAAAATACAGGAGCAGAAGCAATTGGTCAAGCCTGTGAAACGTAGAAACGGAAAGGGTGTTATTAATGGATGTTAAAAAGGTTGTCTACTATATGGCTACAAAGGAAGATGTTGATCATGTGGCAAGACGGGTATATGGCATGCTTGAAAAAAGCCTTCAATTGGAAGAGCTTGATATTCTGGTGGATGGAAAACCAGTTATGAGGTATATAGATAAAAATCATTACATATACGATTTTGTAAGGACGGATAAGGTGGTCTGCCATGATTATAGAAGATACCTTCCTGTCATGATGGAAAGGTTTTCAGATTATGACGTGGCCGGTCTTATTACCTGGCATGAGGGTGAAAATGCTCCTGATGGGATCCTATCGGTGCATACAACCGGTGACGTGGAGACTGGAAATTTTGGGAAGGCCAACCCAAGATTTATGCATAATATTTTGATTGCTCTGGAAAAATACAGAAAGATGGAAAACTTGGATGATTTTTTCGTGACAACTGAAGCGACACATTGGTCTGGGATTGTATATGGAGATATTGGTCCTGAAGCCATTTTGGAGTATGAGATTCCAATCATGGATATTGAAATTGGGAGCAGCGAAGATAGCTGGAGCAATGAAAATGCTGTAAGGGCCCTTGCAATGTCACTGTTGGAGATTTTCAGTGATGATAATCTGCAGCTGAAGAATATTCTTTGTGCAGGCGGTACCCACTTTGAACGGGGATTTTCAGGAGAGATTTTTAATACCTGGGAGGGGCAAGGGTTTGGAATTTCTCATGTCATTCCAAATCAATGGCTGGTGTCTGGGGAATACGAAAATGAATCAGGTAGGGATAAGCTAAAGGAATGTGTGGCTTCCATTGAAGGTGGAATTCAGGGTATCGCCATGCACGACGGATTGAAGGGAGCATACAAGCAGCAATTGAGAAACCTTGGTGAGGAGCTTGGAATTCCAGTTTTCAAGCATCAGTTCCTGAGAAAGCCTGAAAAGATCCAGTGGGGCAGCTAGCTTTACATGTGTCTTGAATCAGTGTATTCAAAGATGTTTAATGACAAGACTTTATCAGGGTTTGACAATATAATAACTTTCAAATTAATGCTCATATATTGATATAAGTGAATATAATTTGGGTATATACTCCACAAGAATAGGAATAAACATCAAAGCTACTAGAGGGAGAGTGATGTGATGAGTATATACAAGGAAATTAGGACTGATTTATGGCACCTTGCAAGCAACCTGGACAGGCATACCAGAAAAAAGCTGGAGCTTCAGGTTTATTCGAATATAGTTAACAGAATGGAACACCTATGCAATGACTACAATGAATGTAGCATTTTCCTAGATGACATGTCCTCTACAATAAAGGAAATAAAGGGAAAGGAAGGCGAACTCAAGAGAGCGGATATTCGTGCAATGAAAAAGGTGAGACGGGATGTTGAATCCTACCTTGAGGAAGAGCATGATCTGATCAGAAAGGGCAAATACATGATCAGATATATGACTTTTGGGGCTGCCATTGGAGCTGTTGTAGGATATTTCTTTATGAGCTTTGCTGCGGTTGGTATCTTTCTTGGAGCTCTGGTTGGAATTGGAATAGGGACTAAGCTTGACAGGGATGCAAAAAATGAAGGAGTTCAGATTTAAAGGAATGCAAAAGCCGGATTGATTTCCGGCTTATATCTTTTTTTTGACAAAGCAATGGTTAGTTCTGGTATAATTGTACTACAATAGAGAACTACATAGGGGAGTGGTTGTATGATCGGTTTCATAAAAGGAAAAGTACTTGGAAGTTTTGTCTTAATATTGATTCTTGTAGGTGTCGGTGGGTTAAATGTTGGTGCGACAGGCGAGATTCACGGAGTTGTTGGCTATTCAGACGAAGTGGCTGATTTTTCAGTATCGAATGTAGTTGGAACATTTGATGCAACTACAATTGATCCAGCCTTTGATGCAGGTCTGATTGCAGAGCTGCCTGTGGAGATTATAGTTGAAAATAAGGGATCTTCCAGCTTTGGTGCCTACAGGCTTGAAAGGACAGAGGATGGATTGTATGGCTATAATCCAGATGAGCAGCTTACAATAAGTGGTGAGGTTTCAACCAGGATACCAATGGAGGGGGCAAAGAAGAACATCTTTGGCAAGTATGATCCAGACCAATTGGAGGAGGTTATACTGGCCATAGAAGAACTTGATAGCTATGAATATCAGGAGCTTGAGTATCTTACTGGAGCGAAGATAGATATTGATGAGCCAGGGGACTATTATGTAATGTTCAGGATCAAGGGCACAATGGGTGCAACAGAGGCATTCATCAAGGTGGTGGAACCTGAAAAGGAAACGGAGCCTGAGATGGAACAGGAGGAAGCACCGGAAATTGTAGCAGCCATACCATCAAAGGTCAGAGTTATACTGGATGGTGCAGAAATATCCTTTGATGCCTACAACATAGGCGGTAATAATTTCTTTAAGCTACGAGACCTTGCCTATTCACTGGACCAGTCCGGGAAGAGCTTTGAAGTAAGGTGGATTGAGGAGGATAGGATCATTGAAATCCAATCAGGAGAATCATACTCAGAGGTTGGCGGAGAGATGGAAGCAGGAATCCCGACAGAGAACAGGGGATTCATCAATAGAAGTCCAATACTTTATAACGGTGAAGAGATTGAGCTTCTTGCTTATAATATAGGTGGAAACAATTATTTCAAGCTTAGGGATGTGGCTGAAAGGTTGGATTTTGGAGTGACCTGGGATGCTGAATCAAGAACGGTTGAAATAAAGACTGAGAATTCCTATGTAGAAGAAATACCACAAAAGCAGATTTTCTAGGATCTGAGACTGTAAATAATTTTGTGTATACGATACCTCTGGATTGAGATAAAATAAAA
>JANKMX010000106.1 GCA_024649995.1 Gudongella sp. | reverse complement strand
GCCAAAATATCCACTCATGACAACATTTGGACCTCCGTATAGAATCTTTTCATATATCCTTATATGAGATTCAGCCATGGCGGCATATGAGAACTTTCTCCTTACAGCCATAAACAACCTTCTGCCCATTTCCTCCCTCAGCTCTTGATCCCTTATGAGCTTGAGAAGCCTATCCCTTAGGATTACCTCGTTTCCAACTGGAATCAGATAGCCGTTTTCTCCATTTTCCACAAGCATATGGATTCCTCCAACCTGGGTGGTGACAACCGGTTTCATCATCTTTGCGCCCTCAAGTATTACATAGGGAAAGCTTTCGCTGACGGAGGTGAGTGTGTTTATATGGATTGCATTGAAAAAGGAGTAAGGGTCCTCCACATAGCCTAGGAATCTTACATTATCCTGGATTCCATACCTTCTTGTCAGCTCCGTAAGATAGTCCGTCTCCCCACCTTCACCGGCAATCAGGAAGGTTGCATCCTCCTCCTGGAGAACCAGCTTGGCTGCCTCAATAAAGGTAACGTGATCCTTTACCTTGTCCAGTCTTGCGGCTATTCCAATAAAGGTCTGACCCCTGTCCTCTATTCCATACCTTGCAAGGAAGTCTTCCCTTGGCTCGAAGCTTTCCTGGGAATCGCAGTCTATGCCGTTGTAGGTTACAAATATCCTGTCCCTTCTGAAGCCTCTTTCCACAAGCATCCTTCTGAAAAGGTCAGAGACACCTATATAGTAATCAAACCGTCTCAATGCAATTGTATTCAAGGTAGTATAGACCAGTCGCTTGTAAAAGTTGTCCTTGAAATCCAGCTTGTAATCGCTATGGATTGTTGTGATAAATGGTTTGTCCACCTTCCCCTTGAGAAACTGAGCAATAAAATTAGCCCTTGCCCCGTGGCAATGGATTAGGTCATAGCCCGTTTCCTTGATTTCCTCAACAAGTCTGCTGATGATGGTCAGGTCGGACCTGCTTTTTTGCTTGAATACCTTGATGGGTATTCCAGCCTTTACAACATCCTCGTAAAAGGTGTCTTCAATAAAGCAAATTATCTGTGCGTCAATTTCCTTGTTCAATCCTTTTAGCAGTGCGATTATATGGGTCTTTGCACCCCCGGTATCGCCACCGCTTATCAAGTGAAGTACCTTCAATGGTATTCTCCTTTCATCCTATTCAGTCTTTTCAGAAGGACTGTAGGTGTTAATTATTGCAACTGTTATCCAGAAATATGCTATCATTGCAGGCACCTCGAAAATATTCTCAACAAGGTTCTGTGCCAGAACTCCCATTGCACCAGCAAACAGTCCGATCACCATGATCCTATGTCTTAAAATCCTTTGGCTCCTGATTATCCTGGCTGTGGAAGCAATAAAGGAAATGATCACAAAAAAGAGGGCTGCTATCCCATAGATCCCCATCTCAGTAAGGGTCTTGAGGTAATAGTTGTCCAGATAGAAGGGTGTAAGGTTATTGTTCATTGCTACCGCTCCACCGTATCTACCCAGGCCCATGCCAAAGGTTGTGTCCCTTTTCCAAACCTCCAGGCCAATGCTCCACCTGTAGAGCCTGCCTCCGGCAGCTGATTTCATAAGGTATACGGGTGAAAGCATATATAGAAGCCTGTCTGAAAGGGCCCCTCCGAAAAGTACGAATGCTCCTCCAAGTCCTGCAAATGGAATGATCAGCTTTGGGACCAGGATTATCACAAATATTCCCGCTGCGAAAGCAAAGGCAAGCCAGGCTCCTCTTGACATGGTGAACAGCAATCCAGCCAGCATGACAAGTGAAACGCCTCCGTAATAGAGCTTACCCATTGCACTTCTTGCAGTCAGCGCCATTGCCACTCCGATGGGTATGAAGAGAACAAATATGACTCCAAGGATGTTGGGACTGCCAATTATTGAAAAAGCCCTTGTTGTAATGTTTTCGGCAGTATCCACCCAGTTCCCCGGCATGGGCACCTTTACAATGTACTGGTAGACCGCATGCAGCCCCAGAAAAAGGCCAAGGGCCATCATCACATTCATTACCCTTTTGGAATCCCCTATTGTCCTGATGTATTGGGTTGCAATAAAGTACCACAGGATATGCTGAAATACTGACCGGAAGCCTTCTATTGCAATCCCAAGGTCTGGAGCCTTTATCAGGACATGGCTTATTCCCAGTATGATATAGATTATTACGGGAAGATCCATTGGTCCAAAATTGTACCTTATTCTTCCACCGCTGGCTATCCTCTTCAGAATGAAGGCCCCTGCCATGAACAATAAGAGGAGTTCATCCCATACGGAACCAAGCATGCTGATTACTGGTAATCTTCTTACAACATAGTCAACAACCACATAAAGCACTGGCAGCATCATAAGCAAATCCGACCATCCAGGTGAATCCAAAGCCTTGGTGAATCCCCTGTAAATCATGCCACCCTTCATTACGCCT
This sequence comes from Gudongella sp., assembly GCA_024649995.1. Lineage (GTDB taxonomy): Bacteria > Bacillota > Clostridia > Tissierellales > Tissierellaceae > Gudongella. The sequence goes on along the minus strand of JANKMX010000106.1, from coordinate 1,373 downwards.
TCTCCATGGGATGTTTGGGTCCCTGCCCTATGGTCCTTCAAGGTCCAACCAAGAAGCCTGCTCCCCTTTATACCAAAATGAATCCTTTCTTCAAGCCTTCTTGCAAGCCCGTCCAGCTCCATCAGGAATCTGTAGAAAAGACTCCTGTATATCCATGATTTATGGTCCTTTCTGCCGACATCCACCTTGTTCAGCTTTATGCTGAAGATGAAGCTATTTTCTGCAAAATATTTAATTTTCATAAGCAAGCCAATAAAAAAGCTGTTCTTCAAAGCACCTTTGATTCCCATACTAATTCACAACCTCAATGGTCTCTATCTGGCCCTTAAGCCTATAAAAGTCACTTTCAATGAATATTATCTTTCCCTGCCTTACTTCCTGGGCACCAAGCTTGTAGCTCATGCTCTCGTAGGGTAGGGTTCCCTCTATTGTGACTCTTGCCTCCTCCATGGTGGGATCAACAGATCTCACGGGATTTCCTTCCGCGTCCAGATTGGTTTCGTATACTGGAAGTATCTCCACATGGACCACCTCTGCCTGGAGATATTGCTTTGTTTCTCCAATGGTATCCCCAACGTGGATGGAATCAAGGTATCCCTTTTCATATGGTATTGAGGCAACAAATCTCACCTGTACGGATTCAGCTGAAGAACCAATGTCCTGGAGATCCTTGCCCATGATCTTTATGGCAGACAAAAACAATAGTAGTACTATGGCTGCGACAAATATCAGATCCAATATGTTTATTCTGTTGAATACCTTGCCTTCTTTATTCATCATCTTCATTGTGCCACCTCAATACTCTTAATATCTCCCATAGCCTCAAACTCTGTGGTTTTCAGCACAAAGGTAAGACCTACCTTCACTTCCTGCCCTCCAAGGTCCATATATGGCCCACTGGTTACTACCTGTGCATCTATCACGGCCTGGAGAGTTACCATATCCTGGCTTTCAACAAGCTGGACCTCCCCCTTCCTGTTCACAGCCTTTATCTCCATGGGTCTGGTTTCAACCTCTCTTATTGTTGCATTCTGAAGTCTATATTGGGAAAATATCTGGTCTCCAGCCTGGAGGCTTGTAAGCATTTCCGGCTTCAGCTCATCAACCTCAACAGTCACAACAATGTCCCTGGTGTTGGATGGTCCAGCCGTAGCACCGCCAATCAACCTTTCCCTGTTAAGGAACAACAAGGCTGCTGCAATCAATAGGATTACAACCGCCGTATCGATCCAATTCCACTTTCTCTTCATAATTTGCCCCCTTCTACCTCTCCTTTTGGACTTGCTCCAAAAATATTTCAGCAAGTTTTCCAGTCTGGGATTTCCTGCTGTATTTCCTTATATTGTCCCAATCAGGCAGGTGATTCATATTAC
>JANKMX010000105.1 GCA_024649995.1 Gudongella sp. | reverse complement strand
TAGAGAAGAGAATGGCTGCAAAGAATGCCAACAAGACTGAGGACAAGGCCGAAGCAGCAGAGGAGAAGGAAGAGGAAGAGGAGATAACAATCGATGACTTTGCCAAGGTCAAGTTCAAGGTGGCCAAGGTTCTTGCCTGTGAAGACCATCCTAAGGCCGACAAGCTCCTTGTGCTGACCCTTAAGGTTGGAGACGAGGAAAGACAGGTTGTATCAGGGATAAAGCAGTGGTACGCACCTGAGGACCTTATAGGCAAGAAAGTGATTGTTGTTGCCAATCTAAAGCCTGTTAAGCTTAGAGGCATAGAATCAAGGGGAATGGTCCTGGCAGCCCAGGATGCTGACGGAAAGCTTACACTCCTTTCAACCCTTGAGGATATTGATGACGGAGCGATAGTATCATAGGAGGTAATTTATGTTGATAGACAGTCATGCCCATCTGGATGATGGCAGGTTTGACCCTGACAGGGAGACCCTCATAGGGAACCTGAAGGACAGTGGAATAGACCTGGTCATAAATGTGGGAGCGGATTTGGAGTCCAGCAGGGCAGCGGTGGACCTTGCAAAAAAACATGAGAATATTTACGCCGTGGTGGGTGTCCATCCCCACTCGGCAAAGGACCTTGAGGGAGGGGACCTGAGCGAGATCAGAGACCTGTTGAAGGAGGACAAGGTTGTAGCCATTGGGGAAATCGGCCTTGACTTCTACTACGACAACTCCCCAAGGGATATCCAGAGGAAGTGGTTCAAGGCACAGATTGAACTTGCAAAGGAACTTGATATGCCAATAGTTATCCATACAAGGGATGCAGCCCAGGAGACCTTTGACATCCTCAAGGAGGCGTCTCAGGACGGCAGGTTAAGGTGCCTCCTTCACTGCTACTCAGGCAGTGCGGAAATGGCTGAGGAATACCTGAAGCTGGGCTTTTTCATTTCCCTTGGAGGTCCTGTGACCTTCAAGAACGCCAGGGTATCACGTGAGGTTGCCAAGGTTGTTCCCCTTGACCGGCTACTAATTGAGACCGACAGCCCCTATCTTACCCCGGAGCCCTACAGGGGAAAGAGGAACGAGCCAATGTATGTGAAGTATGTTGCTGAGCGGATAGCCAAGGAAAAGGGAGTGACCTTTGAAGAGGTTGCCCAGACAACAAGTGACAATGTATACAAATTCTTCGGAATCCAAAGAAAGGGTCAGTGAAGACTATGATCAAGGAAGTTATAGTTGTTGAGGGAAAGGATGACATCACAGCAGTCAAGGCTGCCCTCCAGTGCGAGGTTATTGCGACAAATGGCTTTGGATATGGAAGAAAGCTCATAGAAACCCTCAAGTCCATCCACAGGAGAAGGGGAATAATCATACTGACAGACCCTGACTACGGTGGAGAACGGATAAGAAGGGACCTTTCAAGGCATATCCCGGACTGCAAGCACGCCTTCCTGCCCCAGGGCAAGGCCCTCAGGAAGGACAACATCGGAATAGAGAACGCAACACCTGAGGATATAAGGGAAGCCATAGAAAAGGCGAGACCAAACATGGTGGAGGCTGAGGTCAACTTCCAGAGGGAGGACCTTCTCCTCTTCAACCTGGCAGGTGGACCAGGCTCCAAGGACCGAAGGGAAAAGCTTGGAGAGATCCTTGGGATTGGATACACAAACGGCAAGCAGCTCCTGAACAGGCTGAACAACCTTGGAGTGTCCAGGGAGGAGTTTTTAAAGGCAATGGAAAGGATAGAAAAGGATGGAGAATAAGAGACTGTATTCCCCAAGCCAGGTAAGGGAGGTTTTGGACCGTCACGGCTTCACCTTCTCAAAGGGCTTGGGACAGAATTTCCTGATAGACGGCAACATCGTTAGAAAAATTGTGAAAAGCGCAGATATCGGCAAGGATGACTATGTCCTTGAAATAGGCCCTGGTATGGGAACCCTTACAGAGGAGCTTGCCCTTAACGCAAAGAAGGTCATTGCCGTAGAGATAGATGAAAGGCTAAGGCCTGTCCTTGCTGAGACCCTGGAGCCATATGACAACGTTGAGGTTGTCTATGGTGATGTATTGAAGCTGCCGCTGAGGGAGATAATAGAGAATAAGTGCGGTGGCCAGCCTGTGAAGGTTGTGGCCAACCTACCCTACTATGTTACAACTCCCATAATCGGAAGGTTGATTGAGGAGGAGTTACCCTTGGTCTCCATCAGCGTAATGGTCCAGAAGGAGGTAGCCGACCGTATGGTTGCAAGGGCCCACACAAAGGACTACGGCTCCCTCACCCTCTTTGTTGGCTTCTACACGGAGCCCCAGATTATGATGAAGGTTCCAAAGACCGTATTCATGCCCCAGCCAAAGATCGACAGCTCAGTTATCAGGCTCAATGTGAGAAAAGAGCTTCCGGACACCAACAGGGATAGCTACTTCAAGCTGGTAAGGGCAGCCTTCTCAAAGAGGAGAAAGACCCTTATAAATGCCCTTTCAACCTATGGTCTCCTGGCAGACAAGGAGGAGCTCAGGGAGGCCCTAAAGCGTGCAGGCATAGAGGAGACTGTAAGAGGAGAGGACCTTGAGATGGAGGATTATGTCCGCCTTGCCCGAGAGCTCCCCAACCTATAACAAGACAAAAATAACGCAAAAAGAACCGGTCCCTTTGCGTTATTTTGAAGGGACGGTATAATCAGATATATAGATTTTGAAATAATTACTAAATAAGGAAACCAATACCTATAAAGTACAAGGGTATTGGTTTTTTTATATTGCAGACCATTTCTAAGTACTTATAAAATGCTATTATTGGAATGATTATCGATAGTTTAACAACCAATAGTGATAAAGTATTGAAATTCTCGAGTTTTCATCCTATAATATACTTAAGGTATGGTATTGGGGGATATCATATGACCTATTATCGATGGAACGCCGTATGCGGTGAAAGTCGCACGTGCGGTATGGACCTGAACGAAATCCGAGAGGATAGTCAGGGATGAGGAAACGCCAAATGTAGGGTACGATTTTAATGGAACAAATGAGTATTTAAGAGTCGAGCATAAGGAAGATTTTTACTCAGAAGATGGTTCAATAACAATAGAAGCCTGGATAAAGCCAGAAACCCATGTTGGACTTGGAGGGATTGTATCAAAGTATCACCAGTCAACAATTGAGTCATTCTCCTTCAGATTGGGACCTACGACCACATCAAATAGTTTAGAGTTTACAAATGGGAATTTTAACTTGACAACAAATAGTGGCGAGATTACTCTGAACATGTGGCAGCATGTTGCCGCGACCTTTGATGGGACAAGTTCAATCATGAGTATCTATGTCGATGGAGAGCTTGTAAGAACATACACTAATGCAGGAACATTGGAATTACAAGAGAACACCAGCTTCCTTGCAATCGGAATGGATTATCTAGAAGGAGCTAGATACTTTGAAGGCGAAATCGATGACGTTAGAATCTGGGGTTATGCAAGAAGTGAGCAGGAAATTGCTGACAACATGGATAATGAACTTGATGGTGACGAAGAAGGATTGATAGCTTACTGGAAGCTTAATGAGACTGAATCACCATTTGAAGATTCCACTGGAAACGGACATACAGCGACTAGAATAGATAATTAGTCTAATGGGGCGGAGATGATCCGCCCCATTTAAATACAAAAATAACGCAAAAAGAACCGGTCCCTTTGCGTTATTTTGAAGGGACGGTTTATGAATCTTCTTTGTGGGTAGAAAAGATATAGAGATTTGTTGACAAACATACCCCAAGGGGGTATAATGGTGTCATGAATTAAATTAAGGGGGAATTGACATGAACGAGGTTATAGTTTATACAAGCAGCACATGTCCTTACTGTACACTTGCAAAGAACCATCTTACTGAAAAAGGTGTTTCATATGTAGAGAAAAATGTTTCTACTGACAAGGATGCAAGAAAAGAGCTTATGGCAATGGGACACATGGGTGTGCCTGTGGTGGTAATAGACGGTCAGGAGATCGTAGGCTTTGACAAGGAGAAGATCGACTCACTTCTTGA
>JANKMX010000104.1 GCA_024649995.1 Gudongella sp. | reverse complement strand
CATGGACCCGAAGGCCGATCCTGGAACCACCAGAACCTGCTCCTCCACAACCAGCTTCTCGGCAAATTCCTGTGAAGTCATTCCGGTGCCCTTTATATTAACAAATGCATAGAAGCTTCCAGGGGAGCCCTTATATTCAAGTCCCCTTATTTTATTGATTTCTTCAATGACAATATCCCTTTTCCTCGAGTATTCCCTCTGCATGAATTTCACCGATTCCCCACTGCTTTGGATGGCTTCAAGGGCGGCATCCTGGATAAAAGGCGAAACGCAGGAGGCGATTCCTTCCTGGATTTTCGGCATTGCCTGGATGATTTTTTCACTGCCCACGACATAGCCTATTCTCCAGCCCGTCATTGCGTAGGTTTTTGACAGGCTGTTGACCACAAGGACATTTTCCCTTATTTCCGGGAACTGGGAGATGCTGTGGTGTTTATGGCCATCATAAATGATTTCCTCATAGACCTCATCAGAAATCACAAACAGGTCGTATTTTTCAACCACCTTGGCAATCTCTGCCAGCTCCTCCCTTGAGAGGACAGACCCAAGGGGATTACTGGGTGAATTAAGTATTAAAGCCTTGGTTCTTTCCGTAATGGCAGCTTCAATATCCTCTGCCTTAATATTGAAGCCGTTTTTTTCATGGATAGGTACATTTACAGCATTGGCACCAAGTATCACTGCCTGTCCCTGGTAGTTTGGATATCCCGGATCTGGAATTAGGACCTCATCACCAGGATTGACTGTTGCCAGCAAGGCTAGGAATATGGCTTCCATCCCTCCGATTGCAATCATAACATTGTCCTGGGTGTAATCATCTCCAACCAGTTTGCTGTATTTTCCTGCTATTGCTTCCCTAAGCTCAGGTATGCCTGCATTGGAAACATAATGGGTATTGTTCCTGTCCAATGACATCTTTGCGGCATTCTTGATGTTTTCTGGTGTATCAAATGCAGGCTCACCAACTGTAAGGCTGATTACATTGTCGTACTTGTCCGCAAGCTCAAACATCTTCCTGATCCCAGATGCAGGATAGTTCCGTATAACCTTGGATAGCTCCTTCAATAGAATCCCTCCCATATCAACTTTAAGTCCTCTTTTAATCTCAAATAATTCCCTACAAAAATCACACAATGGGCAGATGTGGGTGACATTTACCCACCATTTATAGTATAATGTAATTTGGCTAATTATGAAATGAAAACCAATCCAAATTATGTGAGGAGTGTTTATATGAAATTCAAAAAGACCATTGTGACACTGGGTGTGGCAGGCCTATTGCTGGGATCAACTGCTGTGTTTTCAGAACCAGGAAGTGAATCAGACCCTGTTGTTTCATTAAGCTACCTGAACCTAAAGCTTGAGGAAATAAGGGACTACATAGATGAAAAGCTTGATGACAGAACTGGAGCACCGAGCTCCGGAGATGCTCTCGTGGTTGTGGAGCTTCAGAGAGGACAGGTTCTTGAAGGGGAAGCTGGAACCGAAATCATAAAGAGAAGCGGAGAGGCTGTTGCCATAGCCTCAAGCCTTGGTGGACTTTCAGACGTTACTGCGGGGACTGATATTGCTGATGGTGGAAATGTTCCCACAAATCATATGCTGATAGTGCCTAGAAGTGATGGAAGGGGAATATTTGTTACCAAGGACAAGACCTTTGTAATGGTCCGCGGTGCATTTAATATTAGATAGGTCTGAGGAAGGACCAATTTGGAGGTATATGATGAAAAACAGGAAAATTACAATAGTAGGTCTTGGCTACATTGGACTGCCTACAGCAGCGGTAATGGCCAGGGCGGGCATGGACGTTCTGGGCTATGACCTGAACACTAGGGTTATAAACGCATTGAACAAGGGAGAAATAATAATAGAGGAGCCGGGCCTGTCCCAGCTGGTTAATGAAATGGTCAAGTCAGGAAGACTTAGGGGGATAACATCCCTTGAGGAGTCCGACGTTTTCATAATAGCTGTGCCCACTCCCATAACCGAGGACAAGAAGGCAGATATGACCTATGTGGAAAGTGCGGCTGAGGAAATTGCACCTCACCTGAAGCCTGGAAATATTGTGGTACTTGAATCCACATCTCCACCGGGTGCCACTGAGGACATAGTTGTTCCCATTCTCGCCAGATCAGGGCTTAAAATCGGTGAGGAAGTATTTGTAGCCCACTCTCCTGAAAGGGTTCTTCCAGGGAAGATCATTCAGGAGCTGGTCCAGAACGACAGGATAATAGGAGGTATCAATCCAGAGTCAACAGAGCTTGTAAAGGAAATCTACAGGACCTTTGTGGAGGGTGAAATATATACCACGGATTCCAAGACTGCAGAGATGTGCAAATTGATGGAGAATACCTTCAGAGATGTGAACATAGCCCTGGCAAACGAGCTGGCAATCCTAGCAGAGAACATGGGAATAGATGCCTGGGAGGTCATAAGGTTTGCAAACAAGCATCCAAGGGTTAATCTTCACCAGCCAGGTCCAGGAGTTGGGGGGCATTGCATAGCCGTTGACCCATGGTTTGTAATAGAGAACCACCCTGAAGGCAGGCTTATCAGACAGGCCAGGGACGTAAATGACGGTATGCCAGACAGGGTGCTTCAGAAGATTCTGGAGCTGGTCCAGGATGAGGAGTCAAAGGTGGCAATACTGGGAGTGACATATAAGCCTGATGTTGACGATACAAGGGAAAGTCCCATTCTAAAGCTGGTGGATGGGCTGCTCCAAAGTACCAAGCTCCAGGTGGCCATTCATGATCCACACGTGGACAGGGAGGTATTCCCCTACAGCGGAAGACTTTATGATAGCATTGAGGATGCGGTAAGGGATGCAGACCTGATAGTACTTGGTGTCAATCACTTCGAATACAGTACACTGGATTTTTCGGAGCTTGGAAAGCTTATGAATATTAAAAATATTTATGATACAAGAAATTACCTGAACCAAAGAGACCTGGTCCAGGGAGGCTTCCAGGTAACGGTATTGGGCAGGGGTAAATGATGGAGAAGGTTTTGATAATAGCAAATGAATTCCCTCCCATGGGTGGAGCTGGAGTTCAGAGAACAACAAAATTTGTAAAGTATCTCAGGGATTTCGGCTTTGAGCCGGTTGTTGTGACCAAGGAGCATGTAGCAGAGCTCAGTGATTGGAGCCTGCTTGAGGATATTCCTGAGGATGTTGAGATAAATAGACTCAAGCCCTATGACACCGTAAACAGGAAGGGTGTTCTAAGACTTCCCATGAAGTTTCTGGGGACAAGGTTAATGTCACCTGATTCGGAATATTTTTGGTACCTATTCAACAGGGACAGGGTGCTGGAGTTGGTCAAGAGGGATGGAATCAAGCTGGTTTATTCCACATCCTTTCCCTATTCGTCACATCTATTGGGTCTCTACCTAAGGAGGAAGCTTCCAGATATAAAATGGGTGGCTGATTTCAGGGATGAATGGACAAACAACCCCTACCACAGGGACAGCATCTACAAAAGGATCAAGTTCAAGGGAGAAAAGAGCATGGAGCTCCAGGTAACTGAGGGCTGCGATTTTTTCATCACAAACACACCCCTGATGCTTGAGAACTTTGTGGCTGACAACAGCTCATTGGTTGGAAGGTCAACCTTTATTCCAAACGGGTATGATGAGGAGGATTTTCTGGGCCTTGAGAATGAAAGGGACGGTGGGGATAAGTTCGTAGTAACCTACACCGGGTCCCTTTACGGCAGACGAAATCTGGATGAATTCATGGATGGACTTAAGCTTTCCCTGGAAAGGGGACAAATTGAAAAGAAGGATCTGGAGATAAGGATTGTTGGAAATATCTACGATTCGGTCATAGATGCCTACGCAGCAAAATATGGGCTGAAGGGACAGATAAAATCCTATGGCTATCTTCCCCACAAGGAAAGCATCCAGATGCTGTTCAATTCAGATATAATCCTTTTGGTCATAGGCAAGGGAAAGGGCTCAAGAAACTTCTACACCGGGAAGATATTTGAGTATATTCGCTCGGACCGTCCAGTGATCGCAATTGTCCCGGAGGATGGGGTTGCTGCACAGGTCATTAGGG
>JANKMX010000103.1 GCA_024649995.1 Gudongella sp. | reverse complement strand
GCTCATAAAGAATCTTACCGAACATGTTATTAACCGGCACTCTAAATATATTTACAAATATCCTTACAATAATGAGTATTTCCAGTAAATCAAATAGTATTCTTACAGATCTTAACAACGTATACATTTATTTCTCCTTACCAAGGGAAAATTCCCCTATTCTTCAATTCGTCCTTTAATCCGTCTATTTCTATATTGTTAGGGGCAAGTATAAATATGTCCTTGGTAACCTTTTGTATCTTGCCTTCAACTGCATACAAGCCACCATTTATAAAATCAAAGATCTGTCTCTTTATAGTTGTGTCAAGCTGTTCCAAATTGACAACAACTGCTTTTCTCAGTTTAAGATCATCAATAATTGCAGGCGCTTCTTCATAGCTAAGAGGTTCATGTACCGCTATCTTCATATTGCTGTTGGTATGGATATTAACAACTTTATTGTTGAATTTTTTCGTGGAAGGAGCATTGCCTGTTTCCAGTTCATCAACGGGTTCCTCCATAAAATATTCCTCTTCCTCATAATCGTCAATGCCTATGAAATACTTGAATTTGTCAAATATGTTGCCCATTGCATTCCCTCCTAGTAATTTCTTTTCCCAAAAATTCCTGTCCCAACTCTGATCATGTTCGATCCTTCTTCAATTGCTAATTCAAAATCATTTGTCATTCCCATGGATAGGATGTCCATGCTTAGTTCCTTGTAGTTCTGGGCCTTGATTCTCTCACCAAGATTATACAAGCCACGGAAGGTATTTCTCAAAACAGATTCATCTTCTGTGAAGGGTGCAATTGTCATCAGACCCTTTATACTTATATTCTCCATATTGAGCACCTTTTCTATGAATGGCAAAACCTCATTCTCCATCATCCCAAACTTTGAATCCTCCTGGGCTATGTTCACCTGAATCAGTGTGTCCACAATCCTATTGCTTGCCTTACCTCTCTTGTCAATTTCCATTGCGAGAGAAATCCTGTCGAGTGAGTGAATAAGGTGAACATTGTCAACTATGTACTTAACCTTGTTAGATTGAAGATGACCAATCATGTGATATGTCGGTCTTTCACCTAAAACCTCCATTTTTTCAATCAGTTCCTGTACCTTGTTTTCGCCAATATCCTTAATCCCCAAATCAAGAGCTTCAATTATCCTGTCGGCAGGCAGAGTTTTGGTTACTGCAACCAATTTAACTTCATCCTCTCTTCCTGACTTTTCAAGGGCAAGTTTGATTCTGTTGTTTATATCATACAAATTATCCTTGATGCTAATTTCAAAGACCTCCCATCAATTTAAAATCTCTCCCAGATCAACCGAATCTGGTTTTCCTATAACCTCGCTGAACAAGGATATTGTTCTGAAGGATTCTTCCCCAACTTCGATATAACCATTATTGTCTCCCTTTGAGACATAAGCATATCTATTATCAGTGGCTACTATTTCAACAGGTCTAAAAGTCACAACTCCATAGAATTCCTTAACCTTTACCCCAACAGCACCGTCAATCTCAATAATTGCATCAGCAGGAATTTTAAGGGTTTTCTCCCTAAAATCAACTATCTCAACATCTACAAATCTCTTGTCAAAAACCTTCTCGATAAAATTTGTCCCTCTAAGGACATATAGCTTATCAACTCCATCTTCAACAATATCAACAATGGGCATTCTAGCCTCAACTAATCTATTGTTGTCAAAAGATGAGATAACTACTTCTAGAATATCTCCAACTCTGTAGGCCGAAGCTCTTACATCAGAAGTTTTGATTAAAAGATGCCACTGATAATCATCAATTACTTTAAATACCGCTTCATTTTCAACATTTTCACTAGTTTCTACACTGTTGAAAATATCTGAATCCAGTTCACTTAGCTTACCTGGAACCAAAAAATCTTCCCAACCATCAACTTCATAGGACACTATTCCAGAATCCAATGAATGGATGCTTTTGTTGTACTGTGAAATCCTGGAAAGTAGCTGTTCTCTTCTGATGAACAATTCTTCGGTGGTTAATCCAGATTCCGCAGCATCTCCTGATAAGCTGTCTATTGTCTCGTAATACAATGCTATGGATTCCTTGGTCGCATTGATTCCTTGATAATCTTCTTCAGCAAGCTGTTTGTAAAGCTTTGAAACAAGTAAATCAACTCCACTTGAACTCAAAGTACTTTCTTCCTTGTTGTCCTTACGCAATTCATCATAAAACTGTATAATATTATCTATTTGATTTAGTTCTTCCTTCAAATCAGTGGTATCCTCAAGTAAAAGGATGTCTGCGACCTTCTGGCCCACACGCACCCTCTCTCCTTCCTTGACTATTTTAAAAACATCCCCTTCATTATTGGAAAAATATAGTTTTTCATCCCTTGCAAGGATGCCCTGAGCAGATATTCTAACCTCATACTCAAAATCCTCTGGAACAATATAAATATTCTCATCTCCAAATAATCTGGGAAGAAGATTCAATACCAGGAGTATCAGAAATACAAACCCTAAAAATAGAATAGCCTTTCTTTTTATGTCATCCTGATATTCCTTCATTAAATTCACACCTAACTAAAAAATTTACCATATTTACTCATTATTTTGAATTGATTTATACTCTCAATCCTAAGCTTTATAACTTCATTGGCATAGGTTACCATTTTAATTGACTGATCACTATGAATTGCACCGATTAGAATTCCTTTAAACTTTTCTCTAGATTTAGTCATTATGCTGATCTCATCGCCAGCCTTTAGCTTTGTTCCATCGAGAAAGAATTCCTGCATATCGGTATCTTCTATTTCATCCTGGGAGATATATCTGTTGTCAATAAATATTATGTTGTTTTTCAGGTAGTATTTCTCCTTAAAGACAACCAATGTATATCCCAGCATTCCAGCAAAAAGTGTAATCCCTGAAATTGTCATAAGAAACTCAAACATGCACAATCCTCCAATCTATAATTAAAATCAGTATACCATAATTCCAAATCATTTTAAACCACTTTACAAAATGAAATTTATCAGTTATAATACTGCTTGTGGCGGGGTGTGGCGCAGTTTGGTAGCGCACTAGTCTGGGGGACTAGGGGCCGTAGGTTCAAATCCTATCACTCCGACCAAAATAATGAGCTGGTACACCTTTCTGGTTACCAGCTCGTTTTTTTATTTTTTGCCACTATTTCCATTTCATGCTTCATGGATCTTCCCATGAGCTTGCCAACGGACTCCCTCACGTCAGCTCCATTATAGAGAACGTTGTATAATTCCTTTGTAATTGGCATCTCCACACCAATATCTCCAGCAAGTTCATAGGTTGATTTTGTAGTCTTGATCCCCTCAACCACCATTCCAATTTCTTCAGCCGCCTTCTCCATTGAAAGACCCTTTCCAATAAGGATCCCAGCTCTTCTGTTTCTGCTGTGCATGCTTGTACATGTAACGATAAGGTCCCCAATTCCTGAAAGTCCTGAAAAGGTATCTGGATCTGCCCCCAAGGCAACACCCAATTTTGACATTTCATAAATACCCCTTGTCATCAATGCTGCCTTAGTGTTGTCTCCATATCCGAGACCATCTGATATGCCTGCTCCCAGTGCAATTATATTCTTAAGGGCTCCACCAAGTTCTACACCTATGACATCAGGGTTTGTATATACTCGTAGGGTGGGGCCTGAAAATACATCTTGAATATATTCAGCCACATCCTTGTTTCTAGATGCCGATACAAGAGTGGTGGGTATGTCAAGAGCCACCTCTTCAGCATGGGACGGACCAGATAGGACAACGAAATCGTTCTCAGGAAAATACTCATTCACAATCTCAGAGATTCTTTTTTTCGAATTATTCTCTATTCCCTTGGCAACATTTACTATTACCTGCGACCTATTTATGTTCCCTTCCAATAGCTCAAGCAATCCTCTGACACTGTGTGTCGGAACCGCTAGAACAACTATATTGCTACCATCGATTATCGCATCAATATCATTGCTTATCCTAAGCTGTTTTGGGAGTTTGATGCCAGGTAGATATTTGGGGTTCTCTCTTTTATTCGACATGGCTTCAAACTGCTCACCAGATCTTATCCAAATGCCAGTATCCACACCATTTTTTGACAGCAATACTGAAAGAGCAGTTCCCCAACTGCCTCCACCTAAGACTGCTACCCTGGTTTTCAATATAATCACCTGCCTATTTTATTTTCATTTCCTTCCAATAGCCTTTTGATATTGCCTTTGTGTCTGTAATACCCAAGGGCCATCAATATAAATGTTATAATCGAGGTTATATCTCCCCCATCAGACAATACAGTAAAGGTTAACCCAAACAGTACTGTGAGAAACACAAGTGATCCAAGTGAAACATATCTGCTTATGGCAGCAGTCAGTACACCCACTACTACACTTATGAGAGTGATGGGAAACTGGAGTATGGCCATCGCAGCAATTGTTGTAGCTATACCCTTTCCACCCTTGAATCTAAAGAATATTGGCCAATTATGACCCAGCACTGCAAATAAAGCTGCAATTGCTCCTCCACTATAGCCTCCAAGTCCAAGGCCAATCATAACTGCAACTATACCTTTTGCAAAATCCATGAAAAATGTAAGTACTCCAAGCTTTCTTCCCATGATTCGAAGTGCATTGGTTGCACCTGCATTTCCACTTCCATGATTTCTGATATCGATTTTTTTAAAAACTCTTCCAATAACATATGCAGAGGAAAAGCTTCCTATCAGGTATGAAATAACCGGTATCAAAAAAATCTCCATATCTATTCTCCCTTTTCTCTCAATTCAAATTTTATCGGTGTTCCCATAAACCCAAAGTGATTCCTAATCTGATTTTCAATGTATCTTACATATGAAAAATGCATTAATTCCTTTGAATTTACAAATATGACAAATCTAGGTGGCCTTACCGATACCTGTGTTCCATAATATATTCTAGCCCTCTTACCCTTGTCTGAAGGCGGTTGATTCATCAGAACAGCCTGATTCAGTATGTCATTCAACACTCCTGTGCTAATTCTCATATTGTAATTGTTGTTCACAATATTTATTGTTTCAAGGAGTTTATCGATCCTTTGTCCCGTCTTGGCTGATATGAACAGTATAGGTGCATAATTCAGGAAGCCAAAGGTCTCTCTCAGATTTTTTTCAAAGGACAGATATGTTTTGTCGTTCTTATCCACTATGTCCCATTTGTTTACAGCTAATATTATGGCCTTGCCATTATCATGTGCATACCCTGCAATCTTGGTATCCTGTTCGGTTGGTCCCATAGTTCCATCTATCACCATAATGCAAATATCAGCTCGGTCTATTGCGGTCAAGGTCCTTACAACTGAATATCTTTCCACTTTTTCAGAGATGTAACGCTTTCTTCTTAAGCCTGC
>JANKMX010000102.1 GCA_024649995.1 Gudongella sp. | reverse complement strand
AGCTGAAATTCATGACAACGTCGGCCATACCTTGACAAGCGCTGTAATTTCAATCGAGAATGCGGAGAAGCTCTTGGACGTTCAACCGGAAGAGGCACTTGAGAAGCTTTCCCTGGCAAGAGAACAGGTGAAAAGAGGACTTGGTGAAATAAGACTGTCGGTTAGGACAATCCAGGCCGGAAACGCAGGAGATTTTAAAGCTGCACTAAGGGAGTTCTTGGAGGAAATGCGTCAGAATACAGGTATGGAAATTGTGGAGATAATTGACCTGAAAGCTCATGTGCCTTCAATTCAACAGGCCGTCATCCTTAGTTCCATAAAGGAATGCTGTACAAACAGTCTGAAGCATGGAAAGGCAACAAGAGCAGATATTCTGCTTCAGGACTTTCGGGAAAGGTTGTGTATGACATTTTCGGACAATGGAGTTGGAGCTGACGAAATAGACTACGGTTTTGGACTGAGGGCAATGGAGGAGAGGGTTCTTGGGATTGGTGGAACCATGAGGACGGAGAGTGTTTATGGAGAGGGATTTTCCGTTGAAATAACCATTCCCTTGGTTGGAGTTGCTGGAGGTGAAGAGAGTGAATAAAATCAGGGTCTTGCTTGCGGATGATCAGAGGATAATATTGGATGGACTGAAGGCACTTTTGGAGATGAACACTCTTATCACCGTTGTGGATATGGCTGATAACGGAGAAAGTGCTTATGAAAAAACCCTTAAAATCAGACCGGATGTGGTCTTGATGGATATTCGGATGCCAAAGATGGATGGAGTTGAAGCCACTCGGCTGATCAAGAGGGATGCGCCTGAAACTGTTGTTATAATGCTGACAACATTTGATGACGATGAGTATATCATCAAGGCCATGACATATGGTGCATCAGGTTATCTCCTCAAGGACATCGGGAGCGAAAAGCTGATTGAGGCCATAATGGATGGCATGAGTGGTAGCATCATCCTACCAGGGAATGTTGCTGCAAAGATTACATCAAGGCTTAATGATGATGCTTCATCTGGAATCACCATGGGTGATTTCACCCAGAGGGAGCTGGATATCATCTCACTGATGATGAAGGGAATGACCAATAGGGAGATATCTGAGGACCTATATCTCTCAATCGGAACTGTAAAGAACTACATCAGCCAGATCTACCTAAAGATTGATGTCAATGACCGGGCCAAGGCAGTTCTGCAACTGAAGAGAATGGGTTTTTAAGGGAAGAGGGAGACCTCTTCTTTTTTTTGAAATTAGTTACTCTGCACATGACTGCAGTAACTGTTCAGGTTACCTGTGCGGGATGTAGAATACTGTTGAAGGAATATAAATTGACGGAGCGGAGGTATGTTATGGGGAAACTGGCAAGGATACTTTTAGTAATTGTTATTGCCTTGGCAATGATCAAGGGATTTGGGGAATTGTTCTACTTCAGCAATGTACAGGTTAGTGAAGAAGGGACCTACCAGGAGGAGCCGGGAAGAGGGGACAAACTTTAGTGATCGCAGGAGAAGGTGATTGTTGGATGGAGGTTTTGCAAATGGAAGGATTTGTTGTAACCAGGGAACTGGTGCTTATGCTTATGCCTTTGATCATCCTACAGGTGGGAATGTTCGTATATTGTGCAAGCAAGATTTACTGGGAAGGTGTTGAGAACCTCAACGGGTGGATCTGGATACTGATTTGCCTTTTTGTCAATCTTGTGGGTCCAATAGCATTTCTCATAGCCGGAAGGAAGAGAGAGTACAGATGATTACCGCAAGGGATATCCACAAGAGCTTCGGGGGAATAAAGGTACTCAATGGGGTGAATATGAATGTGAGAGAGGGAGAAATCTACGGATTCATCGGACAGAATGGTGCCGGAAAGACAACCACCCTTGATATCCTTGCGGGACTTTCACGGCCGGATGGTGGATTCTGCAGGGTGAACGGGAAAGATCTATCCCTTATAGGGTATCCAGGAGATCTGGAAATTGGGTATCTGCCGGAAGAACCCAAGTTCTATCCATGGATGACTGCCTTGGAAACTCTGGAGTACCTAATGGATGTAAGGGATCCAAAAAAGGCACAGAATCTTCTCTCTATGGTGGGACTGGAGAAATCTGAAAAGTGTAGAACAGGTGGATTTTCAAGGGGCATGAAGCAGCGGCTTGGAATTGCTGCAGCCTTGGCAAGGGATTCCAAGCTGTTGATTTTGGATGAGCCCTCCTCAGCCCTTGATCCAGAGGGGAGGGCTCATGTACTGGACCTGATTCTGGAGTTGAAGGAAATGGGAAGGACCATAATATTCTCAACCCATATACTTTCGGATGTGGAGAGGGTATGTGATACTGTAGGTATTTTGAGAGATGGAGTAGTAGCGGTTGAAAAGCCTCTTAGGGAGCTTAAGGGGCTTGATGATGGTTGGGTCTATGAAATTTCCCTTGAGGGTAAGGTTGGGAAAGACCTGCTGGTAAAACTCAAGGGGCTGAGTTGTGTTATTGACGTTTGGGAAAAGAAGGAAGGGATCAGGATAAGCACCAATGGGTCCTCTTTTATAGCTTTGGACTTGATGGGAGTGCTGGTGGAAAACCAGGCTGGAGTCGCGAGTTTCCACAAGGAGAGGCCATCATTGGAGGAGATTTTTCTGCAGGAGGTGAGTTTGAAATGAGGACCAGCATGGCAAAGGAGTGGGCATATGCAACTAGAAGCGGCAGATTGGTGGTTTTGCTTGGAAGCTTTCTGTTCCTGGCTATCTCCACTCCCTTGATGTACAAGTATATTCTACCGATGATTCTGGAGACCCAGCTGGGTCAAGTATCCAGTGAGGAAATTGCAGCCATGATGAATATGGGTCAGAGGGAAAGCATGGAAAGCTATATAGGGGATGTATTTGAAATAGGTTCCATCGTGGTTTCCTTTTCCCTGTGTGGTCTATTGGCTCAGGAGATCAGTGAAAATAACTTGGTTATACCTCTTTGCTCCGGAAAAAGATATGGGGAGATCATCGGTGCCAAGATATTGGTCTTCGGCTTTATTCTCGGTTTTGTGCAAATCATTTCAACATTTGCAACCTATGTGTACTCGGGAGTCCTGTTCTCATTTGAAATTGATGCCGGTCCTGTGATTATCAGTGGAATACTTCAGGGGATATATATGATTTTCATATTGAGCTGTATTCTCATGTGGGGAGCGATCATAAAAAGACCCATACCATCAGGTTTTGCAACACTTGCTACTGTATATGGAATGCATTTTTTGGGTAGCATATTTAATATGGAAAAATACATACCGTCGGGACTATTGATTGAGGCTAGCAAAATGAGTTCAGGACAGACTTTAGAGGTAACCAGTACGATACTTCCGACGATTGTTTTGATTGTTGCAATTACCTTGTCAGCAGTGGCAAGGATGAAGGGATTAACCTGGAATGAAAGGTAAAAGGAGGAACCAAGATGGAACATTTGGCTTATTGTGATTCAAAGGCAAGGGAACTTGAAAGATTGTTGAAAGGTGAAAAATCCATGCTCATAAGAGGGGCGGCAGGAAGAAAGATCCCACATGGAAAGGTCAAAACCGGGGAGAAGGTCTATCTCATCGAAAATGATGGCAGTGGAAGGATCAAGGCCTTGGGAGTTGTAAAAGGGGCTTTTCACTCGGATAAACTCACCCCTGAGGAGTCGGAGCTTATCATCAGTGAGAACAAGGACAAGCTAATGCTTACACCGGCACAGTCCAAGCGATGGACTGGAAAGAGATATCTGTGTTTTATCGAGCTTGAGGATATAAGGGAGATTGCCTCATTTTCCTATGAGAGGGCAAGCAATATGGATGATTGGATCATAGTTGAGAGTATTGACCAGATTAGGGTCTAGTCAAGAATCTGGCCCTGAAGATGGAGGGAAAGCCATGGTTAAGGTAGGCGTGAAGGGAAGAACTACTGTTGTTGTTTTGGTTATCATGTTGGGTACCCTGTCAGGCTGCCTATGGAGAGGGGAAATCCATGACGGGATAAATGACAGATTGGATGGGTATCTCAGCTCTTTCAATGAAGCCAACGGGGAAAAAAGGATCAACGGGACAATAATAATAACCAATGGTGGTAGGATTGTCGCAACCAAGAGTTGTGGGAAATCAGATTTCAGAAATGGCACTGATTTTACGGAAAACACCAAGACAATGCTGGGCTCCACAACCAAAATGTTCACTGCAATAGCTGTGATGCAGCTTTGTCAAGAAGGTAAGCTTTCACTTCAGGACAAGGTTTCTGAATATATCCCGGATCAATACAGGGGTGATGAGATTACAATCGAGTATCTTCTGATGCACTCATCGGGAGTGATCAGAGACCTTACGGACACTGGTGCAATAGGTCCCTTTGAGAGTATAGGGTTTGAGGAACTTGTTGAGAAGATAGGTGACAGGTCACTGCTGTTTGACCCTGGTATCTCAATGAAATACAGCAATGCAGGCTATCAGCTCCTGGGGGCTGTAATTGAGAGTGCTTCCGGAATGAGCTACGGGGACTACATAGAGTCAAATATATTTGAACCTGCGGGGATGAGATCTTCCGGTGTGGTCGATCGGAGAGAAGAGGTGGAAGGCCTTGCGGTTGGGTATGAGTTCGATGGCGTTGGGTTCGTAGAAAAGGAATTTTACAGCATGTCCCACGCATATGGGTCCGGAAACATCTACTCCACTGCACATGACATGTACCTGTTCGACAGCGCCTTAAGCGCTGGGAAGCTATTAGGGGATGAATCAATTAATGCAATGATTGGTGAAGGAGTGGAGCCACTGTACAACTATGGGTACGGCTGCTATGTTGGAGAGCTTCATGACAGCTTTTGGTATGGACATCCGGGCAATCTAAACAGTGGGTACTTTTCAATGTATGTAAGGTTTCCAGACGAAGACATCGGGGTTATAGTTCTTTTGAACACCACTTGGGAATACAATAATGGAATCATGCTGGATATTTGCACAATAGCACTAGGTCTGGAATAGATGCAAGTCCTGTATGGTGGGAAAGGTACTTATGACAAAACCGTTACAATTCTGCAAATATTCAGAATACGGTTTATCACACAATTAAAATGCGATATAATCAAGAGGTGGTGTAACAATTCTTTCATAGTTAAAGTACCAATGTCACAATCCAATCGGCAGGTGAACATATTGCGTAGCTACAAAATTGGAAAATGGATTAAATACATACTCTTTATGGCAGGTGTCTTGGCAGCTGCCTTTTTGTTCTGGAATGATAACGACTTTGATGAAAGCCTCTTGAACACCGATAATATTCTCAATCACATCCAGGAGCTTTCATCAGAAGACTATAATGGTAGGCTGGCAGGCTCGGAGGGAGATGAGAAGGCCCTTGAGTATATTGAGAACCATTTCAGGGAGCTTGGAATTGAGCCTGCAGGAGAAGACGGTACATATTATCAGAAGTTTTCTGTTATGATCCCCCAGTTGGATACTGACCCCACCTTTACAATAAGCACGGCGGGTGGGGAAACAATCCGGGAATTTAAGATGTATGAGGACTACAACGCCCTTCCGTCCATGAATGGTGGAAGCATAGACTTTTCAGGAGAACTGATCTCTTTAGGCAGTGACCTTTTAAGGACCGATCCAGAGCTTATCCGGGATAGGATTGT
>JANKMX010000101.1 GCA_024649995.1 Gudongella sp. | reverse complement strand
AATTGTTGGTATAGTTGCCATGTATAATGCAGTCTTAAATGGGTACCAGGCCACTATGATGGCACCTACGGAAATTCTCGCCACACAGCATTATGAAACACTTTTGGAGGCATTCAGTAGCTATGATATAAATATTGGATTTATTTCCGGAAATCAATCAAAAAAGGAAAAGGAGCATGTTCTCAAGGAACTAAGAGAAGGGAAGCTTGATATCGTTGTGGGAACACATGCCTTGATCCAGAGGGATGTGGCCTTTTGGAACCTGGGGCTTGCCATTACTGATGAGCAGCATCGTTTTGGTGTTAGACAAAGACTTACTCTTTCAGACAAGGGATTATCTCCGGATGTCATCGTTATGACAGCCACTCCAATACCAAGGACATTAGCCTTGATACTTTATGGTGATCTTGACATATCAATTATCGATGAATTGCCACCTGGAAGACAGTTAGTCAAAACCTATGCGGTAGATAATTCAATGGAGAACCGGATATATAATTTCATGGTATCCCAAATAAAGGAAGGAAGGCAGGCATATATTGTCTGCCCGTTAATAGAGGAATCTGAAAAGCTAAATGCAGTTTCAGCAGAAGAATTATACGAAAAATTGAAGGATGGAGTATTTAAGGAGCAGAGGGTATCACTTCTTCACGGAAGAATGAGCCAGAGGGACAAGGACTCCATAATGATGGAGTTCAAGAATGGCAATATCGATATCATAGTTTCAACGACTGTAATTGAGGTTGGCGTAAATGTTCCCAATGCAAGTATCATGCTGATTATAAATGCAGAGCGATTCGGACTGGCTCAGCTTCATCAGCTTAGGGGGAGAGTAGGTAGAGGAGAATATCAGTCGCACTGTATACTGGTAAACAGCAGCTATTCAAAAATCAGCAGGGAACGGATGAGAATTATGCAGTCAACAAATGATGGATTCAAAATATCAGAAAAGGATTTGGAACTTAGGGGACCAGGTGAATTTTTTGGTACCAGACAGCATGGAATTCCGGAGCTGCGGATTGCAAATCTGATTAGAGACATCGAAATATTGAAGTCTGCTCAGAAGGAGGCTATAAACATGATATCTGATGAGAATTGGAGTGAAGGTAAAGAAAATAAAGGCATAAGGCAAAGTATGGATCGTTTGTTTTATAATGGCACTGATGAAATAATGTTCAATTAGGTTTTAATATGGTAAAATCTGTGATAAAATGTTAGCAAAAGTAGGTGATTATAAGTGAGGGTAATATCTGGAAGCAGAAAGGGTCATAGGTTGATAGCGCCAAAAGGCAATACTGTTCGACCTACAGAGGACAGGGTCAAGGAATCACTTTTCAATATATTATCCCCGTTAAAAAATAATGCCAACGTGTTGGACCTTTTTGCCGGCAGTGGAGGTATAGGGATAGAATTTTTGAGCAGGGGTTCCAAAAGGGTTTATTTTGTTGATAGAAGCCCTGAAAGCATCAGAGCGATTAAAAAGAATCTAGAGCACACAAAATTAATGGATGAAGCTGAAGTAATAAAGGGGGATGCAAGAGCTGTCATAAAGCAGTTTGAGCAAGGACACCCCGCTTTTGACTACATTTATGTAGATCCACCCTATGCAGAGGTGGAGCTGTTTCACAAGATACTTCAACTAATTGCTGATAGGGGCATACTGTCTGATGATGGGATTATAATCGTTGAGCATGACAAAGCTATGATATTAAACAATACTTATTCAAATATAGAAGTATTTGACAACAGAAGCTATGGAAGCAAGGAGATGACATACTACAGAAATAAGGGAGTGACATTATGAGAGTGATTTATCCAGGCAGCTTTGATCCGGTTACAAATGGACATCTTGATATTATTCGAAGATGCTCTGAAAGATTTGACCAGGTTATAATTTCTGTGCTGAATAATACAAAAAAAAATAGTGTATTTACAGTTGAAGAGCGGATTCACCTCTTGAAGGAATCCACTAAAGATCTAGATAACATCGAAATAGATTCATTTACAGGCCTTCTTACAGAATATTCCAGAAAAAAAGGCTGCAGTACTATTATTAGAGGACTAAGGGCAGTATCTGACTTTGAATATGAAATGCAGCTGGCACTTATCAATAGAAAAACCTATCCTGATCTTGAGACACTATTCATGGTTTCATCTACAGGAGTTTCGTTTTTAAGCTCTTCGCTAGTGAAGGAAATTGCAGCTTTCAATGGTGAGATATCATGCTTTGTACCAAAGGTTGTGGAAGAGGCATTAAGAGAAAAATTCAAAAGGGGGACTCGTTAATGGATTTGTTGAATTTGATTGATGAGGTTGAGGATATTGTTGAAGCTGGAACAGGTGTACCACTTACAGGAAAGGTTATGATAGACAAAGATGAATTACTTGATATCATAAAGGAAATCAGAATCAAGCTTCCTGATGAAATAAAGCAAGCAGCATGGATCAAGGAAGAGAGACAAAGGATAATTGATGAAGCTCAGAAAACCTCAACAGCCATGATCAGTGAGGCTGAGACAAGGCTTGAAGAGCTGATAGATAGAGAAGAGGTTATCAAGCAGGCAAACCAAAGGGCAGAGGAAATAATCAAGAGAGCTGAGTTAAGCTCTGAGGAAATAAGGAACGGCGCGTTGGAGTATGCTGATGAACTACTGTATGAAGCTCAGGAGAATTTCAAGGAATTGATCCAGCTACTAAATGACAATAGAAAAGAATTAAGAAGCAGGGAATAAAAAAAGGACCTACCTTAAAAGGGGGTCCTTTACTTGTGTATATATGGGCTAATTTTATAATCCATATTCTTTAAGGGCTTGCTTGGATTCAAGCCGAGAAAATACAAGTCTGTTGCCAGAATATCCTTCTGAAGCATTTTTCTGTGTACCGACTGGAGTCTGGGTATTGAGTCAGTTAGTTTGTTTATTACCTCAATATTTGAGTTTTCCTTGATGGAATTGATTAATTGAAAGCCTTTGCTATTGCTTGCGAGGATTCTTAAGTAGCCAGGGGATATGGAATAAGCCTGGAGGATGTCTTTCCTTTCCAAATGGGCAAGCATATGGACAAAAAGCCTTTGAATTCTAGTTTCCGTATAGCGCTTGGTTGAAATCAACCGGATCAGTTCAAAAACATCTGATGAATTTTCTGCCAGATTCTTGATTCTGTTTTCAAGTCCTATCTCAACATCGAAATACTCTGCAATTTTTTTCGGACCTAGTACACAAAGGAGATAATTGATTGTTTGTGAGTAATTCTCCAATCCATTTACAAAACCATACTCTTGCATAAATTCATGAATGGCTGTGTAGGATGTATCAGGCAGCAATCCTTCAACAGATTCAACCCCATTAGTCTTTATTGATTGTCTTATCGCTGTTGCAGAGGCTATGCTGCTCCTTATTTCACGATCCTTGTAGTCATCTCCCTGTCTTTTGAAGGTCATTGGTGTGATGGTTGACTTTAATCTACTCAAGGATTTCAAATATTCAATTCCAAGTATATTGTTGGACTCCTTGATTATTTCAGCAGTATAGGGAATATCAATTTTCTTGGATATCATATAGTCCACCAAGGCAAGAGACCTTGAGGCAGAAAATGAGTTCCCTTTGCTCAAATGCTCTTTCAGGTATTTCTTAAATAGCGGTGGCTCTTTTGCCAATATCATGGCGATATCTTTGAGATTATCAATATTACCCGACTCACTTCCAAAGACAAGACAATCAACTATACCCATTTCTTCAAGTATTCTGGTCGCACCTGATGCAAACAGTTCAGCTGTTTGGACGGCATAGGTGAAAGGCAATTCAACCACAAGGTCGACTCCGTTTTTGATTGCCATTTCAGCACGTGTCCATTTGTCTACTATTGCCGGCTCCCCTCTTTGAACAAAAGAACCACTCATTACAGCGACCAGATGCGATGCACCAGTGAGCTCTCTGGTTTTTTCAATGTGTATTCTGTGCCCGTTATGAAATGGGTTGTATTCAGTTATTAAACCAGCTACCTTCATATTTGTCACCTCTTTCTGCCAAGGACGAATCACTTCAGGATATTAATTTTAAATATGTGTTTCCCTATTAAAAATAATAACATACACAGGTATATAAACAAACATAATTTAAGCTAACTGCTTTCAGATAATTAGTAGGAATGCAAGTATCTGAGGCTTATGATTTGTTTTGACGCAGTTTTGGTTTCTTCTGTTGATTTTTTAACACAAATATAATACTATTGAGATAGAAATATTGTTAGGAGGTCTGTAAATGAAAATTTTAGTTATGAACTGTGGTAGTTCATCCCTTAAATATCAACTTATTGATATGCAGGGTGAAAAGGTAATGGCAAAGGGTCTTGTTGAAAGGATAGGGATTGAGGGCTCAAAAATCAAACACGATACCACTGGTAAAGAGAGAGTGGTAATTGAAGAACCTATGAAAGACCATAAAAAGGCAATAGAACTTGTGCTTCAGGTTATTGTTGACAAGGAACATGGAGCAATTGAATCCATGGACGAGATAGGTGCAGTAGGACACAGAGTTGTACACGGTGGAGAAGATTTTGCCAGCTCAGTTATAATCGATGAAGCTGTCATGGATGCTCTTAACAGAAACATCGAATTAGCACCATTGCATAATCCTCCAAATATCATGGGAATCGAAGCGTGCAAGGAACTGATGCCTGATACACCAATGGTAGGAGTATTTGATACAGCTTTCCATCAAACCATTCCGGCTGAAAATTACATCTATCCCATACCTTACGAGTACTATGACAAATACAAAATAAGAAGATATGGATTCCATGGAACTTCTCACAAGTATGTATCATTAAGGGCTGCAGAGCTTATGAACAAGGATATAAAGGACTTGAACATTGTAACCTGTCATCTTGGAAATGGATCCAGCGTAACAGCAATAGAAGGTGGTAAATCCGTAGATACCAGCATGGGCTTCACTCCACTTGAAGGACTGGCTATGGGAACAAGATCTGGAGACATTGACCCTGCCATTATTCCATTCCTGATGGACAAGGAAGGAATGTCATTTGATGAGGTAAACAACATGCTTAACAAGAAATCAGGAGTACTAGGCATATCAGGCTTGAGCAGTGACTTCAGGGATCTTGAGATAGCAGCAGAAGAAGGAAACGAAAGAGCAGAGCTTGCACTGAAGGTATTTACAAATCGTGTAAAGAAGTACATTGCAGCTTATGCAGCACAAATGTGCAGAGTTGACGTCTTGGTTTTCACAGCTGGAATTGGCGAGAATTCAGATGTTATCAGAAGAATGGTTTGTGAAGGACTTGAGTGCCTGAACATTCGAATTGACAATGACCTGAACAATGGAGTTAGAGGTAAGGAAGCTGTACTAAATAAAGACCTTACAAGCGCAACAATCATGGTTATTCCAACAAATGAAGAGCTTATGATAGCAAGAGATACTTTTGGATTGGTCAAATAAATATAGAGGTTGACAAAGGTGTCCCTCGTATATATAATAGTAGTGTTAGTCTAAGAGGTGACAACTATGAAAATTGATTTATCAGATTTTCTTGATAGCGGAAAGCAGGTTATGAGTTTTGCATTTGACCTGTCCAAGGACGAGTTTCCAAATGAAGACGTTTCTTCAGTTGTGGACCCAATACATATAGAGGGGAACTTCTATAAGGTTGATGGCGAAATACTCATTGAAACCAAAGGTAAGTATTCTTACCAAGCGCCTTGTGACAGATGTCTTGTTGAAAGTAGCAATGAAATTAGTTTCAAGGCTTCAGGAAAATTGATGGAAGAAGAATCAGGGAACAACATTGAAGATGAGGAATCTGATGAGGTAGTTTACTACGAGGACATGTACGTAAATCTCAATGATTACATCTGGAATCAAATAGCTAGTTCCCTACCGATGAAATTTTTAT
>JANKMX010000100.1 GCA_024649995.1 Gudongella sp. | reverse complement strand
ATGCGGGAGTGGCTCAGTGGTAGAGCATCGCCTTGCCAAGGCGAGGGTCGCGAGTTCGAATCTCGTCTTCCGCTCCATAAATATGGCGGCATAGCCAAGTGGTAAGGCAGAGGTCTGCAACACCTTCACCCCCAGTTCAAATCTGGGTGTCGCCTCCAGAATGAAATCCTTCTGTTAACTCAGAAGGATTTTTTTAGAATACTTGGATTTTAGGGGATGATATTATATGAAGAATCCTTATGTACCAGAGAAAAAGATTGATATAGCCATAATAAATAAAGATGCCACTTCTGAAATCTTTCAGGCTATTGAAAGCATGGGTATCAGAACCATACCAACAATTGAGACCTCCTGCCTGCCAAGATATGTTGCAAATCATCCAGACATGGTGCTTTCGCCCTTACCTGACGGCTCAGTTGTTGCAGCTCCATCAGTATGGGAGTACTACAACAATAAACTTGAGAATCATGGGATTCAGGTCAGAAAGGGATGGACTGATTTGGAGGAAAGCTATCCAAAGGATGTTCCGTATAATGTAACTTACTTGAAGGATACCCTTATACACAGGCTGGATGTAACCGATGGGGTAATTCTGGACTTCGCAGAAAAACTAAATCTAAAAAGGCTTAACATCAGACAGGGCTATTCGAAATGCTCTCTGGTAATTGTGGATGAGAGCAGTGGAATAACCTCTGACTCGGGAATCTTCAAGACACTTTCCGGAGAAGGGTTTGACGTACTTCTCATAAAACCAGGCTATATAAGGCTTCCAGGCTTTGAATATGGATTTATTGGAGGTGCTACAGGCTTGATATCCCAAGATAAAATGGCTGTAACAGGTAATTTGGATCTTCATCCTGACAAATACAGAATTGAAGAATTTCTAACTGAAAAGGGAATAAGCTTGTTATACCTGACTCAAGAACCTGCGATTGATATAGGAACAATAATCGGACTTTGTTCCAGAAGTGAATAGTTACATCAATAAGGTAGCTTTTAAAAGTTTGGATTTAGTGGTATCATAAGACATATACTCAATATCAGGGAGGTAAAATATGGGAAATGATATAGTAAAGCCATCAATACTGCCTGGATTTATGGAATTGAATCCTGGTGACCAGATTCTATTTAACAGAATGATGGATACAATCAGAAGAAACTATGAAAAATTTGGTTTTTTACCGATTGATACACCAGTTATCGAGAAATCCGAGGTGCTCCTGGCAAAGGGTGGAGGAGAAACGGAAAAGCAGATCTATAAGGTTGTTAAGGGAAGTACAGACATGTCCATGAGATTCGACTTAACAGTACCACTGGCCAGGTATGTTGCCCAGCATTACTCTGAGCTGAACTTTCCGTATAGAAGGTATCACATTGGCAAGGTATATAGGGGAGAAAGAAATCAAAAAGGACGTTTCAGAGAATTCTATCAGGCGGACATAGACATAATTGGAAATGGGAAGCTGGATATAATAAACGATGCAGAGATACCTAGTGTAATCTATTCAACCTTCAAGGATCTGGGTTTTGAAGAATTTACCATAAAACTAAACAATAGAAAGATACTAACCGGATTCTTCAGCTCAATTGGCATAGAGGATGCACATGTGGTTCTACGGGCAGTGGACAAGCTGGAAAAGATAGGCATTAAAAAGGTAGAAGAAGAGCTGGCAGAGAACGGATTGTCGCAAGAACAGATAGTCAGCATAAAGAGATTTGTATCAATAGATGGAAACAACGATGAAATAATTGCCTCATTAACTGAGATGGGCATTGAGAACGATCTGTTTAAGGAAGGCCTAGAGGAAATTGATACAGTGGTAAAGTATTTAAGGTTGTTTGGAGTTCCAGAGACCAATTTCGCAATCGATCTTACAATTGCAAGAGGTTTGGATTACTATACCGGAACGGTGTATGAAACATTACTAGATGAGTATCCATCAATTGGAAGCGTGTGCTCAGGTGGAAGATATGACAATCTGGCCACCTACTACACCAAACAGCAGCTGCCAGGTGTTGGAATATCAATTGGACTTACCAGATTGTTCTATCAACTAATGGAAGCAGGGATAATCAATACCCAGGAGAATTCACTTACAAAGGTTCTTGTGATCCCTATGGAGGGATATATGGATGAGTCAATAAAGCTGGCTGCTGCATTGAGAAAGAATGATATTTTCACCCAGATATATTTGGAAGAGACCAAACTGGGAAAGAAATTCAACTATGCAGACAAGATGGGAATACCCTTTGTTATTGTAATTGGTGAGGAAGAGAAGAAGAGTGGGGAATATACATTGAGGGACATGAAGTCTGGAGAACAGACCAAGTATGACCTGAATACCTTGATTGGAGTTTTAAGGTAATGTGATTGTGGTATATACAATAATAGCTTGACAATAGTGGACAGAATTGTTAAAATTTATCTAATTAAAAATCAAAGGTGTCGATGGGAAGAGTAGGTTGATTATAATTGTCAGAGAGAGGGAACCCAGGCTGAGAGTTCTCTTCAAGGATGTTGACCAAAAACCACCCCGGAGCCGTACCTGAAAGGGTAGCCGCCATAAGGCGTTATTAGAAATGAGTATAAATTAGGGTGGAACCGCGGTCTTTCGTCCCTACAGAAATGTAGGTATGAAGGACCTTATTTTTTTAAGGAGGGAAAAATATGATTAAAATTACTTTACCAGATGGTTCAGTGAGAGAGTACGATGATGGTGTGAAGGTTTACGATGTAACAGCTGATATTTCAGAAGGACTGGCAAGAGTTGCCATGGGAGCGGTAGTAAATGGCAAGATAATGGGAATGCAAGAAAGAATAAAGGGGGACTCAGAATTCAGGGTAGTAAAATTTGAGGATCCTGAAGGAAAGAAGATATTTTGGCACACTTCTGCTCACATTATGGCTCATGCGGTTCAAAATCTTTTCCCTGATGTGAAGTTTGCCATTGGACCGGCTATTGAAAATGGCTTCTATTATGACTTTGACACAGAGCATAGATTCACTCCAGAGGATTTGGAGAGAATTGAAGAGGAAATGAAGCGTGTTGCCAAGGAGGGTCATGTACTTGAGAGATTTGAGATGTCAAGAAATGAGGCCTTGGAATTTTTCAAGGAGAGAGGTGAAGAGTACAAGGTGGATCTAATAGAAAATCTGCCTGAGGATGAAATAATCTCCTTCTATAAGCTTGGAGATTTTACAGACCTTTGCGCAGGACCTCACCTTTATGATACCAAGAAAGTAAAGGCAATCAAGCTTATGAGTATCGCAGGTGCATATTGGCGTGGTGACGAAAACAATAAGATGCTTCAGAGAATATACGGAACAACCTATGAAAAGAAGAAGGATCTTGAGGAATACCTCAACAGACTTGAAGAGGCGAAAAGGAGAGATCACAGAAAACTAGGCAAGGAACTGGACCTTTTTAGCATGCAGGAGGAAGGACCAGGATTCCCATTCTTCCATCCTAAGGGAATGGTAATTAGAAATATTCTTGAAAACTTCTGGAGGAATGAGCATACCAAGCGAGGCTATGGGGAAATCAAAACTCCACTAATTCTTAATGAGCAGCTTTGGCATCAATCGGGCCACTGGGATCACTACAAGGAAAATATGTATTTCACTTCAATTGATGAGGGTGCTTATGCAATAAAACCTATGAATTGCCCAGGATCAATACTTGTATACAAGTCTAAAATGTACAGTTACAGAGATCTACCCCTAAGATGGGGAGAGCTGGGGCTTGTTCATCGACATGAGCTATCAGGAGCTCTTCATGGCCTTATGAGGGTAAGGAGCTTCACTCAGGATGATGCCCATCTATATATGCTGCCATCTCAGGTTAAGGATGAATTGAAGAAGACAATTGATCTAGCAGATTATATCTATGATGTTTTCGGTTTCAAGTACAACATCGAGTTGTCAACCAGACCAGAGAATTCAATGGGAACTGAGGAACAGTGGAATCTTGCTACTGAAAGCCTTAGGGAAGCATTGGAGGAGAAGGAAATACCATTTAAGATAAATGAAGGTGACGGAGCTTTCTATGGTCCTAAAATAGATTTTCATCTCGAGGATGCAATTGGCAGGACATGGCAGTGTGGTACAATACAGCTGGACTTCCAGATGCCTGAAAGATTTGACCTGACATATGTTGACCAAGACAATGAGAAGAAGAGACCTGTAATGGTCCATAGAACAATACTTGGAAGCATGGAGCGATTCATGGGTATTCTTATTGAACACTTTGCAGGAAAATTCCCAGTATGGATTGCGCCGGTTCAAGCCACAGTTCTACCAATCTCAGACAAGTTTAACGATTATGCTAAAGAGGTTGCAAAACAGCTTGAGCATAAGGGTATCCGTGTGGAGGTTGATGAAAGGGCAGAAAAGATTGGATATAAAATACGAGAAGCTCAAATGCAGAAGGTACCATATATGCTTATCGTAGGAGAGAAAGAGGTTGAGGACAGACTGGTATCAGTAAGAAAGAGAGATCAGGGAGACATGGGTCAAATGGGTATGGAAGCCTTTATCGAACAAATAATTGAAGAGGCTGAGACTAAGGCAAAATAGACCGGAGGTAGAGGATGGATTTTAAAGACACAATCAAGAAACTTGAGCCTGAAATAATAAAGTCTATTCAGGAAGCAGTCAGGATAAGATCAGTAGAGGAGGAGCCACTTCCGGGGAAGCCCTTTGGAAGTGGGCCCTTCGAAGCTTTGGACTATATGTTGAAGCTTGGTGAAAGCATGGGGTTTGAAACCAAAAATCTGGATGGATATGCAGGTCATATAGATTTTGGTGAAGGGGATGAGACAGTTGGTATCCTAGCCCATGTGGATGTTGTTCCAGAAGGTGACGGTTGGACATATCCACCATACGGTGGAGAAATCCATGATGGTAAAATCTATGGTCGTGGTACCATGGATGACAAGGGTCCTGCCGTAATAGCCCTGTACTCAATGAAGACTTTGGCTGACAGTGGTGTAAATCCAAATAGAAGGATTAGACTGATTATTGGAGCAAATGAGGAAAGCAGATGGGACTGCATGAAGCATTACTTTGAGAATGAAGAACCACCAACGATGGCCTTCACTCCTGATGCTGATTTCCCTGTAATCCATGGAGAAAAAGGGATTACAGGCTTTGATCTTAAATTTCCATACAGAGGCACAGAAGGCTGTGATGTGACACTTGTTGACATTAAGGGAGGGAATGCCACAAATATGGTGCCGGATAAGGCCTGGGCCGACCTCCAGGTAAAGGATAAGAATCTGTTTATGTCTCAGTTTGATGATTATGTAAAGGCTAAGGATTTCTCCATTGAAATTGAGGAAACAGATGGAGGTTTTGTGGTAACTGCTATGGGCAAATCCGCCCACGGAAGCACTCCTGCCAAAGGGGAGAATGCCATCAGCTATTTGATGGATTTTCTTGGATTTGTTTATTCTGGACATTGTCCTGTTTGCAGATTCATAAATTTTTACAATGAGAGTATTGCCTTTAAGCACCATGGAGAAGGAATAGGCTGCGCCTTAGAAGATGAGCTATCAGGAAAGCTTGACTTCAATCCAGGGCTGATAAACTATGATGGTAATCACATAATACTCTCTGTCAATGTCAGATATCCCATTAACAACTCTGCAGAGGAAGTGTTTGATGGAATAAGGGAGGTCCTTAAAAATACCTCAATCGAGCTTGAGGAAGGCGAATTGGATTCCAGGCCCCTGTATGTAGCAAAGGAAAATGAACTGGTGGAGACCTTGATGAGGGTATATAGGGAACAAACCGGCGATATGGCTTCTGAACCTTTAACAATTGGGGGTGGGACCTATGCAAGAGCCATGAAGAACGCAGTTGCATTCGGTCCGGTATTCCCAGGACAGGAGGAGTTGGCTCATCAAAAGGACGAGCATATCTCCATTGAAAACGTTATAAAGCTAACGGGAATCTATTCTCACGCACTTTATGAGCTTGTTCAACAATAATGTTTGACAAAGATGTAATGATGTCATATAATGGTTAAGGAATTGAATATATAATTCAAAGTAGAAGTTCCGCTTCTCACCTTATAGCTGCGGCTCATAGGGTTGACAGAATTATCCTGTGAATTTACAATAGCACAGGAGTTG